>JBAQFX010000133.1:0-17184 GCA_049287485.1 Anaerolineales bacterium
TGCCAGGAGACAACGTGAACCTGGAAGTTGAGTTGATCGTGCCGGTGGCTTTGGAGCAGGGCTCCAAGTTCGCTATCCGTGAAGGCGGCCTCACCGTCGGCGCTGGTGTGATCACTAAAATTATTGCTTAATAAATAATACCGCGTGGTTTTCCCGTGGTATAGTAAAGGAAAAGAATGGCCTCGAAAAAAGATGTTCGACCAGTGATCACTCTGGCGTGTTCGGAATGTAAAGAACGCAATTACACCACGGAAAAGAACCGACGTAATGATCCGGGGCGTATTGAGTTAAATAAGTATTGTCCGCGTTGTAGAAAACATACCCTACATCGCGAGACCAAGTAGGGGTGGGCGAGAGCCAACCCCAATATAGGCCAGTAGCTCAATTTGGCAGAGCACCGCTCTCCAAAAGCGGGGGTTGTGGGTTCGATTCCTGCCTGGCCTGCCTGAAAGGAAAAGATAAAACTTTTCTGGATGACGCCGTCTAAAAGAGGCGGCGTTTTAACCGTAACTGGAGGAATACCGTGCCTGATAAAAGATCCGTCCGCCATGAGATGAATATTTTCCAACGATTTGGTCATAACGTCCAGAGGTTTGTTTCGGAGACCGTTGGAGAATTACGCAAAGTTTCATGGCCTTCACGCCAGGAAGCAATCCGATTGACCCAGATTGTTATCGTTGTAATTTTCATCATGGCTGCTGTCCTCGGAGGGCTGGATTGGGTATATAGCAAGATTTTTGGTTTAATCCTGGGCTAACCAGCAATCGGTGTAAACAATAAGAAGCTATTAATGATTAAGCAGGTATTATGAGTGAAATTGACCGGGAAGAAGAAAATCCAGAGCCCCTCGATAACCACGGAAACGACCCAGACGAAGTGGTAGACATAAATGCTCCACAAGAGTCGGCCGAGGTGGTGACAGAGGAATATCCTGGGCAGCCGGATGAGCTACCACAGGAAGATGGCCGCGCCTGGTATGTGGTCCATTGCTATTCGGGCTACGAAAACAAAGTTCGTCATAACCTGGAACAGCGCATTGAATCAATGGGAATGAAAGACCGAATCTTCGATGTTGTTGTTCCCACAGAAGAAGAGATCGAGGTAAAAGAAGGCAAAAGGCGCACTGTGGAACGCAGGGTATTTCCGGGTTATATCCTGGTTAATATGATCATGTCGGAAGAATCATGGTACGTGGTGCGGAATACCCCTGGTGTGACAGGATTTGTCGGCATGGGCACGCAACCGACCCCTCTGCGCCCGGAGGAAGTGGCGCAGATCATCAAACGTATGGAAGCTGAAGCACCACACATCAAAGTCACCTTCCGTTCAGGTGAACGTGTGCGTATCGTGGATGGTCCCTTCAATGACTTCAGAGGCACAGTGGCGGAGATTGACATGGAAAGGGCTAAAGTGCGTGTAATGGTGAATTTCTTCGGGCGTGAAACACCCGTTGAACTGGACTTTTTACAAGTTGAGAAAGCGTAAGGTACAGCCTGAGGAAAAATGGCTGTAAGTGGGAGGGTGTCCCAATAATCACCCGCTAAAACCACGCCTCGTCACTCCGAATGAGCTAGCGACGGAAGGAGAAAATTGTGGCAAAGAAACTGAAAGCAATTGTTCGTCTGCAGATACAGGCTGGAAAAGCCAACCCTGCACCCCCAATCGGACCTGCATTAGCCGGACACGGGATCAACCTGATGGCTTTTTGCAAGGAATATAATGCCCGCACCAATAATCGCATGGGCGAAATCATCCCGGCAGAGATCAGCATCTTTACGGATGGTTCATTCTCATTTGTGCTCAAAACACCTCCAGCGGCAGTTTTGTTGAAAAAAGCTGCGGGTGTCGAAAAAGGTTCTGCTGTTCCTAATCGGGAAAAAGTCGGCAATGTTACGCGCAAGCAAGTACGTGAAATTGCTGAGCTTAAAATGAGAGATCTCAATGCGATTGATATTGAAGGTGCCATGCGCCAGATTGAAGGCACGGCGCACAATATGGGTTTAACCATCACAGAAGACTAACCCTGTGGGAGGGTGACATTCACCCGTTTGCACCACGAAGGAGAAAATATGGCAAAGCATGGAAAGAAATATTTAGCTGCATTGGCTAAAGTTGATGAAAATCACTGGTATACCCCTGAAGAAGCGGTCACACTGGTAAAGGAAACTCACTTCGTCAATTTTGATTCGACGGTCGAGGTCCACATGCGCCTGGGAGTTGACCCACGCCACGCAGACCAACAGGTACGTGATGTCGTAGTGCTACCACACGGCCTGGGAAAATCAGTGCGGGTATTGGTATTTGCGCAAGGTGAAGGTGCAGCATTAGCACGCGAAGCCGGTGCAGATTACGTGGCGGATGATGATGAGACCATTGCCAAGATCCAGGCAGGCTGGACTGAATTTGACGTCTCAATCGCTACTCCCGATCTGATGGGTAAAGTAGGTCGGTTGGGGCGGGTTTTAGGTCCGCGTGGTCTGATGCCTAACCCAAAAGCTGGGACGGTAGTTCCAGCTGAAGATTTACCACGCGTCATCCAGGAATCAAAAGCTGGACGTGTTGAATTTCGTGTTGATAAGACCGCTAACCTGCATATTCCCATCGGGAAAGCATCTTTTGGCGAGAAGCAACTGTATGAAAACCTGGCAGCATTAATGGAAGCGATCAAGAAAGCCCGACCTGCAACGTTAAAGGGAACTTTCATAAAACGCGTTACCCTGACTTCAACCATGGGTCCTGGCATCAAGCTTGACCCGATGCAAGCACAAAATATGACTGTTCAGGAATAATAAAATTGTGAGATAATAGATAACTAAAATAACGCTTCGCCCAAGACAGCAGGTGCGTAAACACGCTTAATTTCCTGCCGAGGTGAAGATATCTCCTGAAATTTGAACTCACTCGAGGTGAGTTTATAAACTGGAACTTGGAGAGTCTTTGCCAGGCATAGGTTGCGAGGCAAAGACTTTTTTATTTGGAAAGGAGGTGAAATATCCTTGGCTATTACAAAGGAACACAAGAACGAGTTGATTGCCCAATACGTCGAGTGGGTGAAAAACAGTCGAGCCCTGGTGTTGACCCAATACGTGGGACTAACCATGAAAGACATCGATGCCGTACGCGCTAAAGTGCGAGAGAATGGTGGTGAATTCCATATCATTAAAAATACGCTGGCAAAACTCGCATTTGAGCAGGTTGGATTTTCCGTTCAAGAAGAACAACTTGAAGGAAGTACGGCGATCGTATTTGCATTTACTGATGCACCTGCCACGGTGAAAGCGGTTACTGAATTAGCAAAAAGTTCGGATTTTTTAAAGATCAAGGGTGGCTTCCTCGCGCAGCAAGCCTTGACCCCGGATGGTGTTAGAGCACTTGCAGAATTGCCACCGCTTCCCATTGTACGTGGACAATTGCTGGGTACCCTTCTCGCACCTGCCAGTAAGCTGGTTCGGACGTTAGCTGAGCCAGGTCGCATGATCGCTGCTGTCATCAAAGCGCATGCGGAACCTGAAGCAGCACCAGCATAGCATGGTCGTCATTGTTTACCATGTTTGGCCATTACGAAAGATGGAAATACGAAGAGTATTCATATCATGATCTACGAGATCTAATACTTTAAATATCAAGAAGGAGTTTATAAAATGTCTGACCTTAATAAATTAGTCGAGGAACTGAGCGCCCTCACCGTTATCGAAGCTGCTGAGCTCGTAAAGCAATTGGAAGAGAAATGGGGCGTTTCTGCAGCTGCCCCAGTTGCCATGGCTGCCATGCCTGTTGGACCGACGGCTGCGGCTGAACCTGTTGAAGAAAAGACCGAGTTCAACGTAGTCATTAATGATCCTGGTGCTAAGAAGATCGAGGTCATCAAAGTCATTCGCCAGCTGACTAACCTTGGGCTAAAAGAAGCCAAGGATGTCGCCGAGACCGCGGGATCCAAGGTGCTTGAGGCTGTTGGTAAGGAAGCAGCTAATGATGCTAAAGCCAAGTTGGAAACAGCTGGCGCTACGGTTGAAATCCAATAAACGGCAGATAAATTTCCCGGAAGAATTATCTCCGGGAAATTTACTTTCTCCTTTTGTGTTTTTAGTCGCCCTGTGGTATATTAAAATCATGGAGGGTCTATGAGCGCACGAATTCTAATTATTGAAGATGATGAGGCCATCCTTCGGTTCTTGCGCCGCGGCCTGGCTTATGAAGGTTATCAGGTAGACACCGCTATCGATGGACATTCGGGTCTGGCAACGGCACGTGATAACCCGCCTGACCTGGTGGTGCTGGATATCATGCTCCCGGGGATCGACGGGCTGGAAGTATGCCGCCGCCTGCGAGCTGGTGGACCTGTACCTATCTTGATCCTGACCGCTAAAGATTCAGTCAATGATCGCGTGATGGGACTGGACGTAGGTGCGGACGATTACATGGTGAAACCATTCAACCTGGATGAGCTGTTGGCACGCATACGCGCTCTATTACGGCGTGCTCAACCCAGCCGGCCCCAGGTCTTACGGTTTGCTGATCTTATCCTGGATACAGGCACACGCCAGGCATCCCGGGGCGACCGAATAATTTCACTGACTGCTAAAGAATATGAGCTGCTGGAGTTGTTCCTACGCCACCCACGCCAGGTGTTGACCAGAGATATGATTTTTGATCGGGTGTGGGGTTACGATTTTGGTGGCGAAAGCAACATTATTGAGGTGTATATCCGGTATCTACGCCAGAAACTTGAGTTGTCGGGAGAGCAGCGCCTCCTTCATACTGTGCGAGGTATGGGGTACGTTTTGCGCGAACCATCATAAATTAAATACATGTCCCTGCGGAGCCGGCTTACCTTACTATATACATCGATAGTAGGGGGTATTTTGTTATTATTTGGAATCGCCGTCTATTACTCGGTGACTTCAACGGTTACGCATCAACTGGACGATACCCTCAGGATCAGGGCTGAGACTATATATGAGAATATTGATATCACGGCTGATGGCAATCTTCACGTATCTACACCTCAGCTTGACTTACCGGAAGATGTGTTTGCACAAATTTGGGGGAGAAATAACAGCCTGATCTGGGCATCACAAAATATTCGTTTTTCAAACAGTCCACTCGATGTGGTCAGGATACACAGTTCAATCCCAGTTTGGGGTGATGTAAACCGCAATGGTGTACGTTTACGCGTGTTAACCGTTCCATTGGTTGCTGGAAAAGGGACCAGGCTGGAAGGTATCCTGCAGGTTGGTACGCGTATGGATGTGGTCAATGCCACACAACAAACTTTGCTCGAGGTATTGCTATTTGGGACCGCAATAGCCATAGTGGCTGCAGGTTTGGCAGCCTGGATCAGCAGTCGCCAGGCGCTGCATCCGTTGGATAATGTCACCAAAGCAGCTTTACAAATCACCAGTGCAGATGATCTATCCAGGCGCATTCCCTATACTGGTTCTCCAAATGATGAAGTAGGGCAGCTGGTGACAGCGTTTAACCAAACCCTGAGCCGGCTGGAAAATTTATTCTCCACCCAACGTAGATTTATAGCTGATGTTGGACACGAACTGCGTACCCCCCTCACCGTTATTAAAGGGAATGTAGGTCTGATGCGTAAGATCACGGAATTTGACGAGGAATCATTGCAGACCATCGAGGATGAGGTCGACCGCCTGACACGCATGGTAGGTGATCTTTTACTGCTCGCTCAGGCTGAATCGGGGAAAATCCCTCTAGCCCATGAGCTGGTGGAATTGGATACCTTGTTATTAGAAGTGTTGAACCAGATGCAGGTACTGGCACGTGATCGGGTGAAGTTAAACCTGGGTAACATTGATCAAGTCCTGGTATGTGGTGATCGTGACCGTCTCAAGCAAGTGGTGGTAAATCTAATTGGAAATGCGATCAATTACACACCCAAGGGTGGTGAAATCGTAGTTGGGTTGGGTAAAGTTTCAGACCATGCCCAACTCACCGTGACCGACAATGGTCCAGGGATCTCAGCAGAGGACTTGCCTCACATCTTTGAGCGGTTTTATCGTAGTGAAAAATCACGTACTCGTCAAAAAGATGGCAAAGGCTTTGGCCTGGGCTTATCCATCGCTTATTGGATCGTTCGCAATCACGGAGGCCGGATTGAGGTTAATTCTACGCTTGGAAAAGGCACTACTTTCTGCGTGTGGTTGCCCCTGGCAAAGGACGATTGTAAAGATACAACGAACCTGCTGTAAACCCATTATTGGTATATTAAAAGTATTAGAATGCAACTGGAACTGAAAAACCTTTTAAGATCAGTACGTACTCTTCATTGTCATTGGATATGGTTCTTATTAACCATTCTGATCATTGGTATCTATACTTCATTAGGTCCGGTTGAACATAGCCTGGGAACACATATACGGATCGTTTATCTCCATGGTGCCTGGGTTTGGGCATCTCTGGCAGTGTTCCTGGCTGCGGGCGTATTCGCAGGCATGGGATTGCTCACCCAGCGAGAAGCATTTCATAGCTGGTCGGGTGCTTTCGGGAGGACAGGTCTGGTTTTCTGGATCACCTACCTGCCTCTCTCTTTATCGACAATGCAATCCAATTGGAACGGTTTATTCCTGGCCGAGCCACGTTGGAGATTGGCGTTGGTATTTGCCATCAGTGGCCCTACTATTGCAAGTAGGGCTTAGCCTGGAAGCTATGCTAGGCCTGACTTCTAGCCTCAATTTAGGTTTTTTGATTGCATTAATCGTTGCATGATTACAAACACCTAATGTAATGCATCCTGCTTCACCAATCCTGAGCAGTGAGGCGTGGCGTATCCAAATTTTCTTTTTTGGACTTTTCTTGTTAACATTATTGGCCGCCTGGCAAATGGCGAGATGGTGGTATAAAGGTGAGTCGAATCACACTCGAAAATAAGCTCGAATTGAGACATAGCCTCAATTTTCAGCTAACCGTATTCGTTATCGTCCGCCTGGCGATCAATACATTTTTTCGTATGATCTATCCCTTCCTGTCTTTTTTTGCTAAAGGGTTGGGGGTAGATTTACGCACCATCTCTTACGCAATTACTACGCGCTCTTTGATGGGAATCATCAGTCCATTATTGGCCTCGGTTGCTGATAGCCGGGGGCGTAAAGCGGGAATGTTAATCGGTACAATTGTATTTACTGCTGCCATCTGTCTGGTAGTTTTTTGGCCCACATTTCCAGCTTTTTTCATTTCTCTCAGCCTGGGAATGATCGGATACCTGATATTTGTGCCTTCCCTCCAGGCATACCTGGGTGATCAGGTTCCATATGAAAGACGGGGCAGGATATTGGGAATTACCGAGTTTGCCTGGTCGATCAGCGCTATCGTTGGCGTGCCACTGGTTGGATTAGTCATTGCCCGACATGGCTGGTTGGCTCCATTTCCGTTGATAGCATTAATGGGAGGGCTGGCATTTATCACCCTGGCCTGGATGCTGCCCAAAGACCCTCAGCCAAAGGTGGGGAACCTTGGATTTTGGAGGAATTTACACAAAGTTTTTTCATACCCACCCGCGATAGCGGCCCTGGTGATGGCAGGATTTTACACGGCGGCCAATGAAACAATAACCCTGGTCTATGGCGTCTGGGTGGAGCAAGCGTTCGCACTCAGTATCACCTCACTTGGGGCTACCGCTCTGGCAATTGGGATTTCTGAGTTAGGTGGCGAAACGCTCGTGACCGCTTTCACCGATAGAATAGGCAAGCGAAAAGCTCTGGCAATTGGTATCCTTGGCAATTGCCTGGCTGCCTTGGCACTGCCAATATTCGGCCGCTGGCTGATTGGTGCCTTGCTCTCTTTATTCCTTTTCTACCTCACTTTTGAATTCACTATGGTGAGTGGAATTCCGCTGATGAGCGAAATCCTTCCATCTGCCAGAGCAACCATGCTGGCATCTCACATGGCATTGATCGCAGTAGGACGATCCTTCGGTGATTTACTTGCACCGACCTTGTTTACTCAATCGGTTATACCCGGTATCGCCGCGAACGCGCTGGTAGCCATACTATTCAATCTGCTTGCCCTGATTGCCCTCACCCGCATAAAAATCCCCCACTCATCTGTGCTGATATAAGGTTGACTTAACCACCCACTACTGGTGGAAAGATATCCACATGGTCTTCTGGTTTTACGATTGAATCCAATCCAGATAAATGGTTCACATTTTCGCCATTTATGAAAACATGTGCATGCTCAGATAACTTACCATCCTCTTCCCAAATAAATTTCCCCAGAACAGGATATCGATCAGTCACCTCATGCAAGACATCTCGAATGGTAGAACCAGGACCTACATCCACCTCCATCATTTTTGTTCCCGCTGCCTGGCGAAGTGAGGCATATAACTTGACCTGCATAGTTTAAATACCCTATAAAAAATATCATTTGTCTTTCGTCATATTATACCCAGCCCGAAGAAATGATATATAGCTCTCCTTCGGGCTGATTTCTTTCATCGGACAAGCGAAAACCTTAAGCCATCCAACCGAGGCCTAACTCTTCTAGTTTGGCACGGGTGGGCTTACCGGTGGCGACATCCCAACCACACATTTCATAATAGATATCCAGTGCATCTTCCACTTCCTGGCGCGTAACTGCCAGACCATCTGAAGCACCACCTATGAGGGGTTCGTCATAAATACGCTTGGGGAGGGTGTCATATTCTCTCCCAGCACCCTCGCGGGCATTGAAGGCTCGCAGCATATTTAGGCGACGTTCGCCGATTTTCTGGACATCAGCCACAGTCCAATCCCAGCCGGTGGTAGCGCGCAACAACTCGGCTTGCTCTTTAGGACCATAGACCTGCCAGGCGGGTCCATACACGAACTGGCATAATGTAGCTGTGTCCATAAAGCAATAATTCCACTCAGTGGTCAATGCCATCTTAACCTTTTCCCGATCAAGCACGCGGTCAGACATCGGGTTGGTCAGCCCAACTTCAGCCATGCGTTCCAGGTTGTAAGAGGCAGTATCGGGAGTGTATCCAGGATCATGCTCAGAAGATTGGTGGTCTGCACCGAATGGGTTGATCGCGTAGATTAACGCCAGGCTGCGCTTAACCTGGGGCATGTGAGCAGGAAGATCATGATTCTTGACTGCTACCACCAGGTCTTGGGCACCTTTCCCTATCTTTTCAGCCGCATAAGCGGAACCATTGGCTAATAGATCTCCCAAACCTTCGCGCTTGGTGATCTTATCGACAATTGCCAGCATGGCATCCGCATTACCAAAACGGAGGTCAATGCCATCCGTGTCTTTTAATGTCAGGTAACCATGTTCAAAACAGTCCATGGCGAAAGCAATGGTAGCACCACAGGCAATGGTGTCCAGACCATATTCGTCACATATCTGGTTGGCCAGGGAGACGGCATTCAGATCCCCAATCCCACAATAGGAGCCAAATGTAGATAGCGTTTCGTATTCCGGACCTCCATAATAAGGATCGACGTGCTTGTTCTTGTATTCGGTTTCTACTACACGCTTGCAACGGACCACGCAAGCATAACAGGTATCATTTTCCTTCAGGATGGTTTCGGCCATGGTTTCGCCAGACAGGTCCTCTGCTTGTTCAAAGGTACCGCTGGTGTAGTTGCGGGTGGGCAACCCACCAGACATGTTTTGATAGTTCAGAACTGAGGCCGTACCCAAATCCTGCAAGCCCTTCATATCCGGGTTCTCTTGTACGCGCTTGGGAGCTAGGCGGGCGAGCCTGGTGATTGCAGCCGGATCGGCAGTCTTAACCTTTTGGTGACCGCGGACTGCAATGGCTTTGAGATTCTTGCTACCCATCACCGCGCCCATACCGGTGCGTCCATTGGCCCGGTTGGACATATTCATAATCGCAGCAAAACGGGTAAGCTTTTCACCAGATGGTCCAATCTGGGCAACTTCGATCTTCGGGTCACCGAGCTCTGCACGGATCACTTTCTCTGCTTCACCAGTAATTTTTCCCCAAAGCTGTGAAGCATCCCTTAGCTCTGCCTCCCCATCGTGAATCCATAGATAAACCGGTTTAGGTGATTTACCTGTAAGCACAATACCGTCATATCCGGAGAATTTCAGTTCAGCGGGGAAAAACCCACCACCCTGGCTATCACCAATCAATCCTGTTTCTGGGCTTTTTGCGGTCACTGTCATACGGCTGTTTCCACTGATGGATACCCCAGTAGTGGGAGAGATCATTAAGGTCAGCGTATTCTCGGGACCCAACGGGTCAGCTCTTGCAGGTGTTTTCTTAAACAAGTAATAAATACCCATGGCGCTGCCACCGAGGTAGGTCTTATAAAATTCTTCAGCAGGTTGCTCAACGGTTATTTTCCCCTTGCTTAAGTCGACATGTAGAATTTTGCCCGTATAGCCGAAAAGCATGGAACACTCTCCTTTTTTATAAATGGATGGGTTTATGTGGATAGTTGATTATATATGCTATTAATTTCCTTTAGTTTCGTTGATCATAAGCACGAAGGCTATCGTGTTATTCAAAGCTGGAATTGGAATATGATCATAGGCAATACCTATTATATCAACCAATAAACCGTGGTTAATGATTAACTTGTTTGGTGTAAAAAACATCTTCATCATTGCGATAATAGCAGTCAGGGAAAAGTAAATACATAAAATTAATAATCAGACGCCTCTGACGTATCTTATCATGTATAATTCTCAACCGTAATGAATAGGCGTATCTTACCCGGAGCTGTTTTTCTCCTGCTTCTCTTGTTGGCCTCAACGTTGAGCTACCGTACCCTGGCTGCTCCACAGGCACAATTGACCGTTTTCCCTACGCCTACCCCCGGACCAGATGGGAAAATCATATATATTGTCCAACCTAATGATACCTTATGGCGAATATCGGCCATCACTGGGGTGAAGATCGAGACGATCCGTGAATTAAACAACCTGGGTACAAATGATGCCATCATTCCCGGAGACAGACTATTACTCGGATATGCTGGTCCATCGGGTGCTGTACCGACTGCAGGAATTCTCCCCACCCAGGCTGTCCTGACTCCCTCTCCAACCGCCTCCCCTGGTTGGGGCACGCTGTGTGTCTTGCTCTATAACGATATCAATGGCGATTCGATGCGCCAGGAAACCGAACCTTCCATCTCCGGTGGTGAGATCAGCGTCAGTAACCGGCTCGCGACGGTTTCCTTGACTGCAGAAACTCCATCGGGAGGGGTCGCTACCACGATCGTCAATCCAACGCCCCAGGAACGAGGTTATATCTGTTTTGATCAACTTTTACAAGGCGAGTACCTGATCAGCGTGGCTGCCCCTGAAGGCTATAACCGCACCACTACCCTGAACACCACCTTAATGCTGGAGGCTGGTCAGACTACACAAATTGCATTTGGTGCCCAGGTGAATTCAGAGTTGGAGGCCCAGACGGCCATCATCCCCGAATCCCCGCGTAAAAGCCCTATCATGGGCATGATAGGTGGAGCATTATTACTGGCAGGAATAGCCTTGGGGGTTTATGCTGCCCTTCTCCGCCGTGCCAATATTGTGAAAAGTAAATAGATAAGAATTGGTTTTTCTTCCTACAAGCTGGCTTTCTTTTTCTCTACTCTACGTAAAAAGCGCGCTTCATCGATCACCACCCTTTCGTGTTTCCCTTCACCGATCTTTTCCAGGTTATCCCAGGCTTCGATCGAAAAATATACCCGGATTCCGTCCAACGATAGCACTTCAGCCTTAACGCGGATAGTCGCACCCACAGGTGTAGGTGCGAGGTGGTGCACATCCAGGTGGGTTCCGACACTGGAATAACCCTCCGGCAAACAGCATGTGAGTAAACGGTGAGAGACACGTTCCATGAAGGCAATCATCCACGGTGTTGCCAGGACGCGTGAAGAGCCGCTCCCAATATGGATGGCACTGTTTTCTATTGTTATGGGGAAACTATCTTCGCGGGTCATTCCGGGGTGAATAAGTTCGTTTAATTCCATGGTCAGCTCCTTCGTGTTCAGGTAATTTTAACCCAATCGATATCCAGAGGTATTTATAGTGAGATAAATTGATCATAGAGTTTCATTTCAATGTCCGCATTATTTTCCTCAACTAGTCCAACGACATAGTGTTTTAAGTCTAATTCCTAGAAAATATTTTGGCTGGTGATAATCATTACAGATTGATCGCTGACACCTCTGGTACATGCTGGCTACCGACATATGCCAGGGTGGGTATCCTCATCGTTATAGTCGCTCTCCAGTTTTTCGCACTGATACATTGGTGCTTTAAATAATGACTTCATTACAGATTGAGATAGGTCCATCAGTCAGTTTGGATGCTTTTACACGCAGTTTGTTTTTATTATAATTAGACTTACATGCCGGAATTCAGCTTTCAAAGCTGGTATCATCCCTCATCAATGACAAATTTAAAATGTATTTACCTACCATCGTATGTCTCATCTGCCTTGCAGTAATCTGGGAGAAAGTAATCGCAAAATGGGCCTTCGCAAGGAGCGTAGCCCCTGCGAAGGTCCATTTTTCGGAAGATTTCCCCTCCACCATTGGCTGTACAGACATCGGGGCAGGGTGGGAGCGTAAGAAATCACTTGAAAATTAGCACCAAGCATGTACGCTGTAATGATGGGCATGCAGAATGGATGATTGCATGCGGAATTTATTGAGGGTGCTTCTCAGGTAACTTTTACCTTCAAGGTGTATACTTAAATTTGCTTCATGGAGTGGGAGGATAATATATAGAGCTGAGTCTATCAATATCAATGAATAACTAGGAGGATTGTGATGAGCATTAAAATTATCTGGTACAGTCACGCAACCTTGGGTTTGGAAGTGGGTGGGTATAAGCTTTTAGTGGACCCATATTTCACTGGAAACCCGACGGCCACCATGACTGCTGACAAGGTGGACCCTGACTATATTCTTGTCACCCACGGGCACTCTGATCACGTGGGTGATGCGGTAGCCATCGCCAAGCGTACAGGGGCGATGGTGATCAGCAATTTCGAGATCGTTGAATGGTTGGCAAAGCAAGGTGTAGAGAAGACGCACGGGCAACATATCGGAGGGGGTCACGAGTTTCCATTTGGTTATCTCAAGCTGACCCAGGCTTTGCACGGTTCTGGTCTTCCAGATGGTTCCAATGGGGGCAACCCGGCCGGCTTTCTGCTGACTTTGAAAGATGGAAAGAAAATCTACATTGCTGGTGATACGGGCTTGTTCAGTGACATGAAACTGATCGGTCAGGAAGGTATCGAAGTGGCTTTTCTGCCGATTGGCGACAACTATACCATGGGACCGGATGATGCTTATCGGGCGGTTGAGCTGATCATGCCGGCACATGTAATCCCCATCCACTATAATACCTGGGAGCTGATTGCCCAGGATGCAGATAAATGGGCTGAAAAGGTCTCTAAGTTGGGTGTTAGCGTCCATGTATTGAGGCCAGGTGAAAGCATGACGATATAGGATGAAGGTTGAGAATGCCCATGTTGGATAGAATTTTTAAACGTAGAGAGCTGGAAGAGCAGAGTAAAAAAGAGGGCCGCCTGCCACCGGGACAATCATTGACCCAAAAATTTCCAGTTCTTCATTATGGGCCGGTCCCTAGCTTCAACGCCGCCACCTGGGATTTCCGCATCTGGGGTGAGGTTGAAGAAGATACAAGCTGGTCATGGGATGAATTTAACCAATTGCCCCGAACGAAGCTAACCATGGATATTCATTGCGTAACCCGCTGGTCCAAGATGGATACCACCTGGGAGGGTGTAAGCGTTCGGACTCTGATCGACCGTGGACTGGTCAGGCTTAAATCGTCTGCAAGGTATGTCTTGCAGCATGCTGAGTATGGCTTTACGGTGAACCTGCCTTTGGAAGTTGTCCTGGCGGATAATTTCCTGCTTGCTACATACTATAATGGTCAGCCATTGACCCCTGAGCATGGTGCCCCTTTACGTGGGGTGGTTGGCTATATCACTGGTCGTGAAGACCTGATGACGCCTTATTTTTGGAAGGGAGCGAAATGGCTACGTGGACTAGAGTTTATGGCGCATGATCGGCCTGGTTTTTGGGAACAGGCTGGCTATCACAATGAAGCGGATATCTGGAAGGAAGAGCGTTTTGGTTAATTGACTACCTTGAATCATTGCTATGAATAGGAATGGAGGTTGAATTGAAAGATTTAATCATGCGTGCCCTCGACCTGGCTCAGCAGCGTGGAGCACAATACGCAGATGCTCGCCTGGTTAACAACCGCGCCGAAAGTATTTCGGTGAAAGATGGGATTGTCGAGGAGCTGAACTCTTCTGAAACAGAGGGTGTGGGTGTACGGGTGTTGGTTAATGGAGCCTGGGGTTTTGCCTCCAGTCGCAACCTCACCAATGATGAAATAGACCACATCACCGACCAGGCCATCGATATCGCCCATGCCTCAGGGTTGGTAAGCGGCGAAAAAGTGGACCTTGGTCCCAAAGTGACCAGCCAGGGAACGTACCAGACACCCGTGAAAATTGATCCCTTCAGCGTACCTCTCGATGATAAGCTGTCCTTGTTGATGAGTGCAGATGCTGAGATGGGCAAGATCCAGGGGATTCGCACCCGCCGGTCACATGCCACGATCATCAAGGAGCATAAGCAATTTGGCAATACGGAGGGTGCACTTACCGAGCAGACCATCTACGAAACTGGTGGAGGTATACAAGCGACCGCTGTAGGAGGTAGCGAGGTCCAGATCCGTTCTTACCCGAATGCATTTGCGCGCCAGCAGGTAACTGCCGGCTGGGAAGCCATGCTGAGCTGGGATTTACCCGCTAACGGTCAGCGCATCGCCAGCGAGGCCGTCGCCTTGCTCACTGCTGACCCTTGCCCTTCGAATATTACCACCTCGCTTATCCTGGGTGGTTCGCAGCTGGCATTACAGGTTCATGAATCGTGTGGTCATCCTACCGAGCTGGATCGTGTATATGGTAGTGAAGCCGCCTACGCCGGTACCTCCTTCCTCACCACCGAAAAGTTGGATACCTTCCAATATGGCTCGTCCATGGTCAACCTTACTGCCGACAGCGTACGACCGTTTGGCTTGGGAACCTTTGGTTGGGACGACGAAGGTATTCCAGCTCAATCTTCACCGTTGGTGAAGGACGGTTTATTTGTGGGTTATTTAATGTCACGCGAGACGGCCTCAAAACTCGGCAGATATTCGAACGGATGTATGCGCGCTTCTGGCTGGAATCGCATACCCATCATCCGCATGGTCAACATCAGCCTGGAGCCAGGCACATGGAAGCTTGATGACCTGATTGCCGACACCGAGGATGGCATTTACATGGATTCCAATCGATCCTGGTCGATCGATGACAAACGCTATAACTTCCAATTTGGAACAGAGGTCGGGTACGAGATCAAACATGGCAAGATGGGCCGACTGCTGCGTAACTGCACTTATACCGGTATCACGCCTGAGTTTTGGAATAGTTGTGATGCAATCTGCAATGCAGATCATTGGGTCATGTGGGGTACCCCGAACTGCGGTAAGGGTCAGCCAGCCCAGATTGCCCATACCGGTCATGGAGCTGCCCCGGCACGCTTCCGCAATGTGAAAATCGGGGTATTGAAATAGGCTAAGGGAACATCCAGGAGATATCATGATCGACGAAAAAGTAGCACGAAATCTATCCGATGCCATCTTGAAGCGTTGCAAGGGCAACCCAGCTGAGGTCACACTGATCACCAATGATTCGGCACTGACCCGTTTTGCCAACAACATTATTCATCAAAACGTTGCCGAAAGGGATGCTGAGGCGACCCTGCGTTATTTCATCGGGAAACAGTTCGGCACCGCCTCCACCAACTGCCTGGATGAGGCGGGTCTGGATGACCTGGTTGAACGGGCGAAATCCAATGCCAAAGCCAGCCCCGAGGATCCCAATTATCCTGGTTTGCCTGAGCCAGAAACCTATCAGCATGTGGTAGCCTGGGATCAGTACACCGCATATTATTCAGCCGAAAAGCGTGCCCAGGCTGTGGGCGCAGTCTGCCAGATGGCGGTAGAAAAAGGGTTAAATGCCTCGGGTGCTTTTTCCACCGGCTCTGGCGAGCTGGTGGTGGCGAATACCCAGGGGGTGTTCACCTACCACACCCAGACCAATGCTGATTTTCAAACGGTGGTGATGAGCCATGATTCGTCCGGGCGAGCGCAGGAGTCAGCCTGGAAAGTCGATAACCTGGCAGTGGAAGCCCTCGGCAAGGAAGCCATTGAGACAGCGCTGCGCGGGCATAACCCGCTCAAGATCGATCCAGGGGAATACACCGTTGTCCTAGAGCATTACGTTACAGAGGATTTGCTCAGTAGCCTGAATTTCTACGGTATGGGCGCGCAGGCGTTGCAGGAAGGTCGTTCATGG
Organism: Anaerolineales bacterium; assembly: GCA_049287485.1. Lineage (GTDB taxonomy): Bacteria > Chloroflexota > Anaerolineae > Anaerolineales > UBA4823 > FEB-25. The sequence goes on from JBAQFX010000133.1 coordinate 16,376, forward strand.
ATGAATGACCGCATTGGCAAACGGGTGATGAGCCCGCTTATCAGTATCTGGGATGATGGCTTAGATGTGCATGGCTCGCCTCTCCCATTTGATTTTGAGGGTGTACCCAAGCAAAGGGTGGATATTGTCAAAGATGGTGTGATCATCGGTCCTGTCTATGACAGGTATTCAGGTGCCAAAATGGGTAAGCCCAGCACCGGGCATGCCACTCCCATCGGTTTCCGCAGTTTTGGCCCGCTTGCCATGAATCTATTTATGAAAGCGGGAAGCTCAAGTGTTGAAGACATGATCGCCTCCACTGAAAAAGGCCTGTACATCAATCGCTTCTGGTATACCCGCTTGGTTCACCCACGTGATTGTGTCATCACTGGCATGACCCGTGATGGAGTGTTCATGATTGAAGATGGCCAGGTGACTTATCCGGTTAAGAACCTGCGCTATACCATGCCCTATGTCACTGCCCTGGCAAACGTAGAAGCAGTAGGAAAAGCTGCCCATTTATTGGTGGGTGAATTCGGTGAAATCAGCGTGCATGTCCCTGCCTTGAAGATTAACGGCTTTAATTTCACCGGTAGCACGGTGTAGCGGGAAATGCTGGAAGGCTGAAACGTTTGAGTGTTCTTTGCGAGACCCAACAACCATCACCTGGTTTTCTGTTAGGAGCGCAGGGAATGATTTCAATACCCAGATAGTAGACTTTACCCCTGCGCCTCTATTGTCACTCATGATCCGCTTTCTGAACAATTAGGAAAAGCCGTTCACTTGATCCGCTAATCCGTTATAAATCCGTTTACCAGCCTGTTCACATG
>JBAQFX010000134.1:0-1548 GCA_049287485.1 Anaerolineales bacterium
ACGCAGGACTATTCTTCACTAATAACCGGTCAGGCTTTGGCTCAGACTTATGTCCAACTAGTTACCGCGCGACCCATCCTGGAAGGCGTTATCACCAAGTTGGGATTGAGCATTAGCCCTGATGATCTCATAAAAGATATTACATCGGAAGTGGTGGGGACTACCCAATTGATCCTGGTCAAGGTGGAAGATACCGACCCCATACGCGCCGCCCAAATCGCCAATGCGCTGGTTACCGAATTCTCCGATCAAAATATGGCCGAGCAGGCTTCGCGCTACGCAGCTTCCAAGCAAAGCCTGGAAGCGCAGCTTACCCAGCTTGATCAGCAGATCCAGAGCACCAACCTGGCTCTCTCTGACCTGGGCAGTGACCCCTCCCAGCAGTCGGAGCGCGATCAGCTTAACATGACCCTATCACAATATCAACAATCCTACGCTACCCTGTTACAAAGTTACGAGCAGTTGCGGCTGGCAGAGGCCCAGTCAATCTCGACCATCGTACAGAAAGAGCCAGCCATTCCACCCGACAAACCCATCCGCCCAAAAACAGTGCGCGATACGATTCTAGCGGCGTTTGTAGGATTGATGCTGGGCGCGGGGATCATCTTACTGATCGAAGCTATGGACGACACCTTGAAGGGACCGGAGGAGATCGCACGCCAGCTTGGATTGCCTGTATTAGGTATTATTGCCGCTCATGGACCTGAGAAAATGAAGTTGATTACCATTAACGAGTCTTTATCGCCTGTTACCGAAGCCTTTCGCTCCCTGCGCACGAACTTGCAATTTGCCAGTGTCGATAACCCCCTACATAGCGTATTGGTTACCAGCCCTTCACCCGATGATGGAAAATCCACCATCGCGGGTAACCTGGGCGTAATCATGGCGCAAGCTGGGCGCCAGGTGTTGGTCTTGGATGCTGACCTGCGCAAACCTTCGCTTCATATGCTGTTCCGCGTTCCCAACCGCACAGGCTTCAGCTCGTTGTTTACTGCGACTGGAGTTTCACCGGATGGTAATTTACGCAATACCGAGGTTACCAACCTGAAAATCATGACTAGCGGTGAATTGCCTCCCAACCCATCTGAGTTGCTCGGTTCGGAAAAAATGACGAAAATCCTGGAACAAGCAGGTAATCAATTCGATTTCATTGTGGTGGATAGCCCACCGCTATTGGCGGTGACTGATGCAGCCGTTCTGGCACCCAAAGTGGATGGTGTCTTATTGGTCATTAAACCTGGCGTATCTAAACTTCAAGCGTGCAAGCATGCTATTGAACAATTGAAAATGGTTGGCGCACATATTCTGGGTGTGGTGTTAAACGATGTCAAGATTAACCGCTCTAGTTACTATAAGGGTTATTACAAAGATTACCGGTATCATTCTAATAAAAAGGGGGATAGATCTTTATCAAGTAAACCCTCTACCAGATAATGAAGAGTGAAGTATGCGCGATTCACTTACACATTACTTGAGGGTAGGAAGCTATTGAATTCCTTAGGCATAATGTTCGTTTCGCATGACGATCAACCGCCCCGGTTCTAGGAC
>JBAQFX010000135.1:0-3411 GCA_049287485.1 Anaerolineales bacterium
TATTTGAGCCGTAGTGGTTGGTAAAGTAAAGGTGACGGTGGTGCCTTTTTCAAGGATACTCTCAATAGAAACCTGGCCTCCATGGGCTTCGACGATCTTTTTTACAATCGCTAAACCAAGACCAGCCCCACCCGTAGAGCGAGTGCGAGACCTATCTGCACGGTAGAAACGTTCGAAGACATATGGCAGGTGCTCAGGACCAATCCCGATGCCAGTATCTTGCACTTTCACCTGCACCATACCGTTGTGAGCTTGAGCCTCAATTGAAATATCTCCATTTTCAGGGGTATACACCAATGAGTTCTCTAATAAATTTCTTAAAACTTGCTTGAGTCGTTCCGGATCGACAGAGACTAATGGTAAATCTGAGGAAATATTGGTTTTGAGGCTGATCCCTTTAACATCCGCTTCCGGTTGGGTGATGGCAATCGTTTTTTCCACCTCTGCATCCAACTGGATGGGTTGTTTATTCAATCGCAATTGACCAGCTTCAACCAATGCCAGTTCCTGCAGGTCATCCACCAGATGGTTCAAGAGCATGACTTCTTGATGTAGAGAGGCAATATTTTCAGGTGTCGGAACCACAATACCATCCTGCATGGCCTCCAGATAACCACGCAAGTTAGAGAGAGGTGTACGCAGCTCATGAGCAACATCGGTGACCATGTTACGGCGTAGCTGTTCGACATGCTGTAAACCATCTGCCATGGCATTGAATGCTTGAGCTAGCTGACCAACTTCACCCCCAGATTTCACCATGACTCGCTGGGATAAATCACCGTGCTCCATTTTTTGAGCGGCTCTGGTTAATGCATCAATCGGTGAGACAATGCTATGGGAGAATATCAGCGTGAGCACCACAGCTAACAAACCGGCTGCGAAAATGGCTATATATATCGATTGGTTGACCGAAGTGATGAAACTTTGTTGGATCTGTTGCGGACTGGGAATATCCAGAGGTTCATAATAAGCCAGGATGATTGTTCCTTCAATCAGATAGGCAGCAAAAGGTTTAGACTGTTTGATGTTTATGGTTTTTCCTACCAGCTCATTGCTTGAATCGGCATATACATTACCGTCCAAGTCAGCCAGGACGAAGCGCGTCTGAGAAGAAGCAGCCATACTTTTGATCATGGATTGCAAACCAGACCAAATCTGCTCTTCACCAGCGTGCTGTTTATTATATGCCTCAATAGCAGCAATCTTGCGATCCAGGCGGAGGTTACGATAACGTAATATGCCAACCATCGACTGTTGAAATTCAGTAGCCGTGGTACGGCTGGTGTAGATCGCCATGGTAGCTAGCGCCACACCAACGACCGCCAGCAAGCTAAGCAGCAAACGTAAGCGCAAGCTATGGAACGTCTTCACTTTTATACCTGATGGCAGATTGATTGGACAAGACGGTGGCACCTGCAAATTTATATCCAACACCGTATACTGTTTGCACATATTGTGGCTGCTCAGGATCCGGTTCAATCTTTTTACGCAGATTCATAATATGGACATCGACGTTGCGCTCTAAACCTCCAAAATCATAACCAAAAGCACCATTTAGTAAATCGAGGCGGGTAAAAACTCTCTCGGGCTGTCGAATTAGGATTTCGAGCAAATGGAATTCCTTGGGCGTGAGATGAACCAGATCTCCAAATAAAGTGACCTGCCTACGTGAGAAATCCACCACCAGGTCCTCACATTTTATGCGAACAGGGCTGCTTTGTTTTTTCTCGGCTGAACGGCGCAATACGGCGCGCAAGCGCGCCATTAGCTCACGCGGGCTGAAAGGTTTGCTGATGTAATCATCCGCTCCCAGGTCAAGCCCAATCAGTTTATCTTCTTCCGTGGTTTTAGCGGTTAACATGATGATCGGAATATCAGTCTCCCGGCGTAAGGTACGGCAAACATCAAGGCCATCGATTTTTGGTAGCATTAAATCGAGAATGATCAGGTCTGGATGGATACGATGCGCCGTCTCGAGTGCCTGGCGACCGTCATAAGCCACCCATACCTGGTACTCATCTTTCTCCAGGTAAAGCCGGATCAGATCGACGGTTTTATGGTCATCATCTACGACCAGGATAGTTCTGCTCATTAATTTTTCACATCTGCCTGGGTGGAATAGTCCCAGGATATGACAGCCCAATCAGTATATCAAAAAGATTTAAAGATTTCATAAAGATTTACCGCTATCTCATTGAAATGTTCATTTGTTGACTATCGCTCGGAATAAGATAGATGGGGTAAAATGGAATAACAATGGTAGCTGAGATTACTCTACCCACATCGGCTCAAGATCACCTGCGACGGCTGGACATGCGCCGCGATCTTGCCAAAGTCGCTGACCTTGTGGAGCTATGCTTTGCAGATAGCCTTGACCCCGAGGGGAAAAAGTACTTAGATGAAATGCGTAAAGCTGCTCAGAGTGCATCTCTAATGGGATGGGCAAGCAACCTGATTGAGGAAGCGCAAATGCCGCCTTCTGGCTATGTATGGGAGCAAGATGGCCGGTTGGTGGGAAATCTCAGCCTGATACCGATCTCAATACATGGAAAGAGGGGGTACATGATTGCCAACGTGGCGACCCACCCAGATTATCGTGGACGAGGCATAGCCATGGCTCTCACCATCACTTCACTGAAACATGCCCGGGAGCACGGAGCAGCTGCCGTTTGGCTGCAAGTGCGGGATGACAACCCGAGTGCTATCCACATCTATGTGGTGAATGGTTTCATCGAGCGCTTACGTCGTACGGGCTGGTACAACGGACCAACCCAAATCGAGCACCCTACCCCACCTGAAATAAAGGTGATCAACCGGCAGCCAGGTCATTGGGCATTACAGCGAGAATGGTTGAAAAATCTGTATCCACCCGAACTCACCTGGCATATCCCATTCGACTGGAACCTGTTCCGGCCAGATGCGTGGGGAAAAATATATCGCACTTTTATGCTTGAATTCCCTCGACACTGGAGTGTAGAGCGGGATGATACCTTGCAGGGTGTTTTGAGCTGGAAACATTCCAGTGGTTTTACAGATACATTATGGTTGGCAGTCCCTGAGCAATTCGATAGGGAAGCGATCCTGAAATTATTGACAAGCGCCCGAAAAGCCCTGCGTCAAGAGCAGCCGCTCTGCTTGAACTTCCCTGCTGGAGTTGCCACCGATGTATTACGCCAGGCAGGTTTTTACCCACACCAGACATTAATTTGGATGGAGTACACATTCGCGTACTAGAAAGCTTACGAAAATGTAGGTGAATCGTAGGGTAGTAGTCAATCAAGATGATGTCAATGCAAAATAGAAATGTCCCTTTTTCTGCAAAGTAGAGATGTCCCCTTATCCAGGGGATGGAAGGCAGAGCGGGTACCGCTCTGCCTTTTGCTTTCTGCCCAGTCATTGGCTGAAAGCGAT
>JBAQFX010000136.1:0-1566 GCA_049287485.1 Anaerolineales bacterium
GTCTAGAGGAACTAGAAAAATGAACTTTAAAAAATCAACAGAATTACGGAAACGGAGCCATGGCATTATCCCTGGTGGAGCTCATACTTACGCCAAAGGTGACGATCAATATCCAGAAAATTCACCAGGATTCTTGGTACGGGGTGAAGGGTGTCACGTCTGGGATATGGATGGCAATGAATTTATCGAATATGGGATGGGATTAAGATCGGTTACCCTCGGCCACGGTTATAAACCAGTCATCGACGCGGCTTACCGGCAGATGCAGATGGGTATCAATTTTACTCGCCCATCTCCGATCGAAGTCGAGTGCGCAGAAAAGCTAGCCAGTTTTATTACAAGCGCTGAAATGGTTAAGTTTGGCAAAAATGGTTCAGATGCGACCTCTGCCGCATTGAAGTTAGCCCGTGCTTATACTGGACGGGATCTGGTAGCGATTTGCGCTGAGCAGCCTTTCTTTTCGGTGGACGATTGGTTTATTGGAAGCACAGAGATGCCTGGTGGAATTCCACAAGCTGTCCGAGATATGACGGTGAAATTTCACTACAACGATATTGAAAGTATCAAGACACTATTTACGCAATATCCTGGGCAAATTGCATGTTTGATAATGGAAGCGGAGCGTACTGAACCCCCGGTTGGTAATTTCTTACACCAGACAATGGAATTATGCCACCAAAATGGAGCGTTGTTTATTTTGGATGAGATAATCACTGGTTTTCGTTGGGACTTGGGAGGTGCGCAAAGGATTTATCGCATTCAACCTGATCTCTCTGCTTTTGGTAAAGCGATGGCAAATGGTTTTTCTATTTCAGCACTGGTGGGGAAAAAGGAATTTATGGAAGCGGGTGGTATTTACCATGATCGTGAACGTGTATTTTTACTTTCATTAACCTTCGGCGCTGAAGCCCACAGCCTTGCTGCTGCTCTGGAAACAATGAAGATATATGAAAATAATCCCGTGATAGAACATTTACAACGCCAGGGTGAGCGTTTAACCAAGGGCATTAACCAAGCGGTCGAGGCTAATCATTTACAGGGATATTTTGGGGTAGACGGACGAGCTTGTAACTTGATCTATAACACTAGAGATGAGAATAAACAACCCTCGCAACCATTCCGTACCCTATTCCTGCAGGAAATCATAAAACAGGGTATTATCGCTCCCTCATTGGTAGTAAGCTATTCCCATACAGATCAGGATATTGATCAAACAGTCGATGCAATCGCCAATGCATTGCAAGTGTATGCCAAAGCTTTGGATGAAGGTGTAGAGAAGTATCTTGTTGGAAAATCCGTCAAACCTGTCATGCGGAAATACTGTTAGGAAAATTCTTTTTTTTCAGAAGGATGTGTCAAATGAAGGTCGTATTATTTTGTGGTGGATTGGGTACCCGGTTAAAAGAATTTTCGGATGTCATACCAAAACCAATGGTCGAGATTGGTTACCGTCCTCTAATGTGGTATCTGATGAAATATTACGCACATTTTGGCCATAAGGACTTCATCCTGTGTCTGGGTAACCAGGGTGATTACATCAAAAAATACTTTCTCAACTACGATGAG
>JBAQFX010000137.1:0-8238 GCA_049287485.1 Anaerolineales bacterium
TGTCAATGCAAAATAGAAATGTCCCTTTTTCTGCAAAGTAGAGATGTCCCCTTATCCAGGGGATGGAAGGCAGAGCGGGTACCGCTCTGCCTTTTGCTTTCTGCCCAGTCATTGGCTGAAAGCGATAAACTCACCCTCCAACCCATCTCAGTCTGAGGCATGGGTGGGTGCCTCCTGAATGGGTTGTCCGTTGAGATGCGTGCCATAGTGCCGCCAGGGATGGTTGGGGGCAGGTGGCTTGGGCAGCTTAGGATGGTGATCGAGGGTCTTGATATCCACGACTTCCGCCTGGCGGGGGGACTTCTGGAAAATGGTGTAGGCCAGGGGTTGGTTTTTGTAGAGGATGGTGACTTCTCCTTGGGCATTTTCACAGACTGTGACTGGTGCCTTACGCAGGGTGTAGGATGGACGGTTGGACTGGATCTGGTAAATCACTTTATTGAACTGCACGGTCAGGTTTCTGGAGAGTGTGGCCATCTTTTGATGGGTCAAGATAAGGTCCAGGTTTTCGCTCTTGAGCAAGGGACGGTGGGCATCATGGGTGCTGCGCGGCTGGACAGCAAAACGGCGGTTATAGTCCTGGCGGAACCCGGGCAAAAAGGCGTTGGCACTCTCGATATCCGAGATGCCCTGCAAGCGCAGCTCTTTGACCAGGCGATCCTGCAGGGTCTGGTTGGCGCGTTCGATGCGTCCTTTGGCCTGCGGGGTGTTGGCGCAGATGATCTCGACCTCCAGCTCCTGCATGGCTCGACCGAACTGGGTCAGGCCGCTGGTGGTCCCCAGGGGGCGGGGTTGATTGACCCGAAAGATGCCATGTTTGTCGCTGTAGAAAGCCACCGGCTTGCCATAGCGCTCGAAGTAATGCCGGGAGGCTTCACAGTAGCCGAAAAAGGTCTCTGCAGGTACAAACCACAGCTCTCCCAGCTGCCCGGTGGCATCGTCGATGTATACCAGCAAGGTGCATTTTGGTCCACGCCCTTCGAACCAGTCATGGTCTGAGCCATCGATCTGCACCAACTCGCCCAAGCAGGCCCGCCGTTCACGCATCGGGTGCACGGACGGTTCCTTGGCCCGCTTGGGCTTCCACCAGCCTTCGGCGATCATGATCCCGCGTACACTTTCGCGTGACAGCCGCAGGTGGTGCTGCTCGGTCAGCTTCTCGTGGGCTAAGGTCGGACCAAAGTCACGGTAGTGCGCGTAGATCAAGTCAATGGCTTGCTGCACGGTCTTGGGATCCAGCTGGTGGTTGCTGGGCTTACCGCGCCGTCGACTGATCAGTCCGGGTGGACCTTGATCCTTGTAAGCTCGGAACAGGCGCTTGATTTGCCTGACGCTGATGTCCAACATGCGGGATGCTTCTTGTTGCCGCAGGCGTTTGTCATTCAAGCGTTGCATGACTTCCAATCGGGTGATTTCACGGTTGCTCATGGTTAGTAATCGGTCCATTTTTTTGTCCCTTTAAAAGGGACATTTTAACTTTGCACAAAGGGGACTTTACTACTTTGCACTAACATGTGTAACAAATTTCTGGACGAATCCAGCCAATATATGGTATACTCCAACCCGCTCCCGCCTCAGGCGGGAGCGGTTACGCCTGCTTGCAGGTGAACCATTATCTCACACGCTTTCTGACCAACTGTTGCGTGCCGCATAATAAGCGAGATGACGTCTTGCTGGCGGTCCCAGCTGGGATGAGGAAAGCGGAGGAAAAACGCAAAAGGAGAAAGAAATATGGCAGTTGTTCCGATGAAGTCGTTATTGGAATCGGGTGTACATTTTGGTCACCGCACACATAAGTGGCACCCAGCCATGAAGCCGTATATTTTTACCGAGCGAAATGGCATTCACATCATCGATTTACAAAAAACCTCAAAAGCACTTGATACAGCGTACAACGTCGTACGGGATTTGGTCGCGGATGGTGGCGTGGTGCTGTTTGTGGGCACCAAACGCCAGGCTCAAGAAACGATCCAGCTTGAAGCTACCCGCGCCAGCATGCCTTATGTGACCGCGCGCTGGCTGGGTGGAACATTGACCAACTGGCGCACCATTCGCCAAAGGATTAATGAGCTCGAGCGGCTGGAACGAATGCGCGACAGTGGCGATCTTGGTCGTATTACCAAGAAAGAAGGGTTGATCATCATGCGTGAGATCGACCGCCTGGAAGGGTTATTGAGCGGTTTGCGCAAACTTGTCCGGCCTCCCGATATGTTATTTGTGGTCGATGTTTCGCGGGAATTTACAGCGATCCACGAAGCCAACCTGCTCAACATCCCGGTGGTTGCCATGGTGGATACGAATTGCGATCCCAAGAATGTCGATTACATCATTCCATCTAACGATGATGCCATCCGCGCCATCAAGCTGATGGTTGGAAAAATCGCAGATGCTGCTCTAGAAGGTCTGGGAGCACGCAAAGAGGAAATTGTTGAGGAGGCGGAACGTACAATCGCCAGGGCCGCGGTTGAAGAAGAAGAACTTTCTGATGAAGAACTGCTGGGTGAAGCCACCCTGGCAAAGTTAGTTGCCCATCCCAAAGACATTTCTCCAGCAGAGATGGATGAGATGGAGGAAGAACTCGAAGAAGAAGAAAAAGGTGAAGAATTCGAGCTGGCTGAGGAAGAAGTTAGCGAGCTGATGGGCGAAGAAGAAAGTGAAGAGGAAAGCAAAGAGGAAGATACGGACGAGGAAGAGACGGATATAGAAGAGACAGAGACTGAGGACAGTGATGAGGGTTTAGAAACCACTGAAACGGAAAATGAAGAGGACGCCTCGGATGAGACTGAGGAAGAAAAGTAGCCCCCGAGAGGTATGATAATGGCAATCAGCATAGAACAAATCAAGCAATTACGTGAAGAGACTGGGGCAGGCGTCCTGGACTGCCGCAAGGCACTTGAAACTTATAATGGAGATTTTGAAAAGGCAATTGGATATTTGCGAGAGAAAGGTCTGGCAAAAGCAGCTAAACGCGCTGACCGTGAAGTCTTGGAAGGCATGTTGGAACTGTACTCACACGGTAATGGGCGCGTGGGAGTGATGGTGGAAGTAAATTGTGAGACTGATTTTGTGGCCCGTTCTGCCGCATTCCGAAAATTTGCCCACGAGGTGGCATTACAGATTGCAGCAGGTGCCCCGAAATGGGTACGTGTAGAAGATATACCCGCCGAGGTGCTTGAGGAGGAGCGTGAGAAAGCGCGAAACATGGCTCTGGCTGAAGGCAAAGCCGAAAAGGTGATCGAGCGGATTATCGAAGGAAAATTGGAAAAGTTTTATAATGAAAACTGCCTCTTGCGCCAAGCCTATGTTCGGGATGAAGAAATGACTCTCGAGGACCTGCGAACCCAAAATATTGCAGCCATTGGTGAGAATATCGTCATCCGGCGATTTGCTCGCTGGGAAGTAGGTGAAGAAGCTCGTGCGTAGTAAAAAAGCCAACCTTCGGGTTGGCTTTTTTGTTAAAATACAGGTAACTCACAATAAAAAATCGTTTTAACACCCCTGGAAAACACCTGGAGGTTTAGATGGAAGCAAAGATCAAATACAAACGCGTCTTACTCAAGCTGAGCGGTGAAGCATTGGGAGGGGCGGATGGCTTGGGCATCCACCCTGAACAAGCTGAATTGGTGGCGAAGATCATTGCCGATGTACGCCAAAAAAATGTAGATATAGCCATCGTCATTGGCGCTGGAAACCTATGGCGCGGGCGGACAGGAATCCAGCGTGGGATGGACCGGGCTACAGCAGATTACATGGGTATGTTAGCGACCGTGATGAATGCGCTGGCATTGATGGATGCCATGGAACGGATGGGGATGTATATTCGGGTTCAATCAGCGGTCGAGATGCGGGCTGTGGCTGAACCTTACATCCGGCGTAGAGCTATTCGCCACCTCGAAAAGGGGCGAGTGGTAATTTTCGGTGGAGGGACAGGTAACCCGTATTTCTCCACCGATACCGCGGCTGCCTTAAGAGCCATGGAAATTGGTGCGGATGTGCTGATCAAAGCCACCAAGGTTGACGGGGTGTATGATTCGGACCCGATCAAGAACCCCAATGCAAAGCGTTTTGACCGATTAACCCACATAGAAACGATAAATCTCAGGCTTGAAGTCATGGATAGCACTGCCATCTCTTTATGCATGGATAATAACTTGCCCATCCTGGTGCTTAATCTATGGCAACCTGGCGCACTTCTGAAAGCGTTGTATGGTGAGCCGGTAGGGACCCTGGTGAGCTCGGGGTAAATCCTGGGGTTGGGAGTAAGTCAGCTTTCACATGATGGTTATTGAGAGGGCTATAAGTCTTCCAGATTATAGTATTTTTTTGTGACTGATCTTCTGTTAACGAAGGGGAAATAATTATCATAGATTGTTCTGTATAAATTACCCTTTTCTGTGTGGCTATTTTCGAGTATCCTATAGGAAGCTGATAAGCTACACCGAATCAACCAGAATAAAAGCATTGCTTGTCCTTGATCATTGAATATGGAGGCCTCTATGCTAAAAGAAGCATATAATGAAGCTGAAGAACGTATGAAAGGAGCACTTGAGGCATTGGATGAAGACCTGGGCGGTATCCGGACGGGACGCGCTTCCCCTGCATTGGTTGAGAAATTATCGGTGGAGTATTACGGAATGCCAACGCCTTTGATGCAGCTGGCAACCATTAGCGTACCTGAAGCGCGCATGTTAATGATTCGTCCTTTTGATACCACCACCTTGAGAAATATCGAACGGGCGATCCTGGTTTCTGATCTTGGCTTGACCCCTAACAACGATGGAAAGGTCATTCGTCTAAACTTGCCACCATTAACCGAAGAACGCAGGCGAGATCTGGTTAAGCTGGTTCACTCCAGGCTTGAGGAAGCTCGTGTGTCGGTAAGGAATGTCAGGCGGGATGGCATTAAGGATTTACGAGAATTTGAACACGAGAAATTAATCTCAGAGGATGAGTTAAAAGAAGGTGAAGAGAACTTGCAGAAGCTGACCGATAAATATATTGAATTGGTTAATGAAGTTGGTGTGCGTAAAGAAAAGGAAATCATGGAAGTATGAGCCCTAAAAAGAAGGACGCTCTGCCGAAAAAAATTCCAACCCATATTGGAATCATCATGGACGGCAATGGGCGTTGGGCATTGGCGCGCGGTTTACCGCGCATGGCCGGGCATCGGGCAGGCACGGAAAACCTGCGCCGGATCATTGAGGCATGCATAGAGTTTGGCATCAAATATCTGACGATTTATGCATTTTCTACCGAAAACTGGGGCCGACCCAGTGCGGAAGTGCAGGGTTTGATGCGAATCTTTGAAAATGTGATTGACAGCGAGCTTCAGGAGCTGCATGATCAGGGAGTCAGGTTGCGCCATATTGGGCGATTGGACCGCCTGCGGCCATCCTTCCAAAAAAAAGTACTGGAAGCAATCGAATACACGAAAAATAATGATTGCTTAATCCTGAATATCGCATTTAATTATGGTGGGCGAGATGAGATTGTGTGCGCCATCCAGGCCATGATCCGGGATGGAGTAAAAGCTGACCAAGTAACGGATCAGCTGGTGAGCAAATACCTGTTTACTGCAGGTGTACCTGACCCAGATATGATCATACGCACATCGGGTGAGCTGCGTGGCAGTAACTTCCTCATCTGGCAAGGAGCTTATTCGGAGTGGTATTTCCCAGCTACCTACTGGCCGGATTTTGACCGTGAGGAATTATTAAAAGCAATTGAGGAATATAACCAGCGAGAGCGTAGGTACGGTCTTACTGCAGGGCAGATCAGACGTAAGCAACCCCATGCTGGCTAAGCGCTTAATGGTGACAATTGTGCTGCTGCCTGTTGGGATGGCAGCGATTTTAGCTGGTGGATGGTATTTAACTGCCCTGGTGGCGATTTTTATGTGTCTGGCAGCCTGGGAATATGTAAATTTGTTTCGCGCCGGCGGGTTGCAACCTGCGGGCGTTTTAGTTATTGGTGGTACACTCTTGCTTGTATTAGGGAGGAATATCAATGGATTCGAGAGTGCGACATGGCTGATCAGCATGCTTATCTTGCTCGGAATGATCTTCCACCTGGTGGCATATGAACGAGGGCGTGACCAGGCTGGCACCGATTTTGCAGTGACCCTGGCAGGGATATTTTATATTGGCTGGTTTGGCGCTTATTTTATCTCATTACGAAACCTGGCTGAAGGCAAGTGGTGGATCCTGGTGGTGCTCCCAGCAGTCTGGTTTGCCGATACTGGAGCATATTTCATTGGAAAAGGGTTTGGCAGGCATTTACTCTGCCCAAGGTTGAGCCCAAAGAAGACTTGGGAAGGTTATCTGGGCGGCATTCTTGTAGGAGTACCGCTGACTGCCCTAATTGCAGCCATCTGGCGGGTGGGAGCAGGAGTAGATTCAACCATAACGCCATTGCGAGGTGCACTAGTGGGTCTGGTGATGGGAATTCTGCCCACCCTGGGAGATCTGGGGGAGAGCATGATCAAACGACAGGTGGGGGTTAAAGATTCAGGGAATTTATTGCCCGGTCATGGCGGAGCATTCGACCGGATTGACTCGTGGTTGTGGGCTGTGGTATTAGGATATTACATGGTCCTGTGGCTGTGGGGTTGACTGGCAGGAAACATGCAACCATCATAAATACAATAAGGAGGTATTAGTGAACGAAGTCCCAACTCGTAACCTGGCTTTGGAGCTCGTGCGCGTTACTGAAGCGGCTGCACTGGCGGCAGGCCGCTACATGGGAAGAGGTGACAAAATAGCTGCCGACAAAGCCTCGGTAGATGCCATGCGGTATATGTTGAACACAATTGAAATGAATGCTGTCATTGTGATCGGTGAGGGTGAAAAAGATGAGGCTCCCATGCTATATAATGGGGAGCGAGTTGGCACGGGCGATGGGCCACAAATGGATATTGCGGTTGACCCCATCGATGGCACACGTCCTCTATCACATGGACAACCCAATTCCATCGCCACAGTAGCGATTGCTCCGCGCGGTACGATGTTCGACCCAGGCCCATATGTATACATGGACAAAATTGCAGTGGGACCCAAAGCGAAAGGGGTCGTGGACATCACTGCTCCGGTAGCTGATAACCTGCGGAAAATTGCCCAGGCAAAGGATATTGAGTTGGATAACCTGACAGTGGTGATCCTTGACCGGCCGCGACATTCCAAGCTGGTCTCAGAAGTGCGACAATTGGGATGTCGGATCCGCTTGATTCTGGATGGTGATGTATCGGGTGCTTTAATGACGGCATGGCCTGATTCTGGCATTGATGTGCTGCTGGGAATCGGAGGCACGCCTGAGGGGGTTTTGGCTGCCTGTGCTTTGCGGGCTATGGGTGGGGAAATCCAGGGGAAGCTATATGCAAGGAATGAGGATGAATTAAACCGAGGACGTAAGATGGGTTATGATTTCAATAAAGTACTCACTATAGATGACCTGGTGTCTTCGGAAGACGTCTTCTTTGCAGCGACAGGCATCACAGATGGAGAACTGCTGGAAGGCGTGAAATATTACAGCCACGGGGCACGCACCAGCAGCCTGGTGGTACGCGGCCTTTCAGGTACCGTGCGCCAGATTAATTCCATTCATCGCTGGGATAAACTTCGCAAGATCAGTGCTATTGAATATTGATCATGAAACTATTATTTAGATGGAAAAAAGGTCAATTTGACAGGGATCCATAACCGTGGTATTATCCGCCCGATAATTTAACAGCCCCTAAAGGCGCTCTTATCCAGAGAGGTGGAGGGACCGGCCCTTTGAAACCTCGGCAACCTGGGAGCGGAATAGGCTAATCGAACTAGGCCTAACGCTTTCAAGGTGCCAACTCCGGCAGAGGTGTATTCTGGAAGATGAGAGGGCAGTTCAAGTGAACGCTCGTTGCTTGCCCTTTCCTGACCAGAAGGGGCAATTTTTTTATGGAGGTATTAATGAGCAATACTTTTATGAATTCTCCCAGCCTGCTGTTCACTTCAGAATCAGTGACAGAAGGGCACCCTGATAAAATATGCGACCAGATCAGCGACGGTATTCTGGATGCC
Organism: Anaerolineales bacterium; assembly: GCA_049287485.1. Lineage (GTDB taxonomy): Bacteria > Chloroflexota > Anaerolineae > Anaerolineales > UBA4823 > FEB-25. The sequence goes on from JBAQFX010000137.1 coordinate 8,052, forward strand.
TGCCTGGAGCAGGACCCGTATTCGAGGGTGGCCGTTGAAGCGGCCACGAAAACTGGCTTTGTGATGCTACTGGGAGAAATTACCACGCGTGCCAATATAAATTTTGATGAGCTTGTGCGCAAGATCGTCACAGAGATCGGATACGACTCAAGCGAAAAAGGCTTTGATGGCAATACCTGTGCCGTGC
>JBAQFX010000138.1:0-2225 GCA_049287485.1 Anaerolineales bacterium
GGCAGAAGCCTATATGCATAGTTTAGCTTTAGATTCAATATTTAGATCCATCAGTAAGCTAAAAGTTGATGGGATAGAGGCCAGGTAAATCACGGTTGATCGAGGCAGATCGTAAAAATCTGTTTCCATGCATGCACCTTTTTGCCAATAGATTGCCCAGGCATATATTTATGGACAACCAATACTTTTGTCATGACCACATTGACTGGATATGCAGATATACGAGTACTCTACCTGGATTGAGTACTATAAAATTATTTATGACTAGAAAAGCCATAAAACTTCCACTACGATCGCAGATTTACCATTGAGTGTAAGGATAAATCTAAAGCCTTTTCAGTTTTCAGTTTCGTCAATTGGCAGATAGGCTTTCGAATTACTATTCTTGATTTATTCCTGAGAATGGTTATACGGAGGGAATCTGGATTCCATGAGCGTAATATAGGTTCACCAGATGGTAGAGATGGTTAAATCTACATAAATTGTTCAATTTTCCCCTCAGGAATCCCATATACCCCTTATTTTTTATTATACAAAACCATCATTAGCGTTTGCCATGAAAACAGTGCTGCAATTAAAAGCCAAAGGGTAATTTCCCACCATTTATCGGAAACACCCGCTAACCCGAGGCAGAAAAGGATACCTGCAATATTCATGGAGGTTTGATAGTTGTTTAACTTCAAGACATTGCGAAGTTTCTCATGTTTGATGGACGCTACCCAGCCGGCGTAACTTAAAGTGGCCAGGGCCATAGCACAAGCCATTATCCAAACGGCATTAGCAGTAACATGGTACCAATCGATCACAGTGCGAATATTGTAATTCATAATCCCCCTGTGCTCCCAACTTATAATATCAAGAAACAAAAAAGGGCAGCGATTGCTGCCCATCACTAATTACTATGTCGATGATATTGATTATAGTCATTATGGTAAAAATACTTTATAGTCAGGAAAACTCCTAAATCTACGCATGGGTAAAGATATCCAATGAAGGGATTTAGTAGATTCAATAAACCAACTCATATGAACAAAACCCACTAAAATAATAAATGGATCAAGACTGCCTTCTCTGGTAAAAGATCCAAGCAGCGGAAGTCAACCCCCATAAGGCCCAAACGATAGGCGCTGAACGTACCCCACCCCAGGTGGCTGCGTCCAGAGTACCATGAATAATTAATGCCCATTGGCTACATAACAACCCAGCACCCAAACCTTCAGTCCAATTATCCCCTCTCCTTCGACCGAACCGATAGAGCTGCCAGGAAATAATAATCATCACGAACAGGATCCCCAACCACGCAATCAATCCAGGGATACCCATATCCACCGCGATCTGCAAAAATAGGTTGTGTGCATGGGGAACACTACCCGGCGCACTCAAAAAAAACGGGTATAGATTATCTGCTACATCCCCGAATAATCCCAAGCCTACTCCTGTTATGGGAAAATCTTGGATCATGTATATGGCGCGTGACCATACCTCGAGACGTCCATTTAATCCTTCCAGTGATACTCCTGATGACAGCACGTTAAGAAATTTTTCCAACCCCCAAAAGGCGATCATCCCACCGACAGCCATGAGGGAAAAAGGAATAGCAATCCAACCCCACTTCCAACGCAACATAATCAACATGAGCAATACAACGCCTAACGATAACAACGCACCACGCGATTGTGTCAAGATCAAAATTATAAAGACGACACAAGCGACAATGACCAGAAGAAAACGGTACCAACCACGTAACTCCTTCCATGCAAAAAGCAATATTCCCAGGGTAATCGGATAAAGAATGATTAAACTCGCAGCCATGACGTTCCGGTGCACGGTGTCATTAACCAGTAATATAAAACGATTATACAAAGATGCTGGAATAAACAGGAGTTTTTGTTGAGTCCACTCCACGCTGATCATCGCGAAGAGGGCCAGAAAGCAGGTTGCCAGGACACCAACTAATACCAGCCATCGAATTCGGGAAGTTGTGCGTCCCCAATTTACAATCGAATACAAAAGAATTATACCTGTCAATAAACGATATACCTGTGGATAAGTCTTAGAAGGGATAGCCGTAGCCCAAAGAGTAACTGGGATCATTAAAAGCAGTAGAAGAATGCATATGTCGATGGGTGTACGTATGGTGAACCGTCTGCTAGTGTACCGTCGTACTAGCCAGAAGAAGATCCCAATGATAACTGCACCTAACAAAACTCTCGAGTAGATAATAC
>JBAQFX010000139.1:0-8694 GCA_049287485.1 Anaerolineales bacterium
GTTCTTCTTCTGTCAATGGGCGTAATGGGTCTTTCTTTCGTCCGGTCATGGTCTTCTCCTTGCCTTGATTGAGTAGTTTTCTTTCTACTCTTCATGGCAAGATCCGTGCCAACTGACCCACTAGGTAATCTCCAACGGGCGCGTACACAGTCGACCAGGTGAAGACACTATCGTTACTAAAAGTAAGCGTGTCTCCTGACTCTTCAACCACCTGCGTGAAATTACCGCTTGAATCCAGGTCCATCCATTTTTGCAGGATAGTGAAAGTATCACCGTCTGATGGAGTGATCTCTGCCGGCGCTCCCATAAAGTCCGATCCCTGATAACCATATACCTGGGTCAATTTTTCGTTCATAAAAAGAAGCTGAGCATATTTTTGCTCGCCAGAATCAACAAAGGTGTACATTCCATTCAAAGTATACACTGCCTCTTCTTCCGAGGCGCCATAGGCCGTTGGATTTAATAATGCTAGTGCAGAAGTAGTTCCATCAGAAACGGAGAACAGATACCCATCCCAATTGTAGTTAAGTCTAAAAGACTCACCCTGTGGCCAGACGGGATAATATACCCCGTTTAATTCGCGCGTATCCGAACTTTCCAGGAAATCTGTATCAGCGACAAGGATCGAATTGGAATTCGTATCATAATACCCAACAAATAAATAAACATAGCCAATGTTCTGACCCGCGATGCTGGTGCTCAGTCGTACTGTATCTCCCGGAGCAAGTGTCTCACTTGAGGCTGTGATCTCGGATAAGCTAATCGCTCCAGCACCTGGTGCCCGTGAAGGCATTCCTGATGTTGGTGCCACTGCCTCAGCTGCGTCCGAGCGGAAGGACCGATCGTTGTAATGAAAAGCCAGGAAATCATCCCACAATGAGGATTTAACAAAACGTGCGGCGATAATATTATAGGATTGCGGACCCGTATAGGGGGAATTGTACATGGTGGAGTTAGGAAAGTAAATTGCGATCCCGGTCGAACCAGGCTTGCCTGTACCATGTTTTTCTGCCACGATGGCATTGTCCATTGCGGTTATGACGGAATTTGCCGCTTGGGTTACCTTATCGTTATTAGCTTCCTTTGAAACCAGCTGCGCAAAGCTACCCATATCGATGTAAGAAGGACCAGCTTGCTTGCCAAACACACTGGTATAGGACTGAGCATAATCTCTGGCTGAGGCGACTATTGACTGGTCTTCACCTTGTAATATATATGCAAAATTGTTAAATTGCTGCATCAGGTCTGGCAAGCTATCCAGGTCGACTGCCGTAAGAGTCCCATCACGCTCAATTTGCCTGGCTAACTGACTGGCAGTCACACTGCTTACCCCAAAGTAACCACCCAGTGGCGATCCCTGACGCAAGAAATCCTGGCGTGCTTGGTCATCCACGATGCGTAAGTCTTGATCAATATAAGAGTTCACAATATCAGTCGCCAGCTCTTGGGTGCTCATATCCGGGTTATTCACCAATTCCTGTAAGAAACCCGCATATGCCCATCCCAAGGATGGCTCCACCTCTTCGGAAGCTATAGCATAGTGAGCATAGGTCTGTAAAGTTGCATACACTTCTACCTGGCTCATCAGACAGGCATCCAATCCAATGAGATCTAATTTACCCACACTAGTTTTCTGGCTGATCTGCCCAAGTGCCTTATCTATATCCGAAAGGTAAAGGAAATCGCCTTTTAGTGCAGAGATGAGCGGTGCTAAGCCGTTATCGCTCTCATTTGGGTCAGCGTCACTAAATCCTCCCGGCCAACCCATCCCGTGATCTGATAATACCAGCACATAGCGGTCAGCCGGGTAGGTTTGCATTGCCCAGGTGACGAAATCCACCAGGGTGCTGCTATCCGCCATGTTCATTTCACCGAGATCCTTAACCACTTTTGAATGAATCGTATTCAGGTCATTATCTTTGGTGACGAGGTATCGACGAGCTGAGGTCCAGTTGCCATCCCCCTGGAAAGCCCCTTTGTAGCGATCTAATTGAGCTACAATGGTTACCTGTTCACTGGATCCTACCCTTTCAGCTTCGTTTAAATCCATGAAAATATCCTGCTCCAGTACCTGATCATCCGCATCCTGATACATCATCACCAACCATTTTTGACCGGTTTGACCTGCAACAGGCACATGAGTTGGTCGAGGTGTATGGGTTGGTAAATTTTGCACGATTAGATTGCTTTCAGTAGGTTGTTCGATCACAGGATTTTGCTCCTGGGTGTTCACTCCCCCACCGCCAGATAATAAATAATAAGCAATAATTAAAATAATGATGAGGATACCCCCACAGCCACCCACTTTGCCTTTAGTTGGAACATTGAATCCACCACCTCCTTGTGGGCTGCCTGTTCCTCCCCCTCTTCCTTCTGTTTGGCGTCTAATTGGTGCTTCAGCCTGTTGAGTGGGTCTCTCGGCTCTTCGCCGGCGTTGGACATCTACTTCGGGTTCGTTGCTCATCTCTCATCTCCTCATATAGAGCTATGATAATTGATTGTAATACAGAATACAAGTTCTCATAACAGCTTCTCTTTGTGGATCTTCCTCTGCCTCATTCCTGTTCATTTACTTGCCTTCACATGCAGATTGGGAAAGACATATAGTTGCGATCGGTTATATCCGCATGAAAATTAAAATGCACTAAAATATTTTCGAACTAGATCACAAAATAATAGAATCTCGTCATCGTATTCGAGGTTCGGTAGTTAATAATTTTTCGATCCAACAACCAATCAAAGTAGCTTGGATTTGACAAATTAAGGTGAAGTTTTGAGGTATTCGATCAGGTCTGCGATGTCTCCATCGCTCATCTGCTAACCCGGCATGTCTAAGCTCAGCTGAGTACCATCAGGATCCTTTCCTTCCTCGACTGCCAGACGAAATTTTTCGGTATTAAACTCATCTTCCAAAGTTTTCCAACGAATATCTTTTACATCTATCTCTCGCATCATCCCCATGTTGTGTATACAGTCGCGACCATAAGGTCCGTGGCAAGAAGCACAGGCTAGGCTGCCGACCCTGCCCATCATCCAGCCATTCGACGCCGGTACTCATCTGTCCGCTATCTGCCTGGATGTCACAATTGTTCTCTTGCGCCTCCATTCACTCTACCCAAAACTGTCTATCGGCATCCTCGTGCATCCCATCCAGGGTAGAGAAGAGAGGTTCGTAATCCGGGCGGGCTTTCACCCACAGGATGTACCCGCAATAACCAATCGAGCAGGCTCCTGGCGGGTTGGTAAGAACGATCCATTGCTCCTGGAAAGGATCTGTTGTGGTTAGACTGTTATGGTTATACTTGACAACAAAACAATATATGGTTATTATATTTCCTAATGTAAATAATAATAATAACAATAAGAAATAAATTATGAGATTTCGAGAGTTTGAGTACAAAATTAGAGAATTGCCGGCGTTCAATTTGAATGATGTGCGTAAGCTTGATCCTGATTTTCACCGGCAGCAATTAAATTACTGGCAGAACCGGGGATACATCAAACCACTGGCTGGAGGCTATTATGCCCTGGCGGATAGAGCTATGGATGAGATGTATCTATTCATGGTGGCCAATAAGATATACGAGCCCTCCTATGTCAGCCTGGAGTCAGCACTGGCTTATTATGAGGTCATTCCCGAAACCGTGTTAGGTGTGACAAGCGTCAGTTCACGCAAGACCAAGCAGTATGAAAGCACCTGGGGCGTATTCAGCTATCGTAGCGTGAAACCTCAATATATGATTGGTTATCAGGTTATTGAAAACAGCCCTGGAAACAAGTTCAAGATCGCCTGCCTGGAAAAGGCCTTATTGGACTATTTGTATTTACATTCTGACATCCAATCTATGGCAGATTTTGAGGGACTTCGATGGAACCGGACGCAGTTGCATGGTCTGCTGGATCGTTCGATTTATACAAAGTATGTCAACATGTATAATAAAAGAGCCCTGGAAGCTAGGGTCAATAAATTCATGGAGTATCTGAATGCTTGATTTACAGCAAATAAAAAAAGAGTATTCGGAACCGCTTCAGGGGTATGAAAGGGCAATTGTTCGTGAATACCTGCAGTATAAGATTTTACAGGCGATTTTTGAAAGCAAACAAGCCAGCAAGCTATCTTTTTTAGGTGGCACAGCTTTACGCATCGTGCATGGAAATAGCCGTTTTTCTGAAGATATCGATCTCGACAATTTTGGCTTGAGCTGGCAGGCATTTGGTGACATGATCCAGAGAGTGAAACTGTTTTTAGGGCAGGAGGGATTTCTTGTGGAGATCAGCATGGTAGCGAAGGAAGCCTTTCACTGTAATCTGAGGTTTCCAGACCTGCTTTTTAAGCAAGGTTTATCGCCTCACCAACAGGAGAAGATCCTCATTCAACTAGACACTGTAGCTCAAGGATATGACTATCCACCGGAGGTCAAGATATTAAATAAGTTTGATGTCTTTACCGAGATCAGAGTGACGCCATTAAATATTCTGCTGTCGCAAAAAATTTTTACAGCTGCCAATCGCAAACGCCCTAAAGGAAGAGATTTTTACGACATCACATTTCTATTTAGCAAAACCAAGCCTGATTTTAGATATATAAACCAGAAGATGGGTATGTCCTCTCCCGAAAGACTACGTGCGGAACTCCTTCAGAAGATTGAGGATGTTAATTTTGAGGCACTTGCAGTGGATGTCGCCCCATTTTTAACCACCAAGGAGCAGGTAAATAGAGTAGTTAGATTCAGGGAGTTCTGGAAACAGGTGGAGATGGATTAGTTGAAGCTTGAATTTTCGAATCCTGGTCCTGCCGTAAAACTGATGATTGTGAACGGGAATGGGGGGACACAATGACGCGGTGACGCGGAGACACGCAGATGGTGAGGCCATCTCCTATCCTGGCTACTTAGGTCATCCGCTTGGATTTTTTGATAACAGCAGATTGAAATGGTCACTTTAATGGGTGATCATGCTGTTTAATCATCAGCACATCACACAGCATGAACAGCATGATTATTAACACCTTCGTCTGGAAACCTTTTGTTATCTGGATTCAACGGCGTATCAAACAATGGGCCAACCCCGCCACTCTAATGTTGACCTCTGGCATCTTTTCTGACCTGACCCGTAGTCGCTCCGATCTGGTTATTTAATTTGCGCTGCTCGTCAGCAGCAGATTGTACTTAACCGGCATGAGGGGGAAAATGCATGAGATTTTGTGGAACAGGAGGGATTCGAACCCGCGACTTCTTCAGTGCGATAGATGAGCAACTAAGGGAAAAGGGGAAAAAAACTGTCTATTACGTCTATTATGTTCCAAAATCACCATACAACTCGCTGCTCTCCTTGCATGCTGTTTGAGCACATTTGTACCCAAATTGTTCCCCGATATGCATAGGTATGAAGTTAAGAAAGGCGATCCGCAAACCTGTCATAAGGGGGAAAGCAAAAATGCAAAAAAACGCTTTCCATTCAACTCAACATCCTTACTGCGTTTGGATCCGCGCGAATGCTCAATCAACTGATTAAGAGCCGAGCCACTCAATGTCCAGCCCGTATAAATGGTTATGGAATAACCGATGCATCCCATATATAGGGGTTCTTTATCCATAATGTTTTTTAAAACCACTAATCAGTAGATTATCTACACCACAACTGCATCAATATGGGATAAAAAAGTGAAGTAAAAAATGAAAGTATGCAGTGGATTTTGAACCAGGAAACCTAAAATTTTATTATTAAACTTAAATCAGGAATTTCCAGGGACCACCAGGTTCCCACATGCCCTCAAATAATTCCCCAATGGCACTTTTACGTAATGGTGGAACCAAAAAACCGTTTATAACTCTAGAAACATCAGAAAAAGATATGGGAACTGTTTCAAGATGCATACGCTGCCTAAAGGCTTTCCATTGGGCTTGTTTCTCAGCAGCAAACGAGCCGCTCAGACCTACCGGGATTTCCATGGGCAGCTCTGTCTTTCTCCGTTGGAAAGTAGTAATTATTGCCCCTTGTAACATTCCTCCATTAAATTCAAAATGCTCAGCCATGACCCATAAATCGTGAAAATCTTTTATTCGGCTGTTGGCCCGATCCAGGAAAACCAATGCCTGTAATTTTTCCGCTACAACACTCTCGGGTGAGTAACCACGAAGCTGTGGCATGGGCATTTGAAGAATTGTCGGATACTTTAACGTTATTGGTGCGGGTGATACCACATCCGCAAAGCCAATATCTATTTGCAGTGGGATTTTTGCCTTGCCCAGGTATCCTACAAGGTTTACGCGTACCCCTTCATAATCTGCATCTTCTTTGATTCGTTCGCATTGGACGAAAGAATTATCAAATATTAAACCATCAGGCTCAACTTCCTGGGCACTTATTTCTTGGAAAATCCTCGATACAGCATCTAACTCGTTGGTGGTAAATCCTAATAAATCTATATCCCGCGTGGGTCGGTAAACCGATGTTCCCCACGCCAGGAACATGAGAGCTCCCTTCAAGATAAATTTATCAGAATAACCTGACCTGGATATCCGGTAGAGAAATCGCTCTATAGCGTAATATTGCAATATTTCGTTAAAAGGACGGTTGTCTTTATGTGCCTTATTAAGTAACTGTTGTCGAACCGAAGCCTGTAGATTTTTCACTTCACTCATAGGATGGCTTCCAGGTAAGGTTTGATCACCCGCTCGACACGGTCAATTCGAGCATAATTCAGTAGAGTCTCGATATTGAACGCCACACTTTTCCGGTATTCTCTCAGTGCCTCCAGAGCCACGTCCAGACCGATTTTGTTTCGAAACTTAAAGCAATCCGCAACGGTTTTCTCGATTCTATATATTTTCACGATAATTCCATTCAGATTATGGTCTTCAATGCCAGCAGAATAAGCCTTCTGAGACAGCCAGAAAATCCTGATAGGTGGGTATTCAAGACGAGGTTTCTCAGAGTAGTTGGGTAGAGCAACATAGACCTGGTGGGGAATCTGTGTGGTCAGGTTTTGGAACGATAGCGCTGAGATCAGGCAAATCACCCCTTTGGGGATCTTCATCGCCACCTGTACCAGGTCAAGGTTCGAACTAAGATCCGCGCTCGCTAGCCGGTAAAGTCCCCGACTCTCGCGCAGTATCGTACCCGAATCTCTCATCTGATATAGCGTTCGAGGAGCAATCCCAAACCGAATAGCTTGTTGGGTGTGTAGAAACCCATTATGGTTTTCGAAAATCCTGATCGCATGGTCTATTGCATTCATTGTACTGATCAACTGTATAGTATTAACTGTGTATTTAATTAACTACAGTTAATATTATACACAGATTCTCTGTTTTGTCAGGTATACAACTCTGGGGTAGAGAGAACATCTTTCAGAATAGCCTGTATGGTGCAAATATTCCATACAAGGTAATTCAGTGGACCTGGCGGGATTCGAACCCGCTCCCTCTTCAGTGCGATGTATAAAAATGCAGGGGGAAAGGGGAAAAAAGCCGTCTATTACGTCTACTATGTGCCAAAATCACCATACAACTCGCTGCTCTCCTTGCATGCTGTTTCAGCATATCTGTACCCGAATTGTACTCGCAGTATGAAGCAAGGAAAGGCGATCCGGAAAGATTCGAACACTCTACCAACTAATTAAGAGCTAAACCCCTCAACATCCAACCCGTACATAGGGAGATGGTATATCCCATAGGCGCAGTTGATTTTGTACGCCTCGTCTAGATTATCATCGGTTTTGTATCTCAACTCCAACACAACCGTATCAAATACTGATATAAGGCAGGGCGACTACTTGATAATTACCCAATCGCTGCTGCTACGGCCGAAGACTTCGGGAGAGTACATCTCTTCAGCCTTGGTTGGCGGGACAACGAATGTGCCGGGGGTAGTGGCTCGGGCGATATAGGTATATTCATACAACCCATCCCAGAGAAGAGAAGTGAAAGCCTCGGCGCGATCATCGCGCATGTTCTGATGTTCGTACCAAGTACTCCACCACCACCAACCATAGCGGAGAGTCGAGGGATCATCCTGAATCGTGCTCTGCGATACGGCCTGAGCGGGGTTAATGATCTCTAAGCCAGCCGGTAATGGGTCAACAAGCGCAACGTGATATCTGCGATTGTCAACCACGAGCGTGATGTGCACACGTACCCGCACACCCGCTTTGATATGCCATACCCCATCACTGTCTTGTGAGACATCCTCAGGATTGTCCATCGCTTCGTACCGGCGCTGAACAACAAAGCCAGCATCGAGCGCTTTTAGATCGAGATCCGTCGGAGCATACCGCAATCCGAGCCGGTAATACAGCCGTCCCACTCCTTCCTTGCTGATGACCAGATCCTGGGTACCACCGCCTGAAGAAGTCTCTGAAAGTACGTAGGTCATCGGGATGAGTGTTTCATACCGCTCAGTTGTACGACCAAGAAATTCATTGCTGCCCGCATAAGTATCACCGAGCCACAAACGCGCAACAAAGTCCGGGGTTTCGGTTTCGTATGTGTTGAAGTAACGATCCAATGCCAGCAGGACAAAGACATTCTCCTGGGTGTTACCCCAAAGACCTTTGGTGCGATGCGCCAGGAGGCCATTGACCACTTTCGGGATCAGGTTGCTCTGTGGGTTGTCTTCCATCAAAGCATCAAGCAGGATAGCATCAGTGCGACGATTAGAACTGAGCAGCAGGTAGGTCTGGTCATCATAAGT
>JBAQFX010000140.1:0-38779 GCA_049287485.1 Anaerolineales bacterium
TGCCAGGAGACAACGTGAACCTGGAAGTTGAGTTGATCGTGCCGGTGGCTTTGGAGCAGGGCTCCAAGTTCGCTATCCGTGAAGGCGGCCTCACCGTCGGCGCTGGTGTGATCACTAAAATTATTGCATGATCCGAAGATAATTGGAACAAGGAAATATGGCTAAACAAAAAATCCGTATTCGTTTGAAGGCTTATGACCATCGCGTTCTAGATCAATCTGCGAAACGTATTGTTGAGACTGCAGAACGCACGGGTGCCCGAGTAGTTGGTCCTGTACCCTTGCCAACTAAGAAAGAAAGGTTTACAATTCGGCGCTCGACATTCATTGATAAAGATTCACACGAGCACTTTGAAATCCGCACGCATAACCGCTTAATCGATGTCTTAGACCCAGACTCCAAGACCATCGATATGCTCATGCGATTGAACCTTCCAGCGGGTGTGGACATTGAAATAAAGATATAGCTATACCGCCTTCAATATCGGGTGTAAATCGGTAAGATTGACGAACACGCGACCCGAAAACACCCGTCACCGAATGGTGGCAGTGCAAGTGCGGTCTCACTCGTGAGCGAACAAACCCGAGGCTCCACGGTGGACCAGTAGACTGTACTGCGCTCAGGGATGATGCAGTCATGCCCAGACTGACAGTCCCAATAGATAACATGAATAGGAGAAAACTGAGATGTTAAAAGGGCTGATTGGAAAGAAAATTGGCATGACCCAGATTTTCGTTGAAGGCCAGGCACTCCCGGTCACTTTAATCGAAGCTGGGCCATGCTATGTTACTCAGGTTCGTTTACCTGGTAAGGACGGCTATTCAGCCGTCCAATTGGGTTTCGAAGAAGTACGACCAAAGATCCTGACTGGTGGTCAATTGGGGCACCTTAAACGCAACTCGCTTCCTCCGTTGCGTTTTTTGCGTGAATTTCGCGTGAAAGACCCTGATGTCTCTGAAGGTGATTCCATCAAGGTATCCCAGGTATTTTCAACCGGTGAATACGTCGACGTCATCGGCACCAGTAAAGGTCGTGGATTCGCGGGTGCCGTTAAGCGCTACCACTTCAAGGGTCATCATACAACCCATGGTACCTCCGACCGTGTGCGTGCCCCTGGTTCGCGTGGTTCGACAACCACACCGGGTAGAGTTTATAAAGGCGCACGAGGTCCAGGTCATATGGGAAACCGTCGTGTCACCACTCAAAATTTGAAAGTTGTCCTGGTCGATAACGACCGCAACCTGATTGCTGTTAATGGTGCTGTTCCTGGTTCGAAGGGCAGCATTGTGGAAATCAAGGAAACCAGGAAGCAGTAGCCTATTCGTGGCTCTGATTCTCACATTTGTGGAGAATAAGATTATGGAAGTTGATGTTATAAACATGGAAGGTAAGAAAATCCGCACGGTAGAGCTTCCGGCGCAGATTTTTGAAGCTCCGATTAATATTGATCTGATGCACCAGGCCTATGTTCGCCAATTAGCCAATGCTCGTCTCGGAACACACAAAACAAAAACCCGGGGTGAGGTGTCTGGCGGTGGTAAAAAACCCTGGAAGCAAAAAGGTACAGGCCGGGCACGCCAGGGTTCTACTCGGGCAGCCCAATGGGTCGGCGGTGGCAAAGTCCATACTCCCAGACCACGCGATTATACATTATCCATGCCACGCAAGATGCGCCAGGCCGCTCTCCGCTCTGCTTTATCTGTCAGGGCCTCCGAAAAGGCGATTGTCGTAGTCGATGACCTGACCCTGAGTGAAGCCAAGACGAAACTCATGGCTCAGGTTATGAACAATCTTGTAGGCACCGATAGTGCCATCATCCTTATCCCAGATAAAACCCCGATGTTTGAAATGATCGTACGTTCCGCTAATAATCTGGCAGGAACCAAGACGATGATGGCTAATTATCTCAACATCCGCGACTTGCTTAATTTTGACAAAATTGTCCTACCTGTTCAGTCGCTTGATGTTATCTCTGAGCATCTAGGCTAGACGGGAGGCAATCATGAGCACTATATACGATGTCCTGCGTCGCCCGATCGTCACGGAGAAATCAAATTTTCAAAACGCAAATTTGCATCAATACACCTTTGAAGTTGCTACGTATGCTACCAAAGGGTTAATTAAAGATGCAATTGAAACCCTGTTCGATGTTAATGTCGTGCGCGTAAATTTGATCAATGTCTCTCCTAAGCGAACCCGCCGTTGGAAGAGCCGCCGTGTCATGATCCGTCGCAGTGGATACAAAAAAGCCATCATTACCCTGGCACCAGGTGACACAATAGATATGTTTGAAGGAGTTAAATAATGGCTGTAAAGAAATATAAGCCGGTAACTCCGTCCTTGCGCGGCATGACCGGATATACCTTTGAAGAGATTACCAAGAGTAAACCCGAACGATCATTGATCATGGATAAGCATAACCATGCTGGTCGCGATACAAAAGGACGTATTTCGGTCCGTCATCGTGGTGGTGGCAACCGTAAGCATATCCGCATTGTCGATTTCAAGCGCGAAAAACACGGTATTCCAGCGAAAGTATCAGCCATCGAGTATGATCCAAACCGGACCGCACGTTTAGCACTTTTATTCTACGCCGACGGTGAAAAACGATATATTCTGGCACCGATTGATCTCAAAGTAGGCGATTCTGTCCTGTCTGGACCAACTGCAGAAGTTCGTCCAGGGAACAGCCTGCCCATATCGAATATCCCTGTAGGCACAACAATCCATAACCTCGAGCTCAAAGAAGGTCGGGGAGGTCAGCTGGTCCGTTCTGCAGGTGGTGCCGCTCAGTTATTAGCCAAGGAAGGTGATTTTGCTCAGATCCGCATGCCTTCCGGTGAAGTTCGCTTGATCCGTCAGACCTGTTATGCCACCATCGGTCAGGTTGGGAATTTAGACCACAGTAATATCAAATTAGGGAAAGCTGGACGCAAACGCCACATGGGCATCCGCCCAACCGTGCGCGGCAGCGCCATGAGCCCCCGTGATCACCCCCATGGTGGTGGTGAAGGTCGACAGCCCATAGGTATGCCCGGACCCAAGAGCCCTTGGGGAAAACCTACCCGAGGTTACAAAACCCGTCGAAATAAACTGTCGAACCAATATATCATCCGCCGGCGCGGTAAGAGCCGTAGATAGTCCATAGTCATCAGGAGTCGAGAAAATGGGACGATCTCTGAAAAAAGGGCCCTTTATAGCCCCGAAACTACTCAAGAAAATTGAAGCCATGAACGAGAAGGGTGAGAAAAAGGTCATCCGCACGTGGAGTAGGGCAAGCACCATCTTCCCTCAAATGGTCGGTCACACGGTTGCCGTTCATGATGGTCGCAGACATGTACCGATCTATATCACGGAAAACATGGTAGGGCATCGTTTGGGTGAATTTGCACCAACTCGCACCTTCCGCGGTCATGTTGCTTCTGAGAAGAAAGTGAAGAAAGAGGGATAACCTATGCCACAAGATATTCGTGCCCAGGCACTGGATACCCCTGTGTCCGCACAAAAAGTACGTCTGGTGGTTGACATGGTCAGAGGTAAAGACGTTGTAGAAGCTCTGACAATGTTGAGATTTGTGCCTAACCATGCTGCCAGACCAGTTTCAAAGTTGCTTACTTCTGCTATCGCCAACGCGGAAGAAAATTTTGGCGTAAGCCGCGATGATCTCTTCGTTTACCGTATTTATGCTGATGAAGCCACTACCCGCAAATGGAGACGCTTTGGACCTCGCGGCAGATTTATGCCCTGGTTACGCCGCTCATCTCATATAACCGTCATCCTTCGTGAGCGAGAAGGACAGTAGGAGCTATTATGGGTCGAAAAGTAAATCCGATTGGTTTTCGCCTGGGGATCAACAAAACCTGGGAAGGTCGCTGGTTCGCCGAAGGGAAAGAATATGTCGAGCAGCTTCATCAGGACTTTGCCTTACGCAACCTAATTCGACAGGAAGCACCCCGTGCAGGGGTTTCCCGTATTGAGATCGAGCGTTTTCCAGGGAAAGTAAAGATTGTGGTTAACACAGCGAAGCCAGGTGTGCTCATTGGGCGTAAAGGAGAAAGTGTCAAGAGTCTACGCCAGCATCTTGAAACCGTGGTTGGTAAGAAGATTGATTTAGAAATCAAAGAGATCAAGAGTCCTGACCTGGATGCTTATTTGGTTGCCCATAACATCGCTGATCAGCTGGAACGTCGCATAAGCTACCAGCGTGCGATGAAGCGCGCTATCCAGCAAGCCATTCGCCAGGGTGCTCAAGGGATCCGCGTGGAGGTTGGTGGCCGCTTGAGTGGAGCTGAAATGGCACGGGTGGTTAATATGCGAGAAGGTCGCGTCCCGCGTGCTACCCTGCGTGCTGATATTGATTATCACCAGACCGAAGCCCTGACCCAATACGGACGGATTGGTGTCAAAGTCTGGATTTATCGTGGTGAATTATTACCTGCGGTCGAAGAACAAGTTGAAACGACCGAAGGTGTTTATGTTAGTGAGTAGTGAGGGTTTTTACCATGCTCATGCCAAAAAGAGTTAAATATCGTAAACAAATGCGCGGTCGCATGAAAGGGACCGAGCTGCGCGGCGCTGATGTACACTTTGGTGACTTCGGGCTGCAGGCTTTGGAGCCAGGGTGGGTGACTGCGCGTCAAATTGAAGCTGCCCGTCGGGCAATCATGCATGCACTCAAACGGCGCGGAAAAGTTTGGATTCGGATCTTCCCCGATAAGCCTTATACCCAAAAACCCGCTGAAACCCGTATGGGTAAGGGTAAGGGTAACGTAGAATATTGGGTGGCAGTTGTCAAGCCTGGTCGCGTCATGTTTGAGGTCGGCGGAGGCTTACCAGAAGAAGATGCTCGTCAGGCATTACGCCTGGCCCAGTTCAAACTGGCGATTAAAACCAAGGTCATCGGTCGTTACGACCGTGTCGCCGGAGGTGAGCAATGAAAATCCATGAAGTTCGTGCACTCTCGACGGAAGCGATTGAAGCTGAGCTTCATGACACGAAAGAAGAATTAATGAAACTACGCTTTCAACTTTCCTCTGGTGAATTGACTGACTTTACCCGTTTACGCCAAACACGTCGCATCATCGCCCGCCTTTCTTCTGTATTGAATGAGCGCTTGCGAAATCCTGAAAGCGAGGAAAACCATGAATAATCGCCGACGAATCACTGGTTTTGTCACCAGTAATGCCATGCAAAAGACTGTGGTGGTAGAAATATCAAGAACCTATCGCCACCCACTTTATAAGAAAGTGGTCAATAGTCGCAAGCGCGTGATGGCCCACGATGAGCTTGGTTGCGAGGTTGGGGATCAGGTGCAAATCGTTGAAAGTCGTCCAATCTCCAAGAACAAGACATGGGTTGTTGAACAAATTATTCGACGCTCAGTTGGTGGTGGAGAGGAGCTACCGGAGGCATAGCCATGATCCAACAAGAAACAGTGGTTAAGGTCGCCGATAATACCGGCGGGCGCTCGTTACTTGTCATCCATGTCATGGGTGGCTCAAGACGGCGGTATGGTCGTGTAGGAGATATTGTGGTAGGAACTATAAAAGAAGCCTCTCCACAGGGCAGTGTTAAAAAAAGCGAAGTCGTCAAAGCGGTCATCGTACGCTGTGCAAAAGAATGGCGACGTGATGATGGTTCCTATATTCGTTTTGATGATAACGCGGCCGTCATCCTGGATACAGATGGTCAAAATCCTAAGGGTACGCGTATTTTTGGTCCAGTTGCCCGTGAATTACGTGAAAAAGGGTTTATGAGAATCGTGTCCTTAGCACCAGAGGTACTTTAAGGTTCACTAAGTAGGAGTATAAGCTGTGAGAGTAAAAATTCGTAAAGATGATACCGTTGAAGTGATTAGCGGCCGTAAAGCTGATAAGGGTAGACGCGGTAAAGTGATCAAAGTCTCACCTGATGAAGGCAAAGTGGTCATCGCAGGCATCAACGTGCGTAAAAAGCATCAAAAACAAGTTCAGGCTCAAGGTCGTACCCTTAAACCTGGAATTATTGAATTTGAAGCCCCCATCGCTATTGGTAATGTCATGTTGGTTTGCCCAAAATGTGATAATCCCGTACGTGTGGGTGTGCAACGTGAAGATGGTGAAAGTCAGCGCGTGTGCAAGAACTGTGGAGCGGTGATTGAATAATCATCCGAGTGGAGCAATTTAATGAGCCATTATTTGAAAGAACGTTATCAAAAAGAAATTGCGCCTGCGCTTGAAGCTGCCATTGGCACCGACAACGTCATGCAGATCCCCCGCATCACCAAAGTAGTTGTGAATATTGGGGTCGGTGAAGCACTCGACAATGCCAAGGCGCTTGAAGCAGCGGTAGCAGATTTGACCTTGATTACGGGTCAAAAACCCATCATCACTATAGCTAAAAAGAGTATCGCTAACTTCAAGCTGCGTGAAGGACGCCAGATTGGGGTCAAAGTTACCTTACGAGGTGAGCGTATGTGGTCCTTCCTGGACCGGTTGATGAATGTCGCCCTGCCTCGTGTACGCGATTTTCGAGGTATATCTCCGAATGCATTCGATGGACGTGGTAACTATACCCTCGGGTTACGTGAGCAGCTGGTATTCCCGGAGATCGAATACGATAAGATCGATAAATTACGTGGTCTCGAGATTTCCATCGTTACTACAGCCCGTAATGACGACGAATCCAGGCAGTTGCTCCAGATGCTCGGCATGCCTTTTAGGAAGGAAGGAATCTAATGGCAAGTACATGCATGAAATACCGTGAAATGCGCCGTAAATACCCAACCCGTGTACGTAATCGTTGCAGAATATGCGGACGTCCGCGTGGTTATATGCGACGCTTCGGTTTGTGCCGTATATGTTTCCGCGAGCAGGCTCTGGAAGGCAAAATCCCTGGCGTTGTGAAGTCATCCTGGTAAAGGGCGGAGGTATAGAATATGTCTGTTTCAGATCCAATCGCTGATATGCTTACACGGATTCGAAATGCCGTGATGGCTGAACACACCACTGTAGCTCTACCGAATTCAAAAATGAAATCTGCTATTGCGCAGATTCTAAAAGATGAAGGCTACATCAGTGGATACGAAATCGTAGATGATAATAAGCACCCTGCACAGAAAATTTTGCGCATTCGCCTGAAATACGTGGGTGAAAGACGAGAACGACGCGCCGTCATTTCCGGTCTCGAGCGGATTAGTCGCCCAGGTAGCCGGGTTTATACGGGTAAACAGGAGATCCCCTGGGTGCTCTCTGGGATGGGTGTCGCGATCATTTCCACACCCAAAGGTGTCATGACGGGTCAGCGCGCTCGCCAGCTTGGTGTAGGTGGCGAGATCCTGTGCAAGATCTGGTAAAGAGGTTCATATGTCAAGAATAGGCCGTCTCCCAATCGTTGTTCCACCTCGTGTGGAAGTAAACATTGATGGAACCCATATAAAGGTTAAGGGTCCAAAAGGATCTCTAGAATATACCTTCCCCCAAGAAGTGTCATTTGCTCTGGAAAATGGAGTGATTAATGTCACCCGTCCATCCGATGCCAGGATGCACCGTGCTTTACATGGAACAACCCGTGCTCTGATTCAAAACATGGTTACCGGGGTTAGTACCGGTTTTGAACGTATTTTGGAGATCAATGGAGTGGGTTATCGCGCCGAGGTACAGGGAGACAAACTAGTACTCAACCTTGGATATTCCCATCCCATCGAGGTCACAGCTCCGGATGGCATTTCATTTGAAGCCGATCCAAAAACTCGCCAGATCAAGGTTTTGGGTCCAGATAAGCAAAAAGTTGGTCAAATAGCTGATTACATTCGTAAACAGCGCCCTCCAGAGCCCTATCTGGGTAAGGGGATCAAATACTTAGAAGAAAAGATCCGCCGCAAGGCAGGTAAGTCGGGTAAGGGATAAAATTATGGCAAGCACTCAAAAAACACGTTCTGCAGCACGCAACCGGCGTCATACCCGCGTTCGGAAAAATATCATTGGCACACCTGAACGCCCGCGCCTGTGTGTATTTCGCAGCTTAACTGGGATCTATGGCCAGGTAATAGATGACAAAGCCGGTCATACTTTGGTATCTGCTTCAACCCTGGATCCTGCCATTCGGGAACAGGCAAAAAACCTCAAGCAAGCTGAGAAGGCACATTTGGTCGGTAAAACTCTGGCTGAACGTGCCCTGAGTAAAGGCATCCAGGTGGTCTCATTTGACCGAGGTGGTTATAAATATATCGGACGTGTTAAAGCATTGGCAGAAGGTGCGCGTGAAGGCGGCCTGAAGTTTTAATCCTTCACACATGGAGATAAGCATGACAGATTATCCAACTGCAGAATATGAATTACAAGAATATGATGAACGCGTGATCGAGATAGGACGTGTCGCAAAAGTTGTTATGGGTGGACGACGCTTTTCTTTCCGTGTCACCGTGGTTGTCGGCGATAACAACGGCAGCGTGGGTATCGGGGTGGGTAAAGCTAACACAGTCCCTGATGCAATGCGTAAAGCCTCTGAAAAGGCCCATCGTAATATGCATAAGGTCTGGTTATTCGGAAAAACCATCCCACATGAAGCATTCGGACGCGTTAGTGGTGCTGAGGTTTTATTGAAACCTGCCTCCCCAGGAACTGGTGTGATCGCTGCAGGTGGCGTGCGCGCCGTTCTGGAAGCTGCAGGAATCTCGGATATCCTCACTAAATCATTACGCAGTAGCAATGTTTTAAATGTAGTTTATGCCACCATGCAGGCCTTGGATTCGTTAAAATCGCCCAAGGAAGAAGCTGCCCGACGTGGAAAAGAAGTCAAGGATGTGACTCCCTTCTGGGATCGGAGGAAGAATGCCTAGTAAAAAAACACCCAAAGAGAAGATCGTCCGCCTCACGCTGGTCCGCAGCCCGATTGGGTATTCCAAAGAACATAAAGCCGCCATTAAAGCATTAGGCTTTAAACGATTACACCAGACCGTGGAACACGTAGATTCTCCGACCTTACGGGGAATGCTTTATAAAGTTGCTCATCTGGTTGTGGTGGAGGAAAAATAATGAAACTACATGATCTCAAACCACAAGTTGGTGCCAAGAAACAAGGCATCCGTGTCGGTCGAGGGACGGCTGCTCGCAGGGGCAAGACGGGTGGTCGTGGCACCAAGGGTCAGGGTGCACGCAGCGGAAAACCAGTTCGCCAATATAATCAAGGTGGCAACTTGCCCTTTTATCGCCGTCTACCCTTCAAACGTGGTGAAGGTTTCACCCCCCTGAACCGGATTGAGTATAACGAAGTAAATCTTGATCAGCTGGTTAATTTCTCAGATGGTGCTGAAATCACACCGGATACGCTTGCTGAAGCTCAATTGCTTCGCAATCCAGCTAACCCGGTTGTCATCTTAGGGCGAGGCGATCTCAAAGCTGCCCTTAAAATTAATGTCCATCGCATCACCACCAGTGCCAGGGCAAAAGTCGAAGCGGCTGGTGGAAGTGTAGAGCTCATAAAATCGTAAGATTACTATCGGTAGATTAATTCTGAAAGATTGATGATGAGGAGTTCATAAAATGAAGCGGTCTGCCTGGCGTTATTTATGGTCAGCACACGATATCCGCAGGAAATTGTTAATCACCCTGCTCATCCTGGCGATTTATCGCCTGGCGAGCCATGTCCCTGTACCCGGTGCCAATAAAGAGGTGATGGCTCAAATCCTCAATGCTGGTGGGGCAGCAGGTAACCTGATCAACATCCTGGATTTACTATCGGGTGGAACAGTCTCCCGCTTCTCTGTTTTGGCAATGGGTGTTTATCCTTACATCACCGCTCAAATTATTCTCCAGCTGCTGACACCCATCATCCCCTCCTGGCAGAAGAAGATGGAAGACGACCCTCGTGAAGGACAAAAGTGGCAAGAAAAGTGGACTTACTACCTGGCTGTGCCCATGGCTGCTTTACAAGCCATTGGCCAGGTCAATATTTTCAATAACTCAGCCACCCGCATCGGGTTAGCCCCAGTGATTCAGAATTTCGGGTTTAGTTATTTCTTGCCCTCATTGACCATCATTGTCAGTATGACTGCGGGCACCATGTTCGGTATCTGGCTGGGTGAGCTGATTTCTGAATATGGTTTGCGTAACCAAGGGCTATCACTGATCATTTTTGCAGGTATTGTGGCCCGTATCCCCGCAACCATCCAGAGTATTATTGCCGATGCTACCACCCGCTGGATTGGTTTGATCTTCATGTTGATCCTGAGTCTGATCACCATTTTTGCCATCGTGGTTGTTCAACAGGGTCGCAGAAACGTACCGGTGATGTATCCCGGTCGGCGTATGGGCAGCCGCATGTCCATGCCCGTTAAAGGCACCTTACCTCTGATGGTCAATATGGCCGGCATGATCCCTATCATCTTTGCTCAATCGCTGCTCACCTTCCCTTCCATTATTGCCAGCTTCTTCACCAGTGCCAAGAACGCCACGATTGCTAACCTTGCCTCCGGTGTGGTAAACCTGTTTGGTGGAACTGGAAACACATATTGGATCATGTACTTCTTCATGGTGGTGTTCTTCTCCTTCTTCTATACCGATGTCTTGTTTGCTCAACAAAACTACGGTGAAAATTTGAAGAAGGTCGGCGCTCAGATTCCTGGCGTCTCACGCGGTAACCCCACTCAAAAATATCTGACCCGTGTGTTACGCCGTATTACCTTACCCGGTGCGATCTTCCTTGGAATTGTGGCAGTCTTGCCCTGGTTGGTTGGATTGGTAGTGCCATTTGGGCAGAGTACGGGGCTGTTGCTCACCTCCTCTTCAGGACTGCTGATTGTAGTAGGTGTTGTGCGTGATGTATTCTTTAATATCGATGCAGATCTAAAATTGCATGGATATGACGACTCACTGCTAGTGAGGTAATGATTATTTATGTCCGGATTTATTGTCTTACTCGGTCCCCCTGGTGCGGGTAAAGGTACTCAAGCTGAAGCAATTTCACATCGGCTTGACCTCCCGCATATATCCTCGGGAGATATCTTCAGGGAGAATTTGAAGGACCAGACTGAGTTAGGAAAGCTAGCGGCTGGCTACATCAATCAAGGTGAGCTCGTTCCTGATGATGTAACTATAGCCATGATACACGAACGCCTCTCCAGGGCTGACTGTCAATCCGGTGCACTTCTGGATGGCTTTCCACGCACACCCACTCAAGCTGACGCCCTGACTGGCATGTTATCTGAAATGCATGGTAGGGTTAAAAGTGTCCCTTACATTTGCGTGCCAGAAGATGTTCTTATTAAGCGTCTTACCGGTCGCTGGACCTGTCGTGCATCAGGACATGTCTTTCACGAAAAATATAATCCCCCGCAGGTCCCCGGTGTGTGTGATTTTGATGGCTCGGATTTATATCAACGTGAAGATGATAAAACAGAAACCGTAAAACGGCGAATTCGCGTTTATTTGGAACAGACACAACCATTGATTCAATATTATCGTCAACATGGTGTGTTAATTGAAATTGATGGTAACAAACCTATAGAGCAAGTTACTGAAGACCTGCTCTTAGCCTTATCAGGAAGTGGAGCAGAATGAGCTGGGATCGTAATATCGTCATTAAAAGCCCGGAAGAAATAGCGACCCTGCGGGAAGCAGGGCGCATCAATGCCATGGCTTTACAGGCTGTGCGTCAGCTTATCCGTCCAGGGGTCACCACCGCTGAGCTGGACACAGCTGCGGAGGAAGTAATCCGCAAACATGGAGCCATCCCTACCTTCAAGGGATATCCTGGTCCATATCCATATCCAGCCTCCATTTGCGTTAGTATTAATGAGCAGCTGGTTCATGGGATTCCTGGTAAGCATAAGTTACAGGAAGGTGATATTGTTTCAGTAGATTGCGGCTCGACCTTCGAGGGTTTTGTGGGAGATTCAGCTTTCACCGTCGGTGTTGGTGAAATTTCTCCCCAGGCTCAACGGCTGATCGAAGTTACCGAGCATGCACTTTACGTAGGTATCAGTAAAATGCGGGCAAATAACCGAGTTGGTGACGTCTCAGCAGCCATCCAGGAATATGTGGAAGGCACTGGGTTCAATGTCACCCGTGAGTATACTGGTCATGGTGTGGGTCGGCAGATGCACGAAGGTCCCCAGATGCCGAATTATGGCACTCCGGGTCGTGGTCAAATCCTGCGCCAGGGAATGACCATTGCTCTAGAGCCAATGGTTTTGGTCGGGACGGCTCAAACCAGAGTCCTCCCAGACCAATGGACGGTAGTCTCAGCAGACGGTTCTCTTACCGCACACTGGGAACACTCCGTTGCTATCACCGATGGAGAGGCTCTCATATTAACTCTGCCCTGAAAAAGACTGGACGGCAGGTGCATTGGCATGTATAATCAAGGCTTTGGCTAAACGGAAACACAAAGTAGTCGCTAGGAGTAAGATTTATGAAAGTATCATCGTCAATCAGAAGGCGTTGCTCAAAATGCAAGGTTGTCAAACGCAAGGGCCGTTTATATATTATTTGCGAAAATCCTAAACATAAGCAACGACAAGGATAGAACATATGGCAAGAATAGAAGGTGTTGATTTACCGCGCAATAAACGGGTTGAGGTTGGATTGACCTATATCTACGGCATCGGTGATTCCCATTCAAGAGAGGTCTTGAGTGCCACAGGAGTAAGTCCTGATACCCGTATCAAAGACCTGACTGACGCAGAAGTTGGTTTGTTACGCGACTACATCGGTCAGCATTATAAGGTTGAGGGCGACCTGCGTCGTACTCTGCAAATGAATATCAAACGTTTAATTGAGATTGGTAGCTATCGTGGTCTCCGCCACCGACGCAATTTGCCCGTAAGAGGACAGCGTACGCGCACCAACTCACGCACACGCAAAGGTCCTAAGAAGACGGTTGCCGGTCGTGGCCGACGGCGTGGCGCAACCAAGAAATAGTATAGCGAGGTATTATGGCTCAAACTGGAACAACTGGACGCCGAAAATCCGCCCGCAAAACCAAGCGTCTCCTATCCTCCGGGCAGGTACACATCCTGGCGACCTTCAATAACACCATCGTCACCATCACGGATCCTCAAGGTAATGCCGTCACCAGCGCCTCTGCAGGTGCCTCTGGTTTCAAAGGCTCTCGTAAGAGCACGCCTTATGCTGCCCGTGTAGCCGCCGAAGCAGCGATGAAAAATGCGCAATCCTTGGGAATACAGGAAGTTGAAATTTATGTCAAAGGTCCTGGTCCTGGTCGTGAGAATGCCATTCGTGCTGTGCAAGCCTCAGGCATGAAGGTAACTTCGATCACCGATGTAACCCCTGTACCACATAACGGATGCCGGCCTCCGAAAAAGCGCCGTGTCTAATCATTATTATTTTTAAGGAAGAGGTAAGAATTTATGGCAAAGTATCGTGGGCCAGTATGTAAATTGTGCCGGCGAGAAGGTGAGAAATTATTCTTGAAGGGTGCTCGGTGCTATTCACCGAAGTGCTCCTTCGAACGTCGTGGTTACCCACCTGGGTTGCATGGAAAGAGCGCCCAATTTCGCCGCAAACGTGAATCAGACTATGCACGCCAGCTGCGTGCCAAACAAAAGGCTCGACGCGTGTATGGCGTTTTAGAGCGACAATTCCGTCGCTATCACGCCACCGCTTTAAAACGACGTGGAATGACTGGTCTGACCATGCTGCAAATCCTTGAGAGCCGATTGGATAATATCATCTACCGCCTCGGGTATGCGGATAGTCGGGCAAAAGCCCGTCTCCTGGTCACTCATGGGCATTTCACCGTCAATGGACAGCGTACAGATGTCCCATCCATGACCGTTGCTGTCGGTGACGTCGTTTCCGTTCGTCCCAGCTCTCGCAAGCGAACTTACTTCAAAGAGCTGACCGACCTGGCAGAAGACCGCAATGTCCCTAATTGGCTCAGCCGCGATTTAAAAGAGCTTGCTGGGACGGTGGTGCGCCTGCCTGATCGCTCGGAAATTGACGCTAACCTGAGCGAGCAATTGATCGTTGAGTATTACTCGAGATAACCCAGGCGCGGGGGAAGAGGTGAACTGTGTTAGGACTAAGTAATATGGTAACGCCGAAGATCGAGCGTGAAGCTGAAGCTCGCAATTACGGTAAGTTCGTCATCAGTCCATTGGAGCATGGCTATGGTATTACGCTCGGCAATGCTTTGCGACGTGTCTTGCTTTCCTCCTTGGACGGTGTGGCTGTGACATCCATCCGCATCGCGGATGTGCAACATGAATTCAGTGAAATCCCGGGGGTTCGTGAGGATGTCATCCGTGTCATGTTGCAGATTAAACAAATGCGTATGCGCTTGATGGATGTAGATAACGCCCATCTCCACCTGGCTGTTCAGGGAGATGGCACCGTTACCGCAGCCGATATTTCACCCAATCCGGATGTTGAGATCGTCAACCCTGAACTGTATTTGTTTACCGTGGATGATCCCAAAGCCAATCTGGAAATCGATCTGACCGTGGAACGTGGGCGCGGCTATTCCCCAGCCGACGATCGCACCGGTCGCTTACCCATCGGTGAGCTGCCGGTTGACGCCATCTACAGCCCCGTCCGTCGGGTGAATTGGGAAGTTAACTCCGCCCGGGTTGGGCAGAGCACGAATTATGACAAGCTCATTTTGGAGATCTGGACAGATGGCACCAACACTCCTGAACACGCCTTGAGCACCTCGGCTAAAATCTTGATCGATCATCTGCGCCATCTGGCAGGTATCAGTGAAGAAACTTTGGCTTCGCTCACGGAAGAAGCCAGCGAAGAAGATCACCTCACCAGTGAGATGATCGAAACCCCCATCGAAAATCTTGACCTATCCGTCAGGGTCTTCAATTCGCTCAAGCGCACCGGTATCACCACGGTTGGAGAAGTCTTGGAGCTCCTCGATAAAGGTGAAGAAGCAGTCATGTCCATCCGGAACTTTGGTGAGAAAAGCCTGGACGAATTACGTCAGAAGATGCATGAAAAGGGCTATCTCCGAGATCAACCCGAAGAAGAAGCGGAGTAATTGGTTATGCGACACCAGGTAGCAGGAAAAAAACTTAGCCGCAGCAAGGATGAACGCACTGCTTTGCGTAGAATCTTGATTGCGCAATTGATTGAACACGAACGGATAGAGACCACCCAGGCAAAAGCCCTGGCGGTACGCGGGCAGGTTGAACGTCTGATCACCCTGGCCAAGAATGGCATCAAGGAAGGTGATGATAAGATGGTGCATGCCCGTCGCTTGGCAGCTGCCCGTTTGAGCAGCCCTAAAACGGTTACTAAGCTATTCGATGATATTGCACCCCGGTATGCAGATCGGCTTGGCGGGTATACCCGCATCGTTAAGCTGGGCCCTCGTCTGGGTGACAATGCCGAGATGGTGCTAATTGAGTTGATTGAAGAATAACCGATGGCAGGTGAGGCAGGTGAATAACCAGCCTCCTGACAATTATTCGTCAGCCATCATGGAACGTTACCAAGTTATCCTCGCCTACGACGGCTCTTCATACAATGGCTTTCAACGGCAGGCCAACGCTTGCAGTGTGCAGGCTGTGGTTGAAGATGCCCTGCGCAAGCTCGATTGGCAGGGGAAATCCATACTGGCAGCCGGACGCACCGATGCCGGGGTTCATGCTACAGGACAGGTAATTGCTTTTGATCTGGATTGGAAGCATGAACCCCAGGATTTATTGACTGCGTTGAATTCTTACTTGCCATCCAACGTGGTGGCCAGGCAGGTACAGCAGGTTGATCCATCCTTTCATCCCCGTCACGATGCCAGTTGGCGCAAGTATGCCTATCGCATCTACAGCCAACCGGTACGCCAGCCACTGCTTGAGCCTTATGCCTGGCGTGTTTGGCCTGCAGTGGATTTCAATATCTTGAATCAAGCTGCTCAAAACTTGATCGGCACCCACGATTTTGGCGCTTTCGGCACCCCGCCTCAAACCGGAGGTAACACCGTTCGGGTGGTGCTGGATGCAGCCTGGAAGCAAGATGAACCTTATCTCGTGTTTGAGATTACCGGCCAGGCCTTTCTTTACCATATGGTGCGTCGTTTGGTGTTCATGCAAGTCGCCATTGCCCAGGGAAAACTCGCCTTAAGCGAATTTCAACAGGCGATACAAAATGGTGCAGACACCAGCTTGAACTATGAAACAGCGAAGGCCCCTCCGAGTCGCTTGGTTCATGGCATGGCGCCTGCCCGGGGTCTGATCCTGGAAGAGGTGCACTACCCACCTGAAGCCCTCGGTCTTGGCGAGGATGAGCAATAAAATAAAAAATCTGTTAGCAGAATGCGACATTGTTAGAAGTGCAAAACTCTGTTGAAAATTTGGAGAAGGATGACGTGCAAAAAACATACGTCCCAAAAAAGAATGAAATAAGTAACGAGTGGATCCTGGTTGACGCCAAGGATAAGTACATTGGTCGTCTTGCCACCCAGATAGCCAGCCTTCTGCTTGGCAAACATAAACCTAATTTCACTCCTGGCGTTGAGACCGGTGATTTTGTCATCGTGATTAATGCTGAAAGCATTAAAGCGACTGGCAATAAGATGGAAGACAAGATTTACTACCATCACACAGGGTATCCTAGCGGCATAAAGGCCATCAGTCTCAAGCAGCAACTGGAAAAGCATCCTGAGCGCGTCATTCGCAGTGCTGTCTGGGGTATGCTGCCGCATAACAAGTATGGCCGGTCGTTGATTAAAAAGATGAAAGTATATGTTGGTCCCGAACATCCGCATGCCGGGCAGAATCCCCGCTTGGTTGAATAAGGCACACATAGAGTTAAGGAGTAAGTATGGCAACTCAGTATTATGAAGGAATTGGTCGTCGTAAGGAAAGCACCGCCCGTGTCCGCATCGCCAATGGCACCGGTCAGTTCATCGTCAACCAGAAGACCCTGGAAGAGTACTTCGGCCGGCAGGGTGATGTTCAATCCATCATTGCCCCACTTCAGGCGGTGGGTGAAGCCCGTAACAGCCTGGATATCACTGCCATCGTCAAAGGGGGCGGGGTCACCGGTCAAACAGATGCCGTCATGATGGGATTGGCTCGTGCTTTACTGATCATGAAACCAGATGCGCGTCCCATCTTGCGCAAGGGTGGCTTCCTCACCCGGGATGCCCGCGTGAAGGAACGCAAGAAACCCGGACTAAAGCGTGCTCGCAAGGCTCCAACCTACACCAAGCGTTAAATCCTTGAATCCATTGGTAATGCGTAAAAACGTAGCTTTTCAGCTCGCGTTTTACGCATTACTTTTTAACCCGCTCTTGAGAGAAGGCACGGCAAATAGTTAGAGGTCTTATGACACCTATGATCACTTTACTCGGTTTGGGTCCTGGTGATCCTCTATTGCTCACCCAGGAAGCTACCCAGGTTTTGCAAAATACCCCTGAGATCTACCTGCGGACCAAACACCATCCTACCGTGGATGGTTTTCCAGCCTCCCTTCTGACCCATTCATTTGACGATCTATACGACCGGCTACCTACGTTCGATCAAGTGTACGCTCAAATTATCGAGCAGGTCATAGAACTCGGCAGACGCCCACAGGGAGTGGTGTATGCCGTGCCGGGGCACCCTTACGTCGCTGAAGCCACCTGTCCTGAGATCGCCCGTCGCGCTCACCTGGAGGGCCTCCCTGTGCTAGTCATCCAGGGCTTGAGCTTCATCGAGCCCACTCTCACCGCCCTGGGCATTGATCCCCTACCTCACCTGGCAATCTTGGACGCGTTGGAATTAGCTAAGGCCCACGTGCCCCCCTTCCCACCCGATGCTCCAGCCCTGATAGCCCAGATCCACTCCAAAGTTGTCGCGACTGAGCTAAAGCTCACCCTCATGGAGACCTACCCCGATGAGCACCCGGTCAGGCTGGTGCATGCAGCTGGTACAAACCAACAGCTAGTGGAAGACCTACCCTTGCACGCCATCGACCAGAGCCAGTCCATCGGGTTACTTACCAGCCTTTACCTGCCCCCCCTGGAAAAAGGCACGTCATTTGAGGCTTTTCAGGAAATCATTGCTCACCTGCGGGCGCCAAATGGCTGCCCCTGGGACCGCGAACAGACTCATCAGACGCTGCGCACCAACCTGCTGGAAGAGACCTACGAGGCCCTGGAAGCACTGGATGCGGATGACCCTGCGAAAATGCGCGAGGAATTCGGTGACTTGTTGCTACAGATCACCCTGCATGCTCAGATCGCCAATGAGTATGGGGAATTCAACATTAACCAGGTAATCAAAGACATCTATGATAAGATCATCCGCCGCCATCCCCACGTTTTTAGGGATTGGAAGGTAAGTGGCGTAGAGAACGTGCTTCAGAATTGGGAGAAACTCAAAGCTAAAGAACGCTCCGAAACTCATAAGGAAAACGGTAGCCCTGAAAAGGGTTTGCTGGATGGCGTCGCCATTGCACTGCCCGCACTCTCCCAGGCTGAAGAAATCCAGCGACGGGCAGCTCGGGTGGGTTTTGACTGGCCAGATACGCATGGCGTGGTGGATAAGATCAATGAAGAGTGTGTTGAGCTGCTTAACGCCCAAGACCTGGCTTCCCGCTCCGATGAGCTGGGAGATCTGTTGTTTGCGGTGATCAACCTGGCACGTCACTACGAGATCGATGCAGAAAGTGCCCTGCGTGAGACTAACAGCAAATTCCGCAAACGTTTCGCTCACATCGAACAAAGCGCCCGAGCCATGGGTAAAACCATCAATGACCTCTCACTGGATGAGATGGAAAACCTCTGGCAGGAAGCCAAAACGTTGTAAAATATCCTCATGCTGAAAACTCTGGTCGTCATCCCAACCTACAACGAAATCGAAAACCTATCCAAGATATCCGTTGCACTGTTTGATTTGAAGGTTAACGGCCTGGAGATCCTGGACGTCGATGATAACTCTCCCGACGGCACAGGGCGAGTAGCTGACCAGCTGGTTGAGCAGTATCCTGGGCGATTTCACGTCTTGCACCGCTCAGGCAAGCTCGGCCTTGGAACAGCTTATATCCAGGGATTCCAATGGGCACTGGAGCAGGGTTACCAGTATATCATCCACATGGACGCCGATTTTTCCCACCCACCCGAGTTTGTGCCTCAGATGCTGGCCTTCATCCCCGATTATGATGTGGTGGTTGGTTCACGCTACGTCAGGGGCGGCAAATTGGATGTTGAGTGGCCCTGGTATCGTCGCCTGCTCAGCTGGTGGGCCAATTCAGTCTGGGTACGCCTTATCCTGGGCACGAAGACCAAAGATTCGACCGCTGGTTTCAAATGTTGGACGGCTGATGCGCTCCAGCGGATTAACCTGGAACGAATCCGCTCCACGGGTTATATCTTCCAAGTGGAGATGTGCTATCTGGCAGAGAAACTGGGTTTCCGTATCAAAGAGATCCCCATATACTTCAAGGAAAGGCGCGTCGGTGAGAGCAAAATGGACTCTCATGTGAAGCTTGAAGCAGCCTTACGCGTGATCGAGCTGCGTTCCCGTTATCGTAATCTAAAGCCCTCCGATGGTCATGTTCGAGAATAAGGTCGTCTTCGTCAGCGGCTCGGGCAGGGGCATTGGGGCTGCCATCGCCTTGCACTTCGCTAGCCAGGGGGCTAATGTGGTGGTCAATTATTTTCGTAATCGTGAACCGGCGGAGGAAACCGCCGAAGGTATTCGCAAACTGGGCCGTAAAGCCTTGGTGGTCAAAGCCAACATGGGCGAGATCGAGGATATTAAGCGCTTATTTAACACGATCGAGCAGGAGTTCCACGGGCTGGACATCTTCATTCATAATGCCGCCTCAGGCTACAACCGCCCGGTGATGGAGCAGAAAGCCAAGGGCTGGGACTGGACGATGAACATCAACGCCCGCTCGCTACTGTTCGCCGCCCAACGTGCCGTACCCCTGATGGAAAAGCGCGGTGGTGGTGCCATGGTTGCCATCTCCAGCCCTGGCGCAGGTCGTGTGCTGCCTGATTACGTGGTGGTGGGAGCCAGCAAGGCGGCCATCGAGGCCATCACCCGCTACCTGGCAGTTGAGCTTGCTCCAAAGAACATCACGGTCAACGCCGTCGCACCGGGCATGGTGCTCACCGATGCCTTGCAACATTTCGAGATGGTGCGCAGCGACGCGCACCTGGCAGAAAAGGCTACCCGCATCACCCCAGCGGACAGGTTGGTGACTCCACAGGACGTAGCCAACGTGGTAGCCTTCTTGTGCTCACCCGAAGCCAACATGATCCGCGGGCAGGTGATCACCGTGGATGGCGGTGCCTCCCTGCTGGCACCTGGCCTTGGGCAAACTCCTGCTTCATAACCTTTTCCTAGATCCTAAATATATGGCTATGCGCAAGAAACTGCCGGGACAATTCCGGCGTTTTTACCTGCCTGAATTCCATCTCATCTAAATAAATGTCTATGCGCAATATTCAAGGGTGGAATTCCCAATCCATACCCCGATCAAAACCTACCGGCCATAGCGTCCCATCATTTGTCCCTGGGCCAGGATGTGCCCCCGCATAGCACCCTCCACCTGGGATTTGGAGCTGCCTGTTTTCAAGGCGAGGCTGGCGTCCAGAGCATAAATCTTGAACATGTAGTGGTGGTTTGAGCCCCTCGGCGGGCATGGTCCGCCATATCCCACCCGACCGAAGCCATTCTTGCCTTCCATGCCAACCGTATGGTTGTCCTGGCTCAGGCCGGTGAGGTCTGGGGGTAAGTTAAAAAGAATCCAATGATCGAAGGTGCCTGAAGGCGCATCCGGGTCGTCCATGATCAGCACCAGGCTGATGGTACCCTGGGGCACACCTGACCAGGATAGGGGTGGCGAGACGTTCTGGTCGTCGCAGGTGTAGATGCGGGGGATGGTATCGCCTTCTTTGAAGGCGGTGCTGGTGAGCTGAATGGTCATATCGATTTCTCCTTCCGAGTTTGGCGAGGGTTCATTGCCTTTACACGCGGCAATAACAAGAAATAACCCCAGGAAAATCAACCAGCTGAGAGCTTTAGTAACTATCTTCATTGCACATCGGATATCTGGCTATTGTGTAGCTATCGAAGTAAATCATGGGTAATTTCACCATTCGATAGGAAGTGGATATAAAGATATTGTCGAACACCCGTGTTGATATTTTCTATTTGGAGATAAGCTTTTTCCTCATGGGTCATATTTCCGGGTGTTGCCTGCCGGGTTGGTGTAAACTGAGGTAATGGAGGAGGACACCATCCTCCGAACAATATCCGAAATTCATCCTGCTCAAATGTCTGGGGGAATTGCGTTAATATTGTTCTTATTATATATGTACGATAATCTTCTTGTTCTGTGTAAGGCGCCGTGGTAAGAAACTTTTTAACATATTGTGCCTCGTTATCATTTTCTGTAACCAATAGTGATATCTCACGTGACCCAAAATTGCGCGGCTCGAATTCCATCACCCAGAAGTCCATATTTCCCATTGAGGTCAGGAAAGTATTCTTGCGGAGCTGCGCCTCGCCGATATCATCTTGCAATCGGATGGTCAGATTTTTTTGATTTTCAGGATCGAATTTGTCACTCGTTGTAGAGCTAATTATGGTGGTATTTTTAGCACTTAATTCTATGGCATAAATAATAACCGACAAGCTGTTACCCTCAATAACTGGCTGCTCGGCCAATTGCCACCCTGATACATCGGGACCTGTGGGAAATGGTACTGTTGATGCATATCTATTGGTGACCTGGGGAGAATTTTTCTGCAACGGTGATGAAATAGAACAAGAATTAGCCACTAATAGTATTAAAAGCCAACCGAGGAGCATATATTTTTGAATTCTCATCTTGATTTTCATGTCTCATAAAGTACTATATACCAATTCACTTCGAAATTCAAGGGGAAAAGTGCAGACCAGGCAGGTATTAAAACCTGCCTGGTCTGATTTCTTCATTTACAGACGAACAATAGGGCACCTTTACAGTAAAATTGGAAGGCTCACACCCCCACCAGGATGCAACGCGTGGGGGCGCCATCCGCCCCACCCAGCTTGAGCGGCAGGCAGTGCAAGGTGTAGCGCCCGGGCGAAACCTGCGAAAGGTCCAACCCTTCAATAATAACAACTCCGGCATTGAGCAGGATGGTGTGCACGGGGGTGCCCAGCTTAAAAGGAGCAATGGAAAGGTAATCGATGCCCACCAGCCGCACGTTGCGGTCCACCAGGTATTCAGCGGCATCCACGCTTAAACCCACGTAATCCATGTAAAACTCACGGCTGCCATTCTTCCACAATTCTGAGTTGCGAGTCTTGAACAGCAAGCGCCGTGTGCGGGGCGGGATATCTGCATGCATCAGGACCGAGGCAGTGATCAAATTTACATCCGGTAAATATAGCACATACG
Organism: Anaerolineales bacterium; assembly: GCA_049287485.1. GTDB lineage: Bacteria > Chloroflexota > Anaerolineae > Anaerolineales > UBA4823 > FEB-25. Next base: position 22,326 of record JBAQFX010000140.1, read on the forward strand.
CCCTACCCACCAGTAAATCAAGAGATAAATCCTCCACAGTTTTACCATTGTTCAAGAAGTGGTGCGGAGCGTCCACATGGGTGCCGGTATGGCAGCTCATCGTAATCTGCGAGACATTGGCGTTATCCCCCGAGTCCATGCTGCTGGTACGTTGGATGTTCACTTTTGGATCACCCGGCCAGACGATCATATCCGGGGTGATGGTCAGGGTTATGTCATAGGTCCGCATCGGTTACCTCCATTCGATACAAAAAAAGTATAGAATAGAGTTTAAAATAATGCAACTTTTCTGAGAGGCAATTTTCTGGAGAGTATTTAGTATATATTCCACCCTTGACTCTCCCCTTGCGGGAGGTTGTATACTGTCATCGAAAGTCAGGGAGAAATCAAATCCTATATACTACCCGAATTTGACACAGCTGCCTGTACAGTGCACCACGGCCCTTTCATCACCATTGGCCAGGCATACGAGGCACTGATCAAGTGGATCGAGACGAATGGTTATCAATTTGCCGGTCCTACACGGGAGATTTATCTCAACCCAGCAAACAATGGCTCGCAGACCGACCCTGAAACGATCACCGAGATCCAGTTCCCGGTGAGGAAAGGTTGACCAATCTTCCTTCTATACCACATAGCCCCGCTGAAAAGTCGGGGCTACTTGATCATCAACTTTACTAGATTACATTGTAAGTTTCAATTTGTTGATCGTCACCTTATCCAATACCGCTGGATTAATACTCACACCTAAGCCAGGAGCGTTTGGTACATCGATGGTACTATCCGGGTTGAGCACGAAGCGCTCTTGGGTTATATCTTCGTCATAATACCGGTCGGTGGCAGAGATATCCCCCGGCAAGCTAAAGCCTGGTAACGAAGCAATGGCCAGGTTGGAAGCCCTGCCCACCCCCGTCTCCAGCATGCCCCCGCACCACACCGGAATACCCTGGTTCAGGCATAGGTCGTGGATGGCCACCCCCTGGCTCAGGCCCCCCACTCGCCCGGGTTTGATGTTGATCACCCGGCAGGCTTTCATCTCCAGCGCCTGCCGAGCCAGCCTGGGTGAAGTAATACTCTCATCCAGGCAAATGGGTGTGCGCAACATGGCCTGCAACTTGCTGTGGTCCCACAGATCATCCTCCGCCAGTGGTTGCTCGATCAACAATAATCCCAGCTCATCCAGAGGAGCTAAACTGGCGGCGTCCTCCAGGGTATAGGCAGAATTGGCATCCACCTGTAGGCGTAATTCAGGGAATGCAGTGCGCACTGCCCGGGCATCCTGCACATCCCGCCCGGGTTTGATCTTGATCTTCACACGTTGGTAGCCCTGGTACAGATAATCCAGCACCACCTCCACCAGGAGCTCTGGCGATGTTTGCAAGCCCACCGAAACGCCCACCTGCACCCTGTGGCGCTCGCCACCCAGCATATCCCGTAACGATAGCCCTTGGGCTTTACCCAGCAGGTCCCATAGGACCATCTCCAACCCCGCCTTGGCCATCAGATGGCCGCGCACGAAGGCCATGTGCTGCTGGAGCTGTTCAGCACTATCGATCTCTTGCCCCAGCGCCGCTGGAACAAGGAAATCTTTAAGGATATGCCAGGCTGTCCCAACCGTCTCATAAGAGTAGCCCGGGTCACGATCGGCCGGGCACTCGCCATAACCCACCAGGTCTCCGGCGAAGGCTTCCAATAGCACGCAATCACGCGTGGTAATGCGACCAAACGAGGTCTCGAAGGCGGATAATAGTGGCATGCGCAGGTGGTACAGGTTGATCTGCCTGATCTTCATAAGGTACTCTCTCCATGACATAACACGTAGTAACTGTGGGGTGGCTCATCAGCGGAACGCACGAAATCGGTCACCAGGTAGCCGGCAACGAATAACGTCTCGAAGATGTAACGGGAATGCAAGCGCCAGTCCAATGCCATCTGCAGGTCTGCTTGCTTGAGAGCCAGGAAATCCGTGGGAATCTCCACCAGCAGAATCGGTAAATCCTTACCCAGCTTCAATTCTGGTCTCATCACCTTCTCAGGTGAACCCTCAACTTCCAGCTCCAGCGGGTTGATGATGGGAACGCCTCCATCCAGGAAATGCTTCAGGTTGAGGTGGTTGCGCAGTTGGCGGCTTAAGCGCCGGTTAACCCGCTGAGTATTCACCCACCAATCCACGTTAAAGCGGTCAGAGGGTAGTCCCTGGTTCAAAACATCTTTCATCGGACCATAGAAATCCCGCAGGTAGGTGTCGCACACCGCGCCCAGGCGGGTAATGTTCAGCCAGGCGTTACGGCTTAGCAGGGGGTCATAAGTCCAGGTGATGCGATCGATCCCCTGGTAGCGCACCATCTGCCATTGAGCGCGCTTGAGGGCGAATCCAATCCCTTGTCCCTGCCACTCCGGTCGCACACCCATGATACTGGAATAATGTTTCAAACGCGGCCCATCCGGTGTGCTGTAAAAGCCCGGGAAGCCAAATACGAAGCCAACCAGTTGTGCGTCTGCGTACGCACCGATGAGCAATCCACCGCTGTGCACCGCCGAGTTCATCAGGTGGGCCGGGATGATATCCGTCTCGCTTTCCTGCCAAACCAGGCGCTGGAGCTCCACCGCCTGGTGCATCCCGGTCATATTTTCAATGATCTTGATCGTGTAAGGAAGCTTCATCTGATACCTAATGCTTACTCCTGCGGAATAGGCTACGCCACAACGAAACGCGCCAATTGGTATCTTGGAGGTGGTCCAGACGGTGATCGAAGCGTGAGGGCAGGATGTTGAAAACGCGGGTGAGGGTATCCAGGCTACAGGTACGGTTGGTAGCCAGGTAATCCAGCCAGTAGACCGAGACTGGCAGGCCGGGGAACATCGATTCAAACAAAACGGTCATCGCCCTGAGGTAGGGCGGGAAAATATGCACTAGCCGGCGGCGCAATTTGATCTGTTCCATCACCGATTGGAGGATATGGTTGAAGGTCAGGTATTCCGGACCACCTACAGAATACGTCTGGTTGATGGTCAGCTCATTATCCAATGCCCAAACCAGGCAAGTGACCAGGTCTTCCACCCAGATGGGCTGCAACAGGGTGTTGCCTTCCTCAGGGACGAAAAAGAAAGATGGCAGGGCATTCAGCAGGCGTGCCAGCCCACTGGTGAAGTGGTCTCCCAGACCATACACCAGGGCGGAGCGCAGGATGGTGTGCTTTACCCCACTGCGCCGGATGTTCTCCTCGGCGATGGCTTTGGCTTTCAACACCGGGTAAGCGGAGGCCCGGTCGGCGCCAAGGTGACTCAGGAAGAAAAAGCGTCTCACGCCTGCCTCGGCTGCCACCTGGCTGATCGTCTGGGTACCCTGGATATCCACATCCATCAAGCTGGCACGAGCCCCATGCCATTCAACCCCCGCCAGGTGATAGACGACATCCACGTCCAGCATGGCGGCACGGATGCTGCGCGCATCGTTCAGGCTGCTGACAGCTACCTCCAATGGCACGCTCTTAGGCAGGTCAGGGGATTGTTTGGACGGACGGATGAGCAAGCGCACCGGGTAACCCGATTCGGTCAGGTGGCGCACCAGCGCCTTGCCGATAAAACCCGTGCCTCCGGTTACCAGAATCATGCCGTGATTATAGCAAATCAGGACGGGTTTGCGTGAAAAACCTCTCAGCGAGGATATGCGCCCTTTGCAGGTGGTTATTTCAGCTTGAAACGCAGCACCTGGTTATCGGCTACCAGGAACAGGTTGTTCTGGTCATCGAAGGTCATGCCCATCACCGCCCCGTCCACCGGCAAGGTATCCAGGTAGCGTCCATCGCTGGAATAGATCATCACCCCAGGAAAATCGTCAATGTAGATCCTGCCCAGGTTATCCACAGCGATCGAGCTGGGCGAGGTGAATTGACCTTTTTCATCCCCTTTACTGCCAAAACGGGTAATGTAGCGCCCATCCGCAGAAAAAACGAACACCGCCTCATTAAAATATGCCAGCGCATACATGTTACCGTTGCCATCCACTGCCACTTTTGTGTCCATCTCTGAATCGCCGGTCACATTCTCAATGGCATTCTCCAATAACAGATCAAGATTACCATTACGATTAAAACGCAGGATATCATCCCGATTTTTATACCAGGCAGCGATCACCGAACCATCTGGAGCAAGTGTGACATCATCAAAACCCCATCCATCCGGGTGCTCCAACCTGCCAAGCAAGTTCCCATTCAAACCATCATAGACGTACAACTGGCTGCCAACCACGGTATATACAGATCCATCCCTACCAGCAGCCATCCCAGCCAGATAAATATCGCCGGTTTCTTCTCCAGAGGCAATCCATTGAGTCAGGTATTTGCCCTTATCATCAAATACCTGCACCCGCCCCCCAGAATCCTCGCCCACGAAGATATGCCCATTATTATCCAACGCGATGAAATTTGCATCATTAAAATAACCTGGCCCCGTGCCTTCTTTCCCAAAGACAAGGGTTACTCGCCCCGGGGTGAATGGATTGAGGCGTGCCCATACACCGGCTAGTGGTCCTCCCTGAGATGCCATGCCTATCAGGATGGGAACAACGGTTACCAGGAGAAGGAAGAGGATACAGCCTGCGGTAGCCCAGTTATTGTTCCTTTTTACGGTTTGCTTTGGCAATGAATTGAGTCCCGAACTCATATCTGCATTCATGCCAACCGGTGAGGCAGATATTGATATTTCCATTCCATCAATGGCATCCTTGGCGTCCTTTAGTCCGACGCCGGTTGCCTGCCGGAATAGCTTGATCGCCTCGATTTTTTCACCCGAGCGAATCAGGTCCAACAAACGTTGCATGGTGGATGGATCCAGGGTAGGAGAAGCCATTGAAGCAGTTGGTACCAGCGGAAACAGGCTGGTATCCACCGTCTCGCCACGGGCCATGGCTTCGACAAGCTCCCTGGCCTGAGGTAAACTGATCTCATATACATCTCGTAAAGCTTTCACAGCAATCATCTTATTTCCAGCCAGTGCCATCTCTTTGATAAATTCAACTTTTTCAGAGAGAACGTCTTGTGTAGATGCATGAGCAAGGGGTTGTGAGGCTGTAACCCCTGCTATGCTTGGGGGTTTATGATGTAGCTCTTCGGGTACGATCACCGATGTATGACAATATGGACAGCGTATTGTGGTAAGCGAATTATCTACTAGATCTAATGGGGCAGAGCAATTAGGGCAATTCAGGCTTTGTGACATGCTTATATACTCCTCACCATACCATTTTATACTATTTTGCCATTCCATATTTTATTGCCGGGTGTAAAATTATGCATTCCACCTTGCGTGGGAAAACCTTGCCATGAATAAACCATTGCCAACCTGGCGCAAATGGATGTATGGATCTGGTGACCTGGGTTTCAGTCTGACCAGTACGATCATTGCTGCGTACTTCCTGTTTTTCCTGACCGGAGTGGTAGGTGTAAGGGCAGGGGTTGCTTCCATTGCTATTCTGATTGGAAAAACCTGGGATTATATCAATGACCCCCTTTTTGGATATATCTCCGACCACACCCGTAGCCGCTGGGGCCGTAGGAGACCCTACCTGCTCTTTGGGCCAGTTCCATATGCGATCATATTCACATTAATGTGGTGGAGACCTCCTCTGCAGGGAGAAATTGCTCTAGTCATTTATTATGCCATTATTTACGTATTCTACGATGCCGCAGCGACCATGATCTACATGCCTTACTTTGCCCTCACTCCCGAACTTTCTTCGGACTATGACGAGCGGACTTCACTGGTTTCGTTGAGAGCGTTCTTTTCCATCTTTGGGAGCCTGCTGGCTTTCTCGCTGCCTGAAATGATTGTGAAAGGTTTTACTCCTGACCACGCTACAAATGTATTTCAAATGGGCCTCATTTTTGCAGTTATCTCCGCCATGCCAATGTATGTCGTCTTTTTCGGAACACGCGAACGCCCGGAGTTTATGGAACAAAAACAACCTGGGCTATGGCAATCTATTAAGGATTCTGTACAAAATCGTCCCTTCATTTTCGGAACGATCATCTACTTATTTACCTGGGCTACCGTGGACATCTTGCAGACTGTCTTGATTTTCTATATCACCTATGTTGTCGTGCGGGAATCGGATACCACGGTGATCATGGCGACTATATTCGTGGTCGCTATCCTTGCCTTGCCATTATGGACCTGGGCATCACGGCACATGAACAAACGCCTGGCATATATCATTGGCATGTTATTTTTTACTGCCGTCTTGATGGTGTTGATCAGCCTCACCCCCACCACGCCTCTGTATGTGATCCTGGGGTTATGCGTGTTGGCAGGGATTGGTGTTTCCGCGGCACATGTGATCCCCTGGGCCATCATCCCCGACGCGATTGAAGTAGGGGAGCTCAAAACCGGTGCCAGGCACGAGGGTACATTTTACAGTCTGATCTCTCTCGCTCAAAAAGTCGCCTCCTCCATCGCCATCCCAGGAGCCGGGTTGTTATTGGAGGTTTCGGGTTATATTCCCAATAGTACTGCGCAACCAGCCAGTGCAGTGCAAGCTATTCGCATGCTAACCGGTCCTATCCCGGCAGTGTTGATGTTTATCGGCATCGTTTTCGCCATCCTATACCCTCTGGGTCGCGAGGGTTACACGCAAATTGCGCGCGAGCTGGAAGAACGCCGGGCGGCTAATCTCAAAGGGGAAGGATGAGTATGATCGAAATCATACCGGTTGAGACAGCTTCTCAACGCAAACGCTTTGCAACTTTTCCATGGCAAATCTACCGAGCTGATCCGCTATGGGTGCCGCCTTTGTATCATGAGCGGCTCAAGACAATTGACCCTGCCAGGGGAGTATTCTTTCAGCGTGGCCGGGCAGATTTTTTCATGGCCCTCAAAGATGGAAAACTGGCTGGAACGATCTGCTGTGCCGATGACCAGGCTACCAATTCGGCCAGAGGGCTCAAGGATTGCATGATCGGGTTCTTCGAGTGTATTGAGGATCCAGAGGTGGCCCGGGCACTGTTCAGTCAGGCATTCAGCTGGGCTACTACCCATGGGCTAGAAAGTCTGTATGGTCCGTTCAACCTGGATTATGAAGATGGCTACGGTGTATTGATTGAGGGACGAGATCGACCGCCAGTCTTATTATGTGGTCATACCCCTCCCTATTACCAGGTATTTTTCGAGGAGTATGGTTTTCTGCCGGCCCGAGGTGATAACCTGGCATACGAAATTACCCCCGCCATGGCAACGGCTGAGCTCGAGCGCCTGTCCCGCTTATCCGAACGTCTCCAACGGCATCATTGGATCACCATCCGCTCGAGTGACCTGGATCACTGGGACGATGAGGTAGATCGAGTTTATGTCTTGCTGAATAAAGCACTGGCGCACCTGCCAGATTTCATACCATGGCCCAGGGATGCCTTACAGGCTTCCCTGCAACAATTCCGCCAGATCGTCGATCCTGAGCTGGTGTTGTTCGCCGAAGTGGATGGAGAGACAGTAGGCTGGTTCCCAGGGATTCCGAATATCAATGAAACCCTGATTCACGCCAATGGTCTGCACCACCCATGGGATTATGCGCGTTTGATCCCTTACTTGCGCACCCAACCCAAATGCCTGGCAATCAAGAGTGTGCTGGTGCTGCCCCAGTACTGGGACACGGGCGTGGCAGTGATGCTGTTCAATGAGATGGCCAAACGCGCCCTCCCCAAAGGGTACACCTGGTTTGACCTCTCACTCACCTCGGATGATAATCCATACACTCCCAATTTAGCAACACGGGCAGGTGCCAGGCTGTATAAGCGCTACCGGGTGTACCGCTTGAAGCTGAAGCATGCCTGATGGATAGGTAATTCGATCGTATCCAGCATCACCTCCCATGAACGATCACATGGCTTTCATCAGTAGAGTTAATTATTTATACCCAGCTGATAGATTAAAAGTATAGATAATCACGCTCTAACCCCCAGACTCTTCCCAGCATATGCTGAGTGGAAAATTATTGAAAAATGGGTGTTTGCATGAGGTTTATCCCCTGCGAACACCTGTTTTTCGAACTTATTCGCCCCCTTTTTTTCTAAGGTAAGAGGGGATCAATGCAGTAGTTACATTAAAGTTATCCCTGGCTCTCGAGTTTTGCCAGTTTGGTTTGCCTGCCGCGTTCGTGCGAATCGAGGATGCGCTTGCGGATGCGGTAATTCTGTGGAGTGACCTCCAACAGTTCATCATCTGCCAGGTATTCGATGGCCTCATCCAGGCTCATCTGTCGCGCAGGTGTCAGGCGGATCTCCATCTCACCCCGCGCTGCCCGTACGTTGGTCATGTGTTTCTTTTTGCACACATTCACCGTCAGATCTCCTGGGCGCTGGTGTTCACCCACCACCATGCCTTCGTAGACGTCCACCCCGGGTCCATAGAACAGGATGCCGCGTTCTTCGGCGTTCTTCAAACCATACGTGGTGGTCACACCCGGTTCCCAGGCCACGATGGACCCCGCTTCACGCCCGGCCATCGCTCCCGCCATGGACAGGTAGTCGTAAAAAATGGTGTGCATGGTGCCCGCACCGCGTGTAGCGGTCAGGAACTGGTAACGAAAACCAAGCAAGCCACGCGTTGGCACCAGGTATTTAAGCCGTACGCTGTTTTCCAGCGTATCCTGCATATCCAGCATCTGGCCGCGCCGTCCTCCCAGCATTTCCACCACCACACCTACCGTGTCCGGGCTGGTCTCGATGTACACTTCTTCGAACGGTTCTAAAACCTCACCCTTTTCCCCTTCCCGCAGGATCACTTCCGGGCGCGAGACCTGGAACTCATAACCTTCCCTACGCATCGTTTCGATAAGGATAGCCAGGTGCAATTCTCCACGCCCAGAAACGAGGAAAGAATCCGGAGTATCCGTCTCTTTCAGGCGCAAAGCCACATTGGAACGCAGCTCATCGAACAAGCGCTCACGCAATCTGCGTGAGGTATTCCAGCGTCCCTCCCTGCCCGCGAATGGAGAGGTATTAACCCCAAATGTCATGCGAACGGTCGGTTCCTCCACCTTTATGGGCGGCAAGGAAACCGGGTTTTCCGGGTCTGCCAGGGTCTCACCGATGGCAATGCCTTCCAATCCAGCCAGAACGATAATTTCACCCGCTGCGGCTTCTTCCACTTCCACGCGCTTCAATCCCTGGTGCACATATAAATAACGGGCGCGCTCGGGAAGCACCTGTCCATCTGTAGTGATGCGCGCCAGTGCTTGACCAAGCTGAATTTTTCCCGCAAATATTCGTCCAACTGCGGTCACTCCCCGGTAGTCATCGTATCCTAATGTGGTAACCAGCACCTGCAAGGGAGCTTCAAGATCCACACGAGGCGCGGGGATGTGCCTGAGAATTGCCTGGAAGAGCGGTTGCAGGTCCGGACCCAGCTCAGGGGTGAGACCTGCCTGCGCAGTGATGGCATTGGCATAAATAACCGGGAAGTCAGCCTGTTCGTCAGTTGCTCCCAGCTCGATGAACAGGTCAAAGGTCTGGTTGAGCACCCGCTCAGGCTCGGCATCCTTGCGGTCGATCTTGTTGATCACCACAATCGCCCGGTGACCCATCTCGAGGGCTTTTTTCAGCACGAAGCGAGTCTGGGGCATCGGTCCTTCCGCGGCATCCACCAGCAGAAGCACACCATCCACCATGTTCATCACCCGCTCCACCTCCCCACCAAAATCAGCATGCCCAGGGGTATCTACAATATTAATCTTCACCTGGTCTTGGATGGCCTCGTCCCAAATCTCGATGGCGGTGTTCTTAGCCAGGATGGTGATGCCACGCTCACGCTCAAGCGCGTTAGAGTCCATCACCCGTTCAGCAACCTGTTGGTTCTCGCGGAAAACGCGGGCTTGCTTGAGCAAACCGTCAACCAGGGTGGTCTTCCCATGGTCTACGTGTGCGATGATGGCAATATTTCTTAAATCTTTTCGTTCGGTAATCACATCACTAATCCTATACATACACATAAAAACCCCGACCGATGCGGCCGAGGTTGTTATCAATGGGAAGTTATCTTATCAGAGAGGCCGCTTTTTGAACAGGGTGCAGGATCAGCTCGACACCGTTTCCGCCAGATCGTGGATCCATTTTCGAGATAAGAAACGATAGCTACCCAGAAGCCATTTGCTGATTTCCTCAGACATCGCCATCAGGTAGACCCAATAAACAGGCAGATGTAGCAAGAAAGCTCCAATAAACGCCAGGGGTACCCCCACCACCCAGATGATCACGCCATCTAATACCAGGGCAAAGTGGGTGTCTCCCCCACTGCGTAAAATTCCAATGAATAAGATCATGTTGGATGCCCTGAGCCACAACAGCAATCCGAGAATAGTGAGCACACGCTGAGCATAATCGATCACCAGAGGTGTTACATTGTACAGGGATAGGATTGATTTCGAACTGAGTAGGACAAGGCATCCCATCCCGATGGCTCCAATAATACCCAGCGCTTCAGTCCGAGCAGCATACCGGAATGCCTGTTGCTTTTCCCCTGTCCCAATGCGGTTCCCCACCAGAACTGCGCAGGCATGTCCCAGGGCCATAAAAATTACAAAGGCGATCTGGTCAATTGAGCTGACGATATTCATGGCAGCAATGGCATCGGTGCTGATGCGCGCATATACCACACTATACGCCGTGGTCCCTGTGGACCACAACATCTCGTTAGCCACCACCGGCAAAACCGACTTAAGCACCCTACGAGCAAATGCAAAGTCGTAGCTGAATAATTCTCCCAATTTTGCCGCTGCGGGTGTGCCTCTGCAATACGTGATCAATAATAATACACAACACTCCAGAGTACGTGAAAATAAAACCGCAATTGCTGCGCCATGCACACCTAAAGCAGGTAAGCCTAACTTACCGAAAATGAGCAGGTAGCTGATTAGCGTGTTCAGCGATAGTGAAGTAAACGTAACGATTAAAGGTATATGCACCTCGCCGGTACTGCGTAGCACGATCGAATAACAAAACGAAATTGCATAGAAGAGGAATGAGAAGCCAATCACACGCAGGTAATCACTGCCCAGCAATATGACGGATGGATCTTTTGAATATATACCCAACGCCCATTCTGGGAAGAACTCAGCAATCACCAGGAAGAGCAGCGCAGCAGCTAAACCAAGACTGAGGGCTAAACCCAGCACCTTGCGAATATTAGCTACATCACGCTTGCCCCATAATTGGGCAGTGAAAATGGCAGAACCGCTGGTGATTCCAAAGAGCAGCAGGTTGAGCAGGAAATAGATCTGGTTTGCCAATCCGACCGCGGCCAGCTGCACATCACCAAGCTGACCGACCATCAATACTCCAACCATGTTCAACGAAGACATGATGAATTGTTGCAAAGCGATGGGTAAGGCGATCTTAAATAATAGCCGATAATACTCCCTATCACTTAAAAATCCGATCAATGCACCACGCTGCTTGCGGACAAAGCTGGTTGACAAAATCATGCTCCAATCAATTTGATAGATGCTGATTTAACCGTGCAATTTTAACAGGCTTTGATGAAATTGGTAATGAGGTAATAATAAAGTAAATGGATATCTGGGCAGCAATGATAGTAAAATTACAATCATAGACGAAAGTACCTGAGAACCCATTAGAGGCGTAAGGGGTTTAATAACAATATATATCCATTTACAGGTATCTTGATCCCGGTACCACCGGAGACAAGATAGAGGGCGATATGCGAGCTAGCGGGACACCCATCGTAGAGGTTGGTGAACAAAAACGAAAAGGATCACTGGTTTACGAGCTTGCACGCTTATTGGGCTCTCCGTTCAGTTACGATGTGATTGGGTTTGACAATATCCAGACAACTGGCCCGGCGATCTTCATCGCCAATCATTTAGGGCCAATTGGACCCATTGAGACCATCCTCTCCGTGCCAATCCGTTTTTACCCATGGGTCATCGCCGAGATGGCAGATTTTAAACGTGCGCCTCAGTATATGTTCGATGATTTTGTCCATCCCGTCTTACATCTGGGTGGTCGGTTTGGCTTGCTCATCGCTACCCAGATCACCAAAATCTCCGTCCGTCTTTTCAAGTCGATTGGAGCAGTCTCTATTGAGCGTTTCGGTGAATCTACTGTCGACGGTTTCCGTCATAGCCTGAGATTGTTGAGAGAGGGTAAAAACCTGCTGATCTTCCCTGAAAATTCGCTATTACCACTGAACCCCGAAACATCCATGCGCCATTTCATGCCCGGGTTTGCCACCCTTTGTAAAATCTATCAGAATGAAACCGGACTAGACTTGCCGGTATATCCCATGGCAGTACATGCAGGATGTGAAATGGTTAGCATCGGTAAGGCCGAGTTTTACCGTCAGCTAGGACCTCACAAGGAAACGATCGAGGCGTTCTCCACACTGGTGGAAAACCGTGTCAGAGAACTGTATCTGGATTTGAAAAAGACGGCTGATTCGCTAGAATGACCATCACTCAATCAAGGCTCACCACACCTGAATTAAAAGAAGTCACCGTAATACTTTTCTCCCAATTAATGCAAGTAATGGGTTTTAGCCACACAAATTGGTTGACTCGCCTACTTTATCTATTTTTAAAAAGCCCTGCCCAACGTATGTCCAGCATGCTGGTGGAGCTCGATCACAATATCCCCCGATATGGATGGAATGCAGCCGTAAAAATATTCACGAGCAGGCTGGTAAACAACGTTCACCTACAAGGTGTAGAAAACATTCCCTCTCAAGGGCCTTTGATGGTGATATGCAACCACCCGGCAGCTTATGATGTTGCCATCCTGGCGGCTGCCATCCCCAGGGAAGATTTGAAAATCCTGGCATCAGATATCCCCATCGTGCAGATATTCCCATACATCTCGCAGCATATCATCCCTGTCCCGTATCACATTCCTTCCCGCTTGCAAACCGTGCGAAGTGCCATCCATCACCTGAAAAATGATGGGGCGATATTTCTATTTCCACGGGGCAATGTAGAGCCTGACCCGTGTGTCTCTCCTGGAGCTATTCAAAGCTTATCAGGTTGGTCACCAAGCATCGAGCTTTTCCTGCGTAAAGTACCTCAAACCTGCACGGTCGTGGCCATTGCCAGCGGTATGCTCTCGGGGAGATGGTTTAAAAATCCCCTGGTCAAATTATGGAATAAGTATGAACAGCGTCAAAAAGTGGCAGAGATCTTCCAAATTGCATCCCAGCTGCTTACTGGTAAACCCACCAATGTCACACCTATGGTCTGCTTCTCCTCCCCACTCAGCCTGGCTGAATTAGGTGGTGAAGGATCCCCCCAGGGTACATTAATAGCCGGCCTGACTGCCCAGGCAAGTGACTTATTATCTACTCACCCCTGCGTCTGACTCAAGGGTTCATCTCGTATTCGTCTTTCAATGCATAGACCTGGGTGAGCCATACCCGGTTAAATCTATCCTGGTTAACCTCGGGTCGCCTGATCATCTGCAGGTAAAACGGCATTTGTTCACGAGTGGTGCTTGGTTGGCTGTATAGCTTCAGTGCAAAACCGGAGAGATCACGGACCATGAAATCAAATATCTGGTCCACCAGCTCATCATCGATTGAATAGATGTCCATATTTTCCAGAATCAGCTGTGCGTATACGATTTGGGTGAAAGCTTCCCCAAGCGTTAACAGGAAATCGGTATCTTTCACCTGTTCCTGGTTGGGATAGGCCTGGGTAAGCATCGTTTTAAACAAATCCACTTGTTCGACAAAGATTTTGACATTTGGGAGTGGGTAATTTGCAAAGATGGGGGCATAATCGTTAAACTGGATGCGGCTTAATCCCTTGGCAGGACCCTGCTGGAAAAGGAAATCGTCGTTACATGCTGCATCCTGGCGTGAGACCTGTGGATAGTCCTTGTGGAAGAAGAAATAATTGGCCATGAATTTCACGATCAGGGCGATATTTACATGCACCGTCCCTTCTAGCTTTGGCAGGGCACGGATATCCCTGGCTGCCATCTCAAAGTACATCTCCTTCTCGAACCCTTTAGCCGCGATGATGTCCCACAGCAAGTTAATCACCCGCTCCCCTTGGGTGGTGACTTTCATTTTTACTACCGGGTTATACAGCAGGTATCGCCGGTCATCCGGGGTGGCTATGCGCATATAATCCGCTGCTCTTAAAGTGAATAATTTCATCGCAAGCAGGCGAGAATAAGCTTCCGTGAACATCATCTTCACATGCGAAAAATCGGTAACAGCCATGCCATATAAGCGGCGATAGGCTGCATGGTGAATGGCTTCATATAAGGCATGCGTGCAGATACCGATTGACCCCCAACCCAGGTTATATTTACCGATGTTCACCGTGTTCAGCGCAGCATCCCAGGCTGCCTGTCCTTTCGACAGGATTTCTGCCTCAGAAATGGGATAATTGTGCAGGGCAAAATTCGCCACATATGATTGCGAATGCGTCACATTCTGGATCAGCTGATAGCCATTCTTTCGGTAATCAGCCACAAAAAAGACGTATTCACCAGACGGAATAAATTTGCCAAAGGTGGAGACCATCGGCGCCAGGTTGCCATTGCCGATATAATACTTCTCCCCATTGGCCAGGTAGTTACCATCAGGCTGGGCGGTCAGGCTCATCTCGGTGGAATAAATGTCCGCCCCATGCTGTCGTTCCGATAAGCCAAAGGCAAAGACCTCCCCTTCATCCAACAATTTTGCAGCTTTGCGTTTTAGCTCCTCGTTTTCACTCTGCCAGATCGGCCCCAATCCCAGGATGGATACCTGCCAGGTATACCAGTATGCCAAGCCATAAAACGCCAAAATTTCATTAAATTCGCAATTACGCCAGGTATCCCAACGGCAATCCCCTGCTCCATATTGCATAGGAGTTAATAATGACGCAAATATTTTCTCTTTCTTTTGAAAATCAAGGAAATCAGCATACCACACACTCGCCCGGTCATCCTCTTTGAGCCTACGCTTGCCTTTATTCTCAAAGAACTGGATGGTTTTTAACATAATTTCTCTTGAGCGCTCATCTGGATAGTAGCGATCAAGTTTTTTGGGGTTCAGTAGAAGGCCGGGCATGTCGGAAACCTCCTTGCAAGAAATCTCTTAGTGATTATACGTTAACTTGGCGGTATAGAGATTCAAATAGTAAATAGGAGAGCGTAATACGATAGGCACCAGGACGGGATCTCCTGCCAATAAGCTCAAGTTTAATCTCATTACTATATTTAATGACAGCGAGACAAACATATGCAATAATTACACAGGGTTGAATATAAGAATTCAATGAGGAGGATTAGTATGAAAGATTATAGCGACAAGTCATTCTGGTTGGCTACCTATGGTGAGTATGTTCCCAACCCACCCTTGCAGGGTGATGTGAGGGTTGATATAGCCATCATTGGAGCAGGCTTTACCGGGCTATCGGCGGCATTTAATCTGCGCAAAGAAGACCCAGGATTATCCGTTGGAGTCCTCGAAGGAGAGGTTGTAGGTTTCGGTGCCAGTGGACGGAATGGTGGCTTTTCAATGACCCTTTTTGGGTTAGAACCAGCCGTTACCAAAGCCATCTTTGGTCATCAACGCACCGTTGAAGCTCACCGCTATATGGAACGCTCGGTTGATTATGTGGATGAGCTCATCAGGCAATATAACCTGCAATCTGATTACTGGTATCCAGGATTCCTGCGGGCTGCGACCACGCCCGGCTATGTCAGGCGTATCCAGCAGGATCTGGAAATATTAACCTCCATGGGGATCAGCGGTATCTCCTGGATTGAAGCTGACCAGATCAAAAAAGAAGTCAATTCGCCGCGCTTTTTGGGTGGCTGGTGGGAACCAAGATCAGGACTGCTCAATCCGGCTAAACAGGTGCGAGAATTGAAGCGGCTTGCCATGCAATTCGGTGCTCAGGTCTATGAGGAAACCCCTGCACTTGAAATCCAGCGTGGAACCGATTTCAAGATCATCACTCCAAATGGGTCTGTGACTGCCCGAAAGGTCATCTTTGCCACCAATGCATATTCCCATCTGATTCCACAACTGAAAAGCAAGCAGGTGCCTGCGTTCACCCATATGGTGGTTACTGACCCCCTCACTCATGCCCAACTTGAACCTATCGGTTGGATCAACCGCCAGGGAATTGAAGATGCACGCAACCTGGTGCATTATTTTCGTTTATCCATCGATAATCGGATTGCCATGGGGGGCAGTGACGTCAGCCTGGCTTATGGTAAGGATATGGAGCGCGATCTGAATGCACGCACCTTTGCCAACCTGGAAAGGGATATTTTCTGGCTCTTCCCTCACCTGAAAGGCATTCAAATCACCCATCGCTGGGGCGGACCAGTATCTGTACCCCATGCGTGTCTAAATGGTATGCTAGGTGCACGTGAGGCTAAAAATATCTACCTATATTAGGCGATCTACGACAATTTTACGAGTGTTGTCTATATATGAGTGGTGCTAAATTA
>JBAQFX010000141.1:0-5405 GCA_049287485.1 Anaerolineales bacterium
ACCAACGTTCGCCGTATACAACGTTACCTGGAAGCCAGGCTAAAGCTGGAAAATGAGCAAAAGAAGGGCCAAAAAGAGCAGGAATGCTCCCTGGAACAGCCGTCAGTTACTTTTTTTGCTTCCCTAACAGCTATTTTTCGTTGTTGGTTGTCTTTTGAAACTACTAAACAAGTAGGTTTTGGTTATTAAATATGTGTTATTTCAGTGGAGTCATTCATTGACCATATATTATCAGTCTTTAGGTAGTACTATCCCAATCCCTTACACGAATATTACCTAGATTTTAACAAATATCAGGTTATGAGGAAATATGCATAATGTCTTAATTTTTTAATTGAGATCTGAAATCATGTGTTAGACTATAAAAAATATCAATCTCAACAGTTTTCTTGACCCTGTTTAATTGAATTATTCATTTTAGGATCAGAAAGTTAGGATTTCTCATGAATATATCCGAAGCAATTCGTCTCAAACGTGCAATTAGGAATTTTTCCGGTCAGGCTATTTCACAAGAAAATATACTGACCATCCTCAATGCTGGCCGCCGGGCTCAATCGTCCAAGAATACCCAACCATGGAATTTTATTGCCATCACCGACCGTATTATGCTTGTAAAGTTATCCGAATGTGGTACTTTTGCCGGTCATTTGGCTCGAGCTGCAATGGGTGTGGCTATCATCCATCTTGATCCCGGTGAGAAATTCCAGCTGATGTTCGATATTGGTCAGGCAGCCGCATACATGCAGTTGGCAGCCTGGGAACTTGGCATAGGTTCGTGTATTGCCTCGATTTACCAGCCCGATAAGGCACGTGAATTACTGAAGTTTCCTGACGACATGTTTTTACGCATTGCTATTTCATTTGGTTATCCGCAAGACACAGATTTGTTAATCCAAAAACCAAAGAAAGGTGGTAGACGACCTCTCGATGAAATCATCCATTGGAATAAGTGGTAACGACGAAGGCTGCAACCTATCCTGCATCTGTGCGTATGGATAATTGAGTATAGAAATAAACTGGATGATTTTTACGGAGGTTGAATATGTCCCCTGAAGAACACAAACTCTTACGCCGCTCAAGGCATAATCGTATCTTCGCCGGTGTATGTGGAGGTCTGTCAGATTTCTTTGGTATTAGCGCCTTCTGGTTCCGCCTGGCTTTTCTGATCGCCCTGATACCCGGTGGTGTGCCCGGATTCACACTCTACCTGGTTCTGTGGATCATCATCCCCAATGAGTGATTCACCGATGAATTCAAACGAGAGACGCTCAATTGCGTCTCTTTTTTTATCTCCCTTGCGGATGAAGTTCCGCATCACGCTCAGCCATGGCAATCCGTTTCCCCAGAGCGGGGTGAGAGTATAATAGCCACTCCACCCATGATTCCGGGTCTGCATCCGATAGATTCTGGTCCGCCAATCTCCGCAAAGCGGAGGCGTAAGCGCTCCCATTATGGGTTAGTGATAAAGCATAATCATCTGCCCGTCGCTCACGCCAGCGTGAGAAACCATTTTCCAATGGCATCGTCACCAGGCTATACAACCCAAGCACGAATAAGAACAGTGGAAATGCAGCTATATCAGCAATATCGTTAAAACCCATCACACGTACCCCCCAATTTAAGCCCACGGAAGCCAGATATAACCCAACCAATGTGGTGATGCTACTAAAAAAGATCCCTAACGGAATATCCTTATTCACCTGGTGACCTAATTCATGGGCCATGATGGTCTCAATCTCATCTGGGGAGAATTCATTCAATAGAGTATCACCAATGATAATGCGCCTGGTGTTTCCTAAGCCGGTTAAGCCTGCGTTGGCCTGTTTCGTCCGTTTGCTCATATCGAATTTAAATACCCCTCTCACATACGTGCCAGATCGTTTTGCCAGTTGCAGCAACCTATCTGCCAAATCTGAATGCTCATCCCCCAGTGGGACGTATTTATTGAACAGCGGCATGAGTAAAATAGGCGCCAGGTTCGCCAGTATGACATTAAAAATAAGTAGGATGATCGCAGCCCATAACCACCATAAAGTCGGATATGCCCGCAGGACGGCATAAATGATCTCCAATACGATCATCCCAAAAATTCCCCCCAGCAGGATACCTTTGATTTGATCGATGATCCAGCCTGATATTTTTTGTGTCGAAAGTTCAAATTTATGTGGCAGGATATATCCCTGGTAGTACGAGAGAGGTAAGTTGATCAAGAATAAAATCCCTCCTAGAATCAAGACATACAGAAGCAATAATAGCCAATCGTTGTTGCTGAATTGTGTCATCCACCTTTTTAATAGCTCAGACCAGCCAAACACCAGCCAGGCTAATAAATACACTCCGCCAATCAGCAAATCGACCACCATCAACCGGCGGTTGATCCGGGCGTATTCTTTCGCCCGTCTCTGTCGTTCAGGGTCCAGCTCTGTCGAAATGCTTATCGTCCCTTCTTCCATTCCATCACCATCCTTTTCTGTCCCTCTGTCGCAGGCGAATGCTCGTTACAGCCTCGAATAGCCCAATAAGACTTGATTATAGGTAGAATACCTTCCTCGATCTCATTCAATCACTATCGCCCCATTCGTGATGATTTGCCGCTTCGGTAAGAGTAGATCAGTATGACCATTCCCCATGGTGTTAAATAAATTATTAGAATTTATGGTACCCAGCCCAATCGAATTTTGTGTGATCCCTGTATTTATTCCATCGAATGGCTTCATCCCCATTGCGATTTGTACTAAATCCTGTTGAGTTAATAACTTATCCAGCGGAACAAATTCGTCACTCACAGGTTGGTTTATCACTCGTCTTGATGGAAGACTTACCTGGTAGTACATAGCAATAAAAATACCTTGTTGCTGCCAGCGTAGCCGCTGAGTAGGTATTATCATATCCCAATCCCAACTATCGGTGTGGGAGTGATCTTGGGAATTATAGTAACGAGACCAGCTCCAATCACCCTGTACATATTCTGCTAGATCCATGCCAGAGGGTGTAATCAAAGGAATTTGAGTAATCGCCGCACTGCCACCGACGGTCATGGTTGGAGGGTCTGCGTTTCCTATAACTTGTTCGTAAATATATAATCCAGCCTGAACCCCTCCCTGATCGGAAGCATCATACTCCAACCAGGCGCTCCCGTCTAAATTAACTCTGGCATCTTGAAAGCTTATATTTTCTGGTAGACGAGTAGGAACCAACAAAGGAAAATCCAGGTCTGCTGCAGCTTGATTGAGACTTAAATGCTCTTTCACTGATAGCCCCTCAGGCTCACGAAGCATCAGAATATCATTCGCTGTAGCTGAAGGCATAGGTCCTGAATCACCATAATCATCCCACAATGCATGGATAAAGTAGGTGGATGAGGAACCAGCTTGTGTACCCCAGATCGCTATATCCCCGTTAACAATCGTCGCGGCCAATTTATCTCCAAGGTTCGAAAAAGCCAGGCTATCCAGACGCCCATCTTGAATTGGTGACGAGAGAGTGTATATATTTCCATCTGTTACACCCCATAACAACATCCCGCCGACGATGCTGCTGGATACCAGATACCGGTTATCTGGTGAAAATGACATTGGTCCATACAGGTTATCTATCCAGATAGTATAAAGTGGGCTGATGGATAATGCATCAGGTTCAAGCCCAATGATATGCCACAAATTGATCTTCCCTTCCATCGACCTTGTAGCGAGTAACGAACCATCCAATGAAAAAGCCATATCGCTTACGGCAACCAGGCTTCCTCCCAAACGCCCGACTACCTGCCCTGTAGGAATGGATTGTAGCCACACGGTACCATCTCCCCGTGCCGAGGCAATTAAATCACCTTTTGAAGAAATGGCAACATCATATACCGAAGTCATTCCGTAAGAGAAACTATTCACTCTTACCAGCTGTCTGCTTTCGACCTGCCATATTTCGGCTTCCTGATTACTTGAAACAACCAGCTGGTTCCCATCCGGAGAGAACTTTAAATCTTTTATCGGACCGGTGTTACCTTCCAGTGTATAAATTAATCTGCCTTCTGGGATTTTCCATATGAACACATTAGGCGTGGTCGTACCTGCAGCCAGCCATTGACCGTTCGAAGAAAAAGCGACACTTGTATAATATTCTCTATTACTCACTTCCAGGGTTAGGTATGGATTCCTTTTCCGATATTGGTTGACACCGGCAGATACCTGCCAAATTCTGACCTTAGAGTCATTGCCTGCCAAAGCTAATAAACTGGCATCGGGTGAAAAAGTTAATGCATTCCGTTCCCAAATTTCTGCCGGAACATCCAGGTTGCCCATGTAGGTCCAGGGAAGCTGCAGAATGCCCTCGCCAGATTTCGTCAGGTTAGACGTCCATGCCTGCTGCCGGTCATAAAGCATCACATCGGAACACTGAAACTGATAATTTGTGCAGTTATTTACCCATTGCATAAAGCTTACCCAACGCCCGTCAGCGGAAATTTGGGGAAAGTACGCAAAATCATAGGTAGGCAGATCGCTGATCAATTCTGTGCTATTGGTCTCTCGGTTATAAAGGTATAGAAAATTGCATACCAACCCAGTTGGGTTACACTTAATCGGCACTGAATTACTTAAATTGGTAGCGAGAGAACCATAGACAATATATCTGCTGTCTTCTGAAATCTCCAGGCTGTAAAAAGGTCCACTCCAGCCAGAACGCCCACTCTCACCATTACCCGGACTCCCATTCGGCGCATTGCTGATAAGCTCGATCTTCCCAGTTATTCGATCTCGCAGGAAAACATCTGCAAATCCATTGCCATCGCCAACGACAAGGTTGGTTGATGCTGAGCTGAAAACTACATATTGACCATCCGCTGAAAGGACAGGCGAGGAAGAATCTCCATTTCCGAGGATACCATCTTGGGTCTGGTTTTCCAGCTCATATTTTCCCGTCTCGCGGTCATATACGATGGCTTCGGTGCTGTTCCAATTCACTACTGATGGTGTAGAGCCGATCGAGTTTTTCGGATTACCAGGCACAGGCAATAAAACTTGATCTTCACCCAGTAGAATCTGACCCATCTCATCCTTTATAACCGTAAAGCCCACAAGACGACTATCTGTAGATAAACTAATCCGATCAACACTGTTCACATAGCCCATGGTTGTAAAGCCAATGGGAATTTGCTCGATTTTTCCACGATTTTGGTTGTAAAGATATATAAAGAGGCATGTAATGCTCACTCCAGCCTCGCACTTTTTTGGCATCCCGTCCACTAAGTTGTTGGCGATTGACCAGAATGCTACCCATTGTCCATCCGTAGAGACTGTCGGCGAGAAGCTGTCTCCGTTTGCTGCCGTTCCCTCCACGCTTTGAGTGATACGCTTGGTCTCACCACTTTCACGGTCGTACAGGAAAATATCCAGGCACGGACGCATATAAGC
>JBAQFX010000142.1:0-2165 GCA_049287485.1 Anaerolineales bacterium
TTCGATTGGCAGGATCGCTTTGACAGCGATATTAGCGTCAATTACGATGTTTGGTGGCACTGTCGATGAGCTCATTATCCCGTTCGCCTCTCACCTGCTCGATGGTTGTTGCAAGATCAATCTCCAGTGGTTTGCCTTTACGTCGGGCCAGGATGGCTTGTCGATGCTGGTCAACCAGGTCCAAGGCTTCCAGACGCTGGCGTAAAATCTCATCGTCTTTCCGTTCATCCAACCACTCTTGCACCGCGGTTCGGACGATCTCTGAGATGCTGGTGCCCTCTTGCTGGGCAATCTCTGCCAGTTTTTGGTGTTGATCAGGTTCCAAAAGGATTTGCGCTCTGTGCATCTTATTCATCACTTACCTCTCCACCAATTATACACATACATGTGTGTATGTGTCAACGTGATGGAGGCTTTTTTAGAATTGTGTTGACCTGAATACAGAATAACGAAAGTGGTGTCTAACTGTTGACCGAAATGACTCCTTAACGGAACATCCAATGTTTTGGACGTCCAAAAGCGTTATGGACACGTTTTTACAGGATTTCGGACACCCATAACAAGGTTTTGGACACTGAGAATTGGAGTTTAGGACAGGTTTAATCCTGTTTTGGACATTTTTCTCTATATTTCTGCCAATCATTTGTCCTTTTGGACAAGAGCTAATCGGGGGCGTATTCTTTGTTCGCATACCAGGGACTATCTCCAATCTTCTTTTCCTTCAATGTGACCAGGCTAGTGATATACAATTTCACACGTCTTCCCTCAAAGACCGACCACTGGGCGATGCTACCCTGGATGCGCCGTAGGGTGGCCATGTTGTCGGTGGCCACGCAGATCCTCCCGCTAGCCGTCAGGGCATTCTCCCACTTCTGGGAGAGGCTTTGCTTTTCCTTCTCACCAGTTTCCACTTCAAGATAAAATGTTTCGTTGTCTTTTTTGATCACCAGGTCAGGCAGATAGAAACGGTTCTCGTCTAATTGCATTCGTAATGGTTCCCGTTCCACTTCATACCCCAGTCCGATTAACTTTTCTGCGGTTTTCAGGATCAGCGCTAGGTGCCGGTCAGATCTGTGTGCCTTAAGTAGTTCCTGACGCCCCGATACTTTCGGTTCCTCGCCGGCTATCACCCGGTAAAGCCATTTACCTTTATCGGTCAGGGTGTAATCCTTGGGGGGACGGCCCTCAATAGAAGCGGTAGCTACTTTCGCTAGGAGTCCTTCCTTCACACACTCCACAAACACCCGACGAATGGTGCGTGGGCTAATCTCTTTCTCCTTGGCGACTGCTTCCTCTAATTCTGTGGATATGGATAAGCCGGTTTTGCCTACGGTCATGATGACTTCTCGATCCCGCTCCCAATTGTGATTTTCAGCCTGCCACTTTGTGAACCAGGTTTCGAAAGCTGCCGCATCATCACTCGTTTGATCAGCCTTAACTGGTGCGTGTGTTGCTTGTTTTTCGACTGATTGCGGTGCATGGCGTTCATTTTCCAACGTGCGTTCCAAAACGTGCACCTGTTTCTCCAGCTGGTTAACTTTCAACTGTGCTTGATCTGCCCGGTTGCGCTGGGATTCCAACTCGCTTCGCAATTCACCTAGGATGCGATTGGCTTCGGATAGTTGAGCTGCTGCACCATTCGAGGAGCCAAGCTTTAAACTCTTGAAGCGGCTTCTCAGCATAGCAGCCAGCTCTTCTGGTGAGAGCTGATATAGGTCTTCATTCTCCTCTTGTCGTTTCTGCAGCTCCTGCCCGCAAAATTCAGTCGCCAGGCTGATCAGGGCAGATTGCGTATCTTGGGTAATTTTCTGCGCTTGAATCAGCATCATCCGGGTAGCTTCCAGGCTGTCACTTAATCTTCGCATGCTCATCAGTTCCAGGTCATCATGCTCACGTATGTTCATGGCTTCACCTCGATCCATGGATTAGCGTACAGGCGATTAAGCAGCTCATGGGCCGTTGATAATGCAGTCTCAGCAGATTGCCGATTCTCCTCCCCAGGTTCACTGATCCATTGGGAGACCTGACTGCTGGCATCCAAATATGCGTTTACTGCATCAGCCAATAATTGGTGAAAAGCTTCAAATGTTGGGGGAATTGCTGCCTGGTCGATTGCTTCTGATAGTTGTCTTGATTTCTGGTATACCTGATCGATCTGGTAATTC
>JBAQFX010000143.1:0-29418 GCA_049287485.1 Anaerolineales bacterium
TATTATATCGTCCTACCTACCCAAGCCCGTCTCTTAACCTAGAAGCGGGTCTTTTTGTTTACACTCATTTCATGAGCAGGCGGGTGAAATGATTATCAAAGAAAATTTTGAAGGTCCCAATGATAAGGATGGTAAGAAGATCAATTGTGAACATAGGGGTTATGACAACAATTGAATATTCTCCCCAAGTGTCGATTACCCAGAGGGTTGATTGCTGTTAACGGGTGTTGACTGACCTGAGGATAAATCCGAGAGAATACATTGGAATTAATTATTTTGAGCCGAGTTTTACAATTTTTTTAAAAGTAGATTCAACTCGCAAGCGCAATTTTGATGGTTGAAAAAGGCAAGCTGCGGTAGGATGAGCCTCTAGAGACCGGCAAGTCGAAGGAGTGCTTATTAGCTACACGCTGATAATCTGAGAATTCGGGGTTCAATCCAATGGCATCATATTGCACTTTAAATGGAACATATAAATCGTTTCTCGGTGGTTGAGCCATACGCGAACATCGATCACGACAGATGTTTATGGCTATCTTTTACCAAAAAAGCAAGACGAAGCTGCTGAGATGATTGATAATCTGCTGACACTAAATCAAGTGATGCTCGATGAACCCATCTCCGTTGTGTAATCAAGTTGCACATGGTTGCACACGGTTGCACACAGCATGAAGGAGGAAATTCAACCTGCAACCCTGTCCTGAGGGGGAGATAAATCGCTTTAACGCGAATGAAGAAGATTATATAAAGATACGATTATTCCAAAGTCAAGAGGTTGGTCCGTTTCCGACAACTCGTGAGGTAAAGCCGCACACACCTATCAAAAAACGAATTAAGCGATTCAGCTGCCAGGGCATTATTTTGAGCCGCTGCTTTATTCTTTTAGATGGAAACTATAAAATCTCTGTCCCCCATAGTTCAGTCAGGAATTTAATCTTTTCAATGGTTTGAAAATTCTCTCCACCTTCATGATCATTATATGGCCAGATCCTGATCTGCTTTGAACCAGCGTAATGATTATAGGCAGCGAATACGGTCGAAGGAGGACAGGTCATATCCATCAATCCAACAGAGAAGAGTGCTTCTGCGTGCGCCCGCACGGCAAAATTCAACCCATCAAAATATGACAGGGTGTTAAATACAGTATCTACCTGATCTCGATGAATCTTACAATAGTGGGCAATTTCTGAGTACGGATATTCATCCGTAACCTCGATTGCACGTCGGTAATGACAGAGAAATGGAACATCTGGCATGGTTGCAGCTACATCGGGTACGAGACTGCTCACTGCTAACGAGATACCACCTCCCTGACTGGCACCCGTGACAGCAATTCGAGCTTTATCAACCGACGGATGGCATCTAGCTGCGTCAATTGCACGCACAGCGTCTGTAAAAACACGCCGGTAGTAATATGTTTTTGGATCTAGAACTCCTAAGGTCATAAAACCAGGAAAATGAGGGTTGGAGCCTTCACTTGGAAAATCTGGGGTATCACCTTGAAGCCATGCACTTCCTTGTCCACGCGTATCCATGATCAAGTGAGCAAATCCGAGGCTACTCCATAAAAGCCAATCATATGGAGATCCGCGGCCACCTCCATAGCCAACGAATTCAACGATACATGGGAGCAACTTCATCCGTTGTCGTGGCAGAAGGAACCAGCCCTTCACCTGTTGGCCACCATAGCCATTGAATGTGACATCATAGGTTTCAAGTGTTCGAAGTCGATAATCTACTGGCTTAAACTGTGCAGCTAGTGAGAACTCTCTTGCCTGGGCAATGGTTTCAGACCAAAATGCGTCGAAGTCGTCTGGTTCTTGACGATCTGGCTTATAGACCTTTAATTGTTCAAGTGGAAAGTCAAAATACACAATTATTCTCCAAAAAATAACATTTTCGGTCAAGAAAAATAATATTATTACCTATCCTAATAGAGTAACCCCTTTTTCTGTGCAAGCAACCTTCCAAAGGCTTGCTATTACTGACTTGCAGCTATATATCCTCAACATCAGTGAACTAAACTCCCAAAAGGATATTTCAATAAATACTTACGCATTGTTATTCTCTAAAATTCACTTCATCTTATGAAAAGTAGATTTTAGCGCTGGGTACAATTCGCGAAAAAGTGGATACATGTTACGATAGATCATAACCTGCCCTTCATTTGGATGGGTGATTTTTTCCGTCTTTACTATGTTAGAACAGGCAGTCACCACATCCGGCCAGGCGCCTGCACCGACACCTGCTAGTAAGGCTGCGCCATACGCGGCTCCTTCAATAACGCCAAGCGTAGTCAATTCAGCCTCGAGGACACTCGCCAATATCTGCCTCCATAAAGCACTCTTTGTTCCACCACCTGAAGCGCGTACCTGATCAATTGCTCCTAACCCAGCATTTTGTATCAGGGTAAAGATGTCTTTTAAGCCAAAAGCTACACCTTCCAGGACGGCACGGGTCATGTGTCCACGCCCATGCCTCAAAGTCAGGCCAATGAAAGCACCGCGTGCTAATGGGTCGGGGTGCGGGGTCCGTTCACCGCTCAGGTAGGGCAGGAACTGTAATCCTTCGCTGCCCGCGGGAACAGATTCGGCTTCTTTCAGCAGTTCATCGAAACTCATACCCGCAGCAAGGGTATCGCGGTACCACTGCAAACTGCCTGCCGCGGAGAGCATCACTCCCATGAAGTGCCACATTCCCGGTACAGCATGGCAGAAAGCATGCAATCGGCCTTCGGGTTCAATCAGTGCGGCAGGTGTTGAGGCAAAGACCACACCGCTGGTGCCCACGGTCAACCCGATGATGCCTGGCTTTACCGCGCCTACACCAACAGCCTGCGCTGCCTGATCGCCACCACCAGCTACGACCGGTGTACCAGCCTTCAGCCCAGTAGCTGAAGCAGCAGCTGATGTCAGATAGCCGGTTATCTGTGGTCCCTCATATAGTGGTGGCATCCAGCTTTGAGGAATTCCTAGTGTGGATAAAACTTCGCCAGACCAGTTTCGTTCTTTCAGGTTGAGTAAGACTGTGCCAGATCCATCAGCTTTATCCATGGCGAAAGCGCCGGTTAGTTTATAGCGAACAAAATCCTTCGGTAAAAGTACATGAGCAACTTTGGCATAGATCTCCGGTTCATTTTCCTTGACCCACAGGATTTTAGGTGCAGTAAAACCGGTCAAGGCTACATTACCAGTAATCTGTATGAACTTTTCTCGTCCGATGCGCCGGTGAATTTCATCGCATTGCTCCTGGGTTCGCTGGTCGTTCCATAAAATAGCAGGACGCAGTACCTTGCTCGCCTCATCTAGCAGAACCAGCCCATGCATCTGCCCGGTTAAACCAATAGCTGCAATAGCTTCCTTTTTCACACCTGCCTTATCCAAAGCCGAACGGATACTTATACAGGCTGCCTGCCACCATTCTGCCGGATCCTGTTCAGACCATAGTGGCCGGGGCGTTTGTAGTGTATGTGGAGACGAGGCTACCGCCACCACTACGCCGGTATCATCAATCAATAACGCCTTGCTACTGGTTGTGGATGTATCGATCCCGAGGAAATAGCTTCTTATGCTCATCTTTACTAATTGTTTATCGAACACCGAGAAGTAAATCGATGGTTAGTTGGTCTAGACGTTCATATTTCAGACCTCGATCGGAGATTGATTTGCGATCAAAGGATCGCTCTTTTAGTGCCGTGGCTTTTTCGGGTGTGTACTTGCCTAAGGAGGACGCTAACTCACTATCATTCGTATTGATTTCGGCAAGTAGTGCCTGTATCTCTTGATCGGCATTGAACTGGAAGGCTTTGTCTTTCAGGATGAGGTAGGTACGCATGCAGCCACGCGCAAAATCCTTGACGCCCTCGATATCCTCAGTTCGGTAAGCATGGGCATCGAAGTGACGGCTGCCAGTGTAACCCACATCCTCCAGGAATTTGACCAGGAAGAAAGCAGCTTTAACATCGCGTGAACCAAAGCGAAGATCTTGGTCATAGCGACCAGGATATTGATCGTTAAGGTCGATGTGGAAGAGCTTTCCAGCTTCCCAAGCCTGAGCTACCCCGTGCATAAAGTTGATGCCGGCCATATGTTCATGCGCTACCTCTGGGTTAACGCCAACCATTTCCGGGTGATCGAGAGTAGCAATAAACGCCAGCATGTGTCCTGTGGTCGGATTATAGAGATCTCCACGTGGTTCGTTCGGTTTGGCTTCCAGGGCAAATTTGAGATCATATTTATTGTGGATGGCATATTCACATAGGAAGTCCATCGCCTCACGGCTACGTTTGATCGACTCGACTGCACTTTTACCAGAATCTGTTTCCGTTCCCTCGCGCCCACCCCAGAAGACATAGGTTTTTACGCCGAATTCCACACCCAGATCGATAGCCTTCATCGTCTTTTGGAGGGCATAGGCGCGTACCTTCACATCATTGCTGGTAAATGCGCCATCCTTGAAAATCGGGTCGCTGAATAAATTGGTGGTGGCCATTGGAACCACTAACCCTGTATCCTCCAGGGCTTTTCGGAAGCCTTTCTTAATAGCTTCAGCTTCAACATGTGTAGCATCGATCGGGATCAAATCGTTGTCGTGGAAATTGACCCCATACGCACCTACTTCTCCAAGCAGGTAAACTAGCTGGGCAGGGGATATTGGTTCACGAGTGGCACTGCCAAACGGGTCTGCACCACGATTGCCAACAGTCCATAGGCCAAATGTAAATTTATGTTCAGGTTTCGGTAAATAATCAGACATATGAGCTCCTTGCCTTCGTAATTATGAGATTTGAAATTCTTCACTGACTGGCTGCGGAGCGCCAAGCTCCTCTCCGCGAGCACCTGGTGAGCAACCGCCTGCCGTTAATTGATATTTGCCGGGTTCCAACTTAAACTGACCCTCTTCATCGACGAGCATAAGCATTTCAGGTTTAATGTAGAAATTAACGGTTTTGATTTGCCCGGGTTTGAGGTTTACCCTTTGAAAGGCGATCAACTGGCTAAGGGGCGCGGGTAAGCGAGTTTCAAGCGCTTTAAAATAAAGTTGTACAACTTCGTCCGCAGAGACAGAACCTGTATTCTTAAGCGTTACAGCTACCCGAAAACCGATCGCCGGATCAACGGGAGGGATGATTTTAAGATCGTGATATTCAAAATAAGTATAAGATAGACCAAAACCGAACGGGAAAAGTGGTTCGTGCGTGGCATAGCGATAGGTACGCCCAGTCATACAATAGTCTTCGAAGGGCGGCAGGTCGGCAGTGGCCTTGGGGAAGGTGATGGTCAGCTTGCCGCTCGGGGATGAATCCCCAAAGAGTAGGCTGGCTACAGCGTGCCCACCTTCCTGGCCTGGGTACCAGACGAATAAAATGGCATCAACAATCTCAGCGATTTCTCCCAGTGCGATTGGGCTGCCACCGGTGAGGACCAAAACAGTACGCGCTCCAAGCCCAGCTAGCTTGCGAATAAATGTCTGTTGTACCATAGGCAGCTCGATCTGCGTACGGTCACCACTTTCCGCAGCCAAGATCGATTCACCTTCCTCACCCTCCATGAGTGGGGAGGTTCCGGCACATACAATAGTAAGGTCAGCGCTCATAGCTTCGTCTTCAGCCTGGTTCTTTTGAGTGGTACTTTCATGTATCCATAAGCAGCCAGGTCGGTACTCCAGCTTAATTCCCTCAGGCGTCCGCCCTACAATCCCCTCCGTTAAGGTGGTCATTTTATCATTAATGCCATAATAATTCCCCAACAATACATCCAAACAGGCAGCTGCTGGGCCGGTGATGAAAATGCTTTTCACTAGAGGCCCAATGGGTAGAACCTTATTCTTGTTTTTAAGTAACACCGCCGACTGGAGCGCAGCACGATAGGCTAGGTCACGTTGCTTTTTAGAGCCCACTACCGATATAGGTGTAGCAGCATAAGGCACCTGGTCCGGTGGATCAAACATGCCCAACTTAAAGCGAGTGGTCAGGACACGGGAAAGTGCCTGATCAATGTCAGCTTGTTTAATCAGCCCCTGCTCGAGCGCTTCGCTTAGGTGGTCAAAGGTACAGCCACATGAGAGATCACATCCGGTTTTAAGTGCCAAGGCAGCAGTCTCGACAGGGCCAGAGGTGTAGTGGTGACCATCATGAACATCGGTCAGCGCCCAACAATCAGAGACTACATGCCCGGTGAAGCCCCATTCACCACGTAAAATATCCTGTATGAGTAATTTGCTGGTACAGGCCGGTTCGCCCAGCACGCGATTATAGGCACCCATCACGGCTTCGACATTCCCTTCAATGACTAATTTCTTAAATGCTGGTAAATAAGTCTCATACAGATCTCGGCGGCTGACGTCTACGTTAAAGCTATGACGCAATTTCTCGGGCCCGCTGTGTACTGCGAAGTGTTTAGCGCAGGCAGCAACTCTCAGATATTTTGGATCATCTCCCTGCAGCCCTTTTACATAAGCTGTGCCCATTTCTCCGGTCAACAGCGGGTCCTCTCCCCAGGTCTCTTGTCCCCGCCCCCAGCGTGGGTCGCGAAATATGTTGATATTAGGAGACCAGATAGTCAATCCCTGGTACAGGTCGGTCTTACCCTTGGTTCGCAGGGCTTCATGGTATTTGGCACGACTTTCGTCACCGATTGCCGCAGCGATGGCTTTCACCAGCGGTGGATTCCAAGTAGCTGCCATACCGATAGCTTGCGGAAAGACCGTGGCACGGCCATTACGGCCCACACCATGCAGTCCTTCGCTCCAGAAATTATAAGGAGCTATCCCCAGGCGAGGGATGCCGTCTGCAGAATGCATAAATTGCCCGAGTTTTTCGTCAAGCGTCAGGCGCGAAAGTAAATCTTGGACACGTTCGTAAACGGGAATATTAGGATCGAGATATGCAGGTTGTGCCATAAAAATTCCTTCATTCCGAAAGTGGTTGTGGGCTGTGAAGTGAGATATGTGGTATCGTACACTTGAACTTAGAAGTATGATGTGGCATTATTTGCTCTTCCCTGTGTATGAAGATGGCTGATAACCGACAGTTTATCGAGAAAAACTTGAGTGACAAACATTTCCCGTATTCTCTTAAAATCAGCCTTTAAGTGCACCTGCGGTGAGGCCAGATACAATCTGCCTTTCAGCGAACAGGTAAAAAAGGATCGCCGGTACGGCGGTTAATGTTACGAAAGCTGCAGTCAATGCCATATCTGAACTGTATTGCCCCTGGAATTGCATGGTGCCGAGTGGTAAAGTCCAGAGGGACTCACTGTTAAGAAGAACCAGGGGAGTAAGCAGATCATTCCAGCTGACGATCATGGTCAATGCTCCAATGGCTGCCAAAGCCGGGCGCGCCAGTGGGAGCAGGATACGCCAGAAAAAACCGAATGGATTACAACCGTCTATGTAAGCTGCGTCCTGCAATTCCATTGGGATGGAGGTGAAAAAACCACGCAAGATCAGCATATTACCAGATATTCCAAAAGCAGTTTGCACCAGGATCACTGCCAGGAAGGTATCAATCAGATGCATCTGGCGAACCACGAGGTAGACTGGCATGATGGCAACGGTGATCGGAAACATGAGCCCCAAGATGAGAAAGTTGAAAGCAAAGTCTTTACCGCGGAATTGCATACGAGCGAAAATGAACGACGCAAGACTGCAAACGATCAATACACCACCTGTTGACCCCAGCATGACAACCAAGCTATTGCGCATCAAGATCCAAAATGAAGGCGTTTTTAGAATCACAGCAAAGTTTTCCCAATGAGCAGGAATAGGGAGGGTATATGGATGGGCAAACATTTCGCCGCGCGTCTTCAGGGCACCAAAGACCATGATCACGATAGGAACCAGGACAATCAATGTGATAATTGAAAGTACGAGGTACTGTAAAAACCTGGGTAACTTCTTTTTGATCACGTTTCGTTTTAGAGGATTTACAGTGACCATATAGGCTCCTTTCTATACGCCGCCTAGATAATCTGGCTGGCGAGCCAATCTCAAGTACATTATAGAAAAGATAAGACAGATTGCTAGCATGACCAACGCCACCGCTGAGCCATATCCCAACTGGAAACGGATGAAAGCGTAGCGATACATGTAGGTCGACATGACTTCGCTGGCGTTAACCGGCCCTCCCCTGGTCATAATCCAGATCAGGTTGAACTGGGTCAGCGAACCCAGGACGGAAAGTAGGACGGTGGTGCGGATGGTGCTGCCAAGCAACGGGATGGTAACATTGCGAATTGTCTGCCAGCGGTTGGCACCATCAATCATAGCCGCTTCTTCAATTTCCTTGGGAATGTTCTGCAGACCGGCCATATATAACAGCATGTGTAACCCAAAGTATTTCCAGGTAAGAACGATAAAAATGCAGGCCATAACCTGGTGTATATCGCCCAGGAAGTTTTGGGCCTGCACACCCGGGATAAGGACTAATAATGCATTGATAAAGCCCCGCTCTGGATCTGGGCTGAAGAGACTCATCCAGATGATGGCAGTGATGACTTCGGAAAGTACATAGGGCATAAAAAATATTGCCCGATAGAAAGCCCGGCCAGGCAGGTCACGTCCCACCATAATAGCCAACATCAGAGCTAGAGGCAGCTGGATGGCAAGGGAGAGGACCACGATTATCAGACAATTCCCGATTGATTTCATGAAGACATGATCGCTCAGGATCTGCTTGAAATTATTCAAGCCGACAAAAATCGTGGCTGGCCCCATGCCGTTCCAATTGAACATACAAAAATAAGCGGCTCGAATGATAGGATAAATAATAAAAAGGAAAAAAATAATAAATGCCGGCAGTAAAAATAGAAATATGGTCAGGTAGTCTTGAATACGCCTAGGAGGGTCAATACGCTGTTGCCACTTCATTGGGGTTTTTATGACCTGGGGTGTACTCATGAGCACTCTCCTTTGTTATATTAACAGTAAGGATACCACCGAGACACTGAGATTGTGGTAATAATTATTGGGTACGCTCACTTAACCTGCTGGCTTGATTGGCCGGTGCAAGGTGAGAGGTAGAGATCTCTTGAATACCATATTATAAGTAGATGAAGGTGCACAGGTTACTTGCACTCGATAAGTAAATTCAATGGGGGTTGGATTTTTACCCAACCCCCATACTTTTAAAAAACAGGCTCACTTACCAAAAACTTGCTTGGCGCCGTCTTCAATTGCCTGGGCAACCTGCTCAGGCGTACTTGTGCCAGCGTATAAACCGGCAACCGCGTCATTGATGATAGATCCCATCGCTGAAGGCATATACTGGTCGTAATAGAGCTGGAAGTATTCTGCCTTTGCTAGGGTCTGCTGGACTAAAAGCATATTGGGATCGGTCAACCCTGTTTCGCCGCCTTTGACGACTGGAATGCCCATCCCTGCTGATGCCATGCGTGCCTGCTGCTCTGGGGCAGTCAGGTACTTGACAAAGTCAACCGCTTCTGGTGAGGCGTCCTTACCGAGGGCGAAACCATTACCGCCACCCATTGCATCGGTTGCTTTACCGGCACCTCCCTCGACTGATGGGAAGCTAAAGAAGCCCAGATTGACAACACCCACCCCATCGGCAGATTGAGCAGATTCGACGGAGGGAGCCCACTGCCCCG
This sequence comes from Anaerolineales bacterium, assembly GCA_049287485.1. GTDB lineage: Bacteria > Chloroflexota > Anaerolineae > Anaerolineales > UBA4823 > FEB-25. Next base: position 9,606 of record JBAQFX010000143.1, read on the forward strand.
AAAGTTCCATCGCTGCTTTCCCGTTGCCGAAATAGCCTTGCATTTCATCATGATTCGCGCCAAGGAAACCAGGTTGGAAAGGTTCGAGGGCGATCAATTCCTGCAACTTTTGGCCAGCTTCAACAAAGCAAGGGTCGGTAAAAGCACCAGTTCGATTTGCAGCTGCGAGGAATCCTTCTTGTCCGCAGAAACGAGTGGCGAGATATGACCAGATATGCATACCAGTCCAGGTGTCTTTTTCACCCAAGGATATGGGGGTGATGCCGGCAGCTTTTAGGGTATTGACATCAGCGATGAGCTCGTCCCAGGTGGCTGGGACCTGGGTAATACCGGCCTGGGCGAATAGGTCCTTGTTGTACCACCAGCCAACCATGCCCATATCCCAGGGCACGCCGTAGTTCTTGCCTTCCAAGGCATATACAGCCAGGGCGCCCTGGCCGAAGCTGTTACGCCAGGCTCCGCCGTCTGCATCGAGATATGATGTGATATCCAGGAGCATACCTGCATTGGCCTGGTCATTCATCACACCTCCTCCCCAACTTTGGAAGATATCCGGAGGAGTCCCGCCTTGCATGACGGTGGTCAGCTTGGTTTTAAAGGCTTCGTTTTCCAGCACGGTTATATTGATCGTCACATTTGGATGTGCAGCCATATATTCATCGGCCATAGTTTGCCAGAGAGTTTTACCTGGGTCCTGGGTGCTAATATGCCACCATTCAACTGTAACTGGTGCAGCTGGCGATGGAGGTTCCCAACCCTTGGTATCCCATTCATGAGGGATGCCCTTGGCATCCAAGGCAGCCTCGTAGTCTTTGAGGGTGGCAGCTGTGATGATATCCACACCCGTGTCAATGACGCCATCCACCACTCCCATCTCAGACTTAGCCGCATCCACGCCCTTCGTAGACATCAAGTAGATAAGCTGTACCGACTTATAGCCCATATCAAACTCGCGTTGGGCTACAGTGGCGTCAATTACGCCCTCTTTGATGCCGTTAATGATGTCGGTGGTGGCGTCGAAGGAGACCAGCTTGGTCATTCCCACCCGATTAGCTTCCTTGATAGCCGTTGCCCAGGCGGGGCCATTGTACGCATATACGCCAAAAGCTCCAGCTAAGTCGGGGTTAGCCGATAGAACAGAATTGGCCAGTTCGAGAGCGCGGGCAGCATCCTCCTGGTCATTCACTGGTTCCAGGGTTACAATGCTGGTCCCTTGAATAGCTTCTAGGAATCCATCGGTTCGTTGCAATGCATTCAGAGCTGTGTCAGAACCACGACCGATTCCAACTGTACCGCCATTGGGTAGCAATTGTGCCATCGCTTCTCCCGCTGATTTGCCAGCCGAGAAGTTATCGGTACCGATATATACCAGCGAGACTGAATTATCAACCGGCGGCGTATCCAGAGTAGTGACAAAGATTCCGGCGTCGGCTGCCTTCTTCATTACCGGTTCAAGAGCGTTGGGATCGGATGGAGCAATAGCGATGCCGGTCACGCCCTGAGCAATGTAAGTCTCCATGGTCTCGATTTGGGCAGCGACATCTTCCTGTTGAGGCACGAAGAAGATAGCCTGGTCTGCATTCAAGCCCAGATCTTTGGCAGCTGCGATGACACCTTTCTCGACATTACTCCAGTAAGGGTGCACTGACTTGCCAATGACAACCACAGTGAATTCCTTAGCAGGTTCTACAGGAGCTGCTGTTTCTGCGGGAGCTGCTGTTTCTTGAGGTGCTTGTGTCGCTGGGGCACAAGAAACAAGCAGGACTGTGATCAATATCACATAAATTAGGTGTTTCAGAATCTTCATTTCATTCTCCTATTATTCTTTTGGTACATTTGTTGATATTATTTATTTGAGGCGTACAATCGAATGATTTTTTTATAACTCACCTCCTGTCTTTTATTCAGTGATTATCTCTGTGAAATCGTCTCTGGCTCCGATCATATACGATACAATTTGTTCACGGAATTCTCGAATATCTCCGCTTACAGGGCAATCTGCCACCTTTCGACCATGGCGAAGTACGATCACTCTGTCACTCACTTCGTAAATATCCTCCATGCGGTGACTGATCATTATTATGGAACTGCCAAGGTTTTTAAGCTCTCTGATCAAATCAAGCACTTTACCAATCGCAGCTATACTCAAGGCGGCAGTTGGCTCATCCATGATTATGACTTTGGCGTCGAAGGCTGTTGCTCTACCAATGGCAACAGCTTGACGTTGCCCGCCAGATAAGTTCTCTACCTTCAAGCGTACACTTTCGATTTCGATTTTTAGGCGATCTAAAAGACTTTGTGCTTGTTCTTCCATGGCTTTTTTGTCCATCATTCCGATGGGACCAAGTTTCCATTTCACTATCTCTCGCCCTAAGAAAACATTCGCAGATACATCCAGGTTATTAACCAGCGCATAGTCTTGGTAAACCATCTCAATGCCCAAACGGCGAGAGTCTTCAGGGTTCGTGATATGTACCTTTTGTGAATTAATCAGTATTTCTCCTTCATCAGGAATGTAAGCCCCGCTAAGGACCTTCATCAGGGTGGATTTACCAGCTGCATTGTCACCGACAAGCCCTAATACTTCACCTTGGTTTAACGTTATGGCTACATTCCGCAGCGCTTGTACAGCTCCAAAGCTCTTTCTGATATTCACCATCTCAACAATTGGCTTTTCTGTCATGGCTTTATTCCCAGGCTATTTGTTGCGATATCTTCGTAAAGTGTCGTAGGTGACCGCGATAACCAGCACAATACCGAGGATCACGTTTTGCAAATAGGATGAAATATTGATGAGCACCATCCCGTTGATCATCACCCCCATAATTGCAGCCCCTAAGATAACACCAAGTACAGATCCCTCGCCTCCAAAGAGACTGGTACCCCCGATGACCGCGGCAGCAATTGCCCATAACTCATAAGCGCTACCTACGGTGGGTGTGCCCTGTCCTAAACGAGAAGCTAAAATTATCCCAACAAGGCAGGCTAAAACACTACTTGTGATATAGCTAAATATACGTACCCGGTTGACATGAACCCCTGATACCCGTGCTGCCTCAATATTACCCCCAATAGCATAAATATGTCGCCCCAGGGTTGTTGAATTCAATGTAATGGAGCTGATAAGGGCTAAAACCACGAGGATTATGAACATTATTGGAATCTGCAATATCTCCCCCTGTCCAAGGCTCAGGAAAGGAAAGTCCGATTCAAAGACGATTGGGTAGCCTCTAGTTATATATGCCGCTAAACCTCTTGCCATGAGCCAGGTTCCTAGGGTAATGATAAAAGGCGGGATATTCATTTTAGTGACGCTAAAGCCGTGCCAGAGTCCTACGAGACCTGATAGGATAATGACAATGATGATAGAAAGTGGAATGCTTAATGCCGGGATGGAACCAACTCCTTTGACCATCAATGTAGCTACTACCACACCTGTAAGGGCTGTCATTGATCCCACAGATAAGTCGATACCACCGGTAATAATGACAAACAACTCACCAATGGCCAATAGCCCAAAGGTAGCCACGAAACGCATAATGACAGCCAGGTTCGCAGGTTTAAGAAAGACATGCGATCTCTGCCAGTAAAAGAACAGGCATAGGAGCAAAAATGCGATGGCCACATTCATTTCGCGGAACTTTAAAATTGTGGCTAGCTTTTTGATCCACGAGCTCGCATGTTTTTCTGTACTTTTTTTAGTAACTTCGATACTGTCCATCCCAATGATCATCCCAGGAATTAGTTTTCATTATGCCTATTTCTCTTGGCACAATAAATTTGTTCTACAGGTGTAAACTAATGGTCAAATCGACCTCATGAAGAAATCAATATCAGCTCATCCAAGATCTCATCCGGAGCTAAAACAATGGTCCCCGTCCCGCGCATACATCGGAATGATGTGCTTACACGTCCGTCTCTGGAGCAGAAATCACAGCGAGGCTGCAACCTTCCCTCACGAATGCTGTGGTATATAAATAGCTTCCTTGAGACAACCTTGTGAGATTTTGGTATTTCTCCATCTTCATAAGTTCAAATTACCATTGACAATGAAAGGGCCTATTGCCTTTTTTGTGTATCAGTAATGCCTCCTCCTTTCATGAATTATTTCTGCAAACGAAAAATATCTTAACCATTCATCCATGGAGCCTGACATGATTCGCGGATGATTAATTCTGTGGGCAATTCGATTCGACCAATCTTTTTTCGAGGTTGACTTAATAACTCAAGTAGCATTTGGGTAGCAACCCGTCCCATTTTCTCCAAGGGTTGGCTGATCGTAGTAAGTGCAGGGTGGATCATTGAAGCCTGTGGTATATCGTCGAAGCCGATCAAAGAAATGTTCTCTGGAACTCGCAACCCTCGGGTACGGACAGCATCTATGACGCCCATTGCCATGACGTCATTCGAGGCAAAAATTGCAGTAGGGGGGTTAGGTAAGTCAAGCAGAGTGGAAGCTCCGGTAAAGCCATCCGGTTGGAAAAAGGTACCTTCATAAATCAATTCCGGCTCTTCAGGGATATGATTGGTTCGAAGAGCTGAACGATAACCATCAAGCCGATCCAAAGCACACCCCAGGTCCATCCAGCCAGTGATGAAACCGATTCGTCGATGTCCGAGCTTAATCAGATACTCAGTGGCGGTGAACCCCCCCTGCCAATTTGCCGCACCCACCGCAGGACAATCCAGACCAATTCCCTGGTGATCAATCAGAACGAAGGGAAAATCACGTTGTGTCAATGTACCGATGAAATCAGCTGGCCTGCGAGGCAATACCAATAACAGGCCATCCACCATCCCTTTCGCCAGATTTGCTACATAACTGGCCTCTTTGCTGGCTGTACGGTGAGTTGTATATAGGATGAGATCGATGTCTTTCAATCCAAGTTCAGCATCAATTCCTCGTATGATTTCTCCAATATAGCCAGTACCCAGATCCGGTACAAGAACGCCGATACTGTTTGTTTTACCCCCTGCTAAACTACGTGCCTGACGGTTGGCGACATATCCCAAGCGCTGCATTGTCTTTAGAACCCGATCCCGTGTTTCTTTTTTTACATGTACATCATTGTTGATTACACGTGAGACTGTGGCATACGAGACGCGTGCTTGTGCAGCGACATCAACTATTGTAACTTTGGAAGTTTGATTATTCTCGTCCATAAATGTGAGCGTTTACATGATTTTCTATTTGTTAATGTCTTTTAGCCTTTAATAGTCCAAATATGCGCAGTTTCTAGGGCCAATAAGGGTATTAATAATTCTTTTTTACCAATAACTTGGGAAAAACTGTAATTTCTACTCAGGTGGATATAAAAATAATTGTAAACGTTTACATTATAATAGCAAAAAAAATAACCAAAGTCAAGGGTTTTCGCGTTAGGTTTCAGCATGGGTTAAAACACGGAAGAAAACCCGAGAGTTGTTTAACTTGATTCCCGAGGACCAATCTTTTAATCTTGAAGCTTTACAGATGTTTTTACAATCCTGGAATTTGTACAGGCAATATTTCACAATAAAAAACTGCGCAACAAATACAGAAAATAAGCGATGACCCCTCAGAATAACTAAAAACAACTAAAAAACAGCTTATTAGCCGGTTTTTATGGGAAAATGCATAAAATTTTGTGGACCTGGCGGGATTCGAACCCGCGACCTCTTCAGTGCGATGGATAAAAATGCAGTCGAAAAGGGAAAATTTGCCGTCTTTTACGTCTAATATCGCCCAAATTCAACAGTCAATTTCAGCATATTAGTACCCAATTGTACCCGCGCAGTATGAAGCAAGGAAAGGTGACTCGTAGTCCTGTCCATCGGGGAAAATGATCATTGTGCGTCTTTATAAGAAAGTTCGGACGTAATAAATAGCATCATAGCGCTAGAGTAGCTAAAGCAATCGCCCCCAATACACCTGAGTGATTGCCTAAAAAGGGTGGGATGATAACATCGTCAATGTGTTCAAGAATATCTGGTGAGTGAATATAGTTATTTAATAATATTAGAACTTTTCTCATTATAAGTTATTAGATTCGGTTAATGCATAACTCCACCGCCAAGAATGATACGCTTGGGAGAGAGCATGCAGATTACATTCATTAATGCATGGACTATATAATCAGTTTCCAGACTTCACTCAAGGTTTAGCGAAATCTTCTGGCCATTGTAATTAAGTAAGTGCGAATTTTCACGGCTTCCATCTTTTGAAAAAAGCGTTACATTAAAACATATCGCACTTTTCATACCGGGATATGCTCCATTACGTTCTTGTAAGGTGAGACGCTGCAAAGCTTCATTCCAAACGATACGAACGGTCGCAAATTCCCCTTTTTCATAGTTGTAGTGGTCGCCTTCATCGAAATACAACTCGAACTCAGCGTCCTGGCCTGAGTAGATGTGTAACCCAAGGGGTTCATCAGTGGATTGATCAGCATACTGTATCTCTGGGCCTATTGGCAGGATCGAGCCCGCGCGTACATAAAGCGGGAGTTTGTGGATGGGTGCATCAGCAAGGATGGTTTGACCGCCTTCATAGTACTGGCCAGTCCAAAAATCGTACCAACCAGGTCCTACTGGCAGATAAACTGATCGCACTTTTTCTACATTTTCTAACGGCGTTGAATTTACACTATAATACATCGGGTAGGTAACAGGGTTGATGAGTAAAGAGGGGCCAAACATAAACTGGTCACGGATTTCATATGTTTTGGGATCATCCCGGAAATCGAAAGGCAACATACGCATCATGGTGTAATGGTGATGGGTGACCCAACCCGCTAAAGAGTAGATATAAGGTATAAGCCGGTAGCGTAGCCGCAGCATTAAGACCAGAGCTTCATACATCATCTCCCCAGGCTGCCCGAAACGCCAAATTTCGCGTGGTGTATCTGTGCCATGGGTGCGGAACATCGGCAAGAAAGCGCCAAATTGGAACCAACGTACAAACAACTCTCGATATCCCAAGTCCTCCACTCCGCGATCATAATCACCGTCCCAAAACCAAAATTCAAGGCGTTTTTGGACAAAATACGCGCCAATATCCACTGTCCAAAAGGGCATCCCGGTCACGCAATAATTCAATCCAGCAGCGATTTGTTTACGTAAGGTAGACCACTTCGCGGTAATATCACCTGACCACACCACAGTCGCATATCGCTGTTGGCCCAGGTAACCCGAACGCGTCAGGTTGACCACACGTTTCGTTGAACCTGATTTTCGCTGCCCTTCATAGATTCCCTGGCTATGCAGCAGGGAATACGCATTGACCAATAGTGGATTTAGATATGTTTTGGCCTCACCGACATTCATCTGCATCCGTTCCTCTGGCTCAGGTTTTACCGCTCCTCGCCAATCTGCCTCAAAAGGTTCGGTACAGTCACACCACCACCCATCAATGCCATGCACAAATAACCCTTCCTGTGCTTGTTTCCAAAACCGTTTTCTCGCCTCGGGATTAAACGCGTTATAGGTGGAGAGATTGCCCAACAAAAAGCCGCTCTGAAGCATCTCTTGCCGGTTTTCTCCCCCAGGGCTCATATAGGGCCAGATTGACACCATTAAATGGGCATTCAGGGCATGGAAAGTTTGCATCATTTGCTGAGGGTTCGGGAATTGATCCTCTCTCAGGGTTTTTTGTCCCCACTGTTTATCCGGCCAATACTGCCAGTCCAGGGCGATACAGTCTAAAGGTAGGTGTCGCTCTCGGTATTCCCTGACGATGTCGAGTAATTCTTGCTGAGAGACATAGCGTTCTTTTGATTGGATATATCCAAATGCCCATTTAGGCAGCATGGGGGATGTGCCCGTCAGCGTGCGGATGGTGGCGACAATTTGATCAAATTCAGGGCCGTAGATAAAGTAATAATCAAGTTCATCAACCAAATCCATCAACAAGAATGAACCAATGGCATCGTCATGAAAAGTCATCGGTGAATACTGATCAAACACTAGGCCATACCCCCGCGTAGAAATCAACACTGGAATGAAGACCTTCATGTTTTGCTGATACAGATATTGACTCTGGCCTCGTAAATTGAACATCCCTTCTTCATGTGACCCAAGCCCGTATAACGCCTCGCCTTCTGCCCAGTCAAATTCCAACTTCGCTTGGTAGGCAGCTTTCTTGACCGTTCTTATTGGGCTTTGGGCACGTATTTTTTCACCATCTGGGGTATGTTCCATCTGGATTTCTGTATCCGTATCAAAAATGTTGATCACTGCATCTACTGACTCTAACTTCTTTCCGCCGCGATCAGGTTCTTTGACAAGGAGTTTGCCGGAAGAATCTGTGTATATAAACGCCAATGTTCGTTTATCAACCTGAATGGACAGGTCCGATGTTGAGACTGTATACCACTGAGGGTTTTCTGTCACCGACAATGAAGGGAGTTGTCGCGGCTCGAATTGCACCATAAAGCTTTGATGTGGTTCAAACTCAGGTTTAGTGGAATAACGAATACGAATGCAGCCTGGTAGATAAGCCGTTATTTGGATATGCCCTTGAGTGTTGCTAAGAAAGAAATTATTATCAGAAAAGTGAAAAGGAGACATTTTTTTCGTGTGGGGAAATTCGTCTACATTGTGAGCATGGCAGCTGAATATGATTTATCTTGGCAAGTCAAACGCTCTGGATATAAAGTCATGTAGATCAGCCAAAAGATTATTTTGTGATTTCATGAACATCTCCAGTTATTATCCTTTAACAGCCCCAGATGTCATGCCGGACACAATATAGCGCTGCCCGATTAAATAGACTACGATTACGGGCAGGATAGTCAGAACAATATCAGCTGAAACTAGATTCCAACTGGCTTCAAACCTACCGAAGAAATTATATACCGCCAAAGTCATCGGCCACTTTACTGAGCTTTGTAAGAAATACAATGGAAGTATAAATTCACTCCAAAAGTCTAAAAAACTTAGAATGGCCGTCGTCACCCACGCAGGTGTAAGCAAAGGGAAAATAACCGTGAAAAAGAGCCTAAAGGGATTACATCCATCAATAATTGCCGCTTCATCGATTTCCTTCGGTATCGATTCAATGAATGCATATATTAGAAAAACTGAAAAGGAAATCTTCGTAGCTGCATACAGAATTATGATTCCGACTGATGTATTTATCATATGAGTTGCTTGCATAACCTTCGTTAAGGTTACATAATTTATAGGCATTGCGATCCCTAAAATAATGAAGAAATACAAGAATCGATTGAGCCTGGATCGATTACGAGACAACACAAATGCTGCTGCTGTTGATAGGACGACAACGAGAATTGTCGCCCCGGTGGCATAAAGCATACTATTTGCAAAAGCAATACCTAATTTACCTTGCTCAATGACAGTCAAGTAATTTTCTAAGTGAATACTTGTGGGTAACTCTATTCCCATAACTCGAGACTGGACATCATCTTTCAGAGAGTTAACAAAGAGCAAATAGATTGGCACAACCATAATCAGGCTAATCAGGATAGCAAGTAAATTTGCAGGTATAGTTCTATAATTTTTCACTTTCAACATAAATTTTTCCTTATAAATCCAAAAAAACTTTCACAAGAGACATAATCCAGAATATATTATTTTCTATGTTTCCAATTCGTTGTTATGCATCAATTTGAGTAGCCAGTATCCACAAATTATCATTATTACGAATAACAGTGTAGAAAGCGCGGTGCTGACACCATAACGTCCTTTGGAGAACTCTTTAAAAACAACCGTGTATACCGTTTCAGTTGCATATCCCGGTCCGCCATTGGTTAACACCCAAACCACGTCGAACACTTTCAAGCCATATAGAAGGTTAAGCACTGTAGTTACAGTTAGTGTAGGCATCAATAAAGGAAGAGTTATATTCCATAATTCATCCCATTTATCCGCTCCATCTAATTGAGCGGCTTCATAATACTCTGAGGGAATCACTTGCAGACCGGCGATCAAAATCACCATAATAAACCCGACCCCCTTCCAGGTATCCACGAAGATTACCGAATAAAGCGCAATATCTGGATTTGTCAGCCAACGCTGTGCTAAAAAATCCAGGCCAATACCCCTTAAAAACACATTTAGCATTCCAGTAGTGGGATGTAAAATCGATTTGAAGAGAATACCAACAACAAGCATTGGAATAACGGCGGGCAAGTACATCACAACACGATGAAAATTAAAAAATCGCTTTAATCCTTTGGACAATAGCAAAGCCAGTAGTAACGCAAACACAGTTTTTAATGCAATCGTAACTATTGTAAAAATGATTGTGTTACTGATGCTGTTCCAATAATTCTGTTGAGAAAAGATCAATGCAAAGTTTTTGAAGCCTACGAAATCAATTTCCGATGAGTATCTGTTCCAATCCGTAAAAGACAGATAGAAACCCATTAATCCTGGAATGACCATGAACAACAAATATAAAATAATTGCTCCAATAGAAAAATAAAATGGATAAATCTTGTTTTTCATCTATGATTTCTTAATTCGAGTTTGTGTAAAATAGCTTTTTTGTGCCATTTTTGGTGGTAATCTGCGCTCAATAATCGCTAAAGGTAGTTATACCAAATTCTGTCAAAACTCGAGTTTATTTATTAGAAGGCAGACTAGAGGATATAAGTAATTGTGGGCCTGAATGGTTCCTTGAACAATTATTGGAAATAATTGGTGAATTCCAACAGGCCCACAACAATTTTAACCAATTAGCTAAAGAATTAACAGAAGATAAAAGTAGCTAGCTGCTACAATGTGTTTATTACTTCCAGGCTGCATCTCCGGCAGCTGTTGCCATATCAGTCCTGCGCTGATCAATGTTTTCCAACACACCTTCTGGGGTTATTGCACCTGTGAACATTGCAGTCAAGTCAGTGCCAACATCCATCCATTGGGGATTGACATAATTCACTGCAGTCTGATAGACAGTTCCTTGCTTTGTATATGTATCAATGAACGCCTGCTGGTCCGCCGTTAATTCAGCGGTTACCCCATCAAAGTTGAGCATTGCAAATTGCGGTTCATTATCGAGCATGTACTGCAGGTTTTCGGGCCTGGTCATGAATTCGAAGTAAGCTTTGGCAGCTGCGATATTTTCTGATCCAGAATATATGAACTTGCTTGGAGCAGCTGGGTTAACATTCCAGATTTGATTATCAGCCAGCGGTATTAAGAAGAAGCCAAAATTATCCACAGACACATCCGGATAAGCTGCTTGAATCTGGGACGGAAGACCAAATCGATTTACCGTCATGGCATAATCACCACCGGCCATAGCCGCTTCAGTGTTCACAAATTCATTTGAGAGAGCATCTGCCCCAAAGTAACCCTTGTCATACATTTCTTTAAATTGGGTCAGAGCGGTCAACATGGTGGGATTGTTTGCAAAGGTTGCTTCATTTGCATTCAAAGCGTCTGCCAAGCCCGGGTCTGCGACTTCATAGGCTGGCCCCATTTCAAGGAACCATAAGACATGGTGCCAACCATCGGCGACTGGTTCAAATACAGGAGTAATTCCTGCATCCAACAGAGTTTGACAGGCTGCAGCAAATTCAGCATAAGTCTTTGGCACACTAATACTATTATCGGCAAACATAGCCTTGTTGTAGACAATAACCCACGATCCGCCAATCGTATCCCAGATTGTCAACCCATAGGTAACACCATCCAGGCTGATCTGTTCTACAGATAGGGGGTTCATTCGCTGGACCCACTCTTCATCGGTCAGGGGCACTGCATTCTTTTCTACATTTAGTTGAAGTTGGATGTCGGTTTTCCCGCTCTGGCCACCGAAGATGTCTATCCCTTCTCCTCCAGTTTCAAGTTTGGTTTCCAGAACATTGAAATACTGGTCAGACGGGATAATCTGGAAATCAACGTGAACCCCTGTTTCTGCTTCGAACCTTTCAGCTAGTTCTATCTCGGCATCTTTTATCCAATCCTGGCTGGCAAGGTAGGAAATCGTGGTACCCGGCTCAAATGCAGGGGCCTCGGTTGGTTGTACCTCTTCCGTTGGTGCCGCAGTTGGCGCTGGAGCTTCCGTTGGTGCAACAGTTGGCGCTGGAGCTTTCGTTGGTGCAATAGTTGGCATTGGAGCTTCTACTGTGGGCGTTGCGGTTGTTGAGTTACATCCTGTTGCCATGACAATGCTGAGAACCACAATCAAGGCAAGCAGTAAATTTTTATGATGAATCATCTTTTACTCCTTTTATGATTTTCGTTTATACTTAAACGTCAACCATACTAGCCATGGCTAGCACGGCGACACAATCGAGAGGTGCTTCTTTCTCTGGAAAGGCGAGAAGCACTTCTCCTTTTTTCCCGCATATAACCAAATAAACCACCTCCTTCTAGATATATTGGTTACTTTATTGAATACGTATTATCTGCCACTTTCCTGACGAATCCCGTACTGGAACGAATAACCAGTTTAGGCCCAACCAGTATCTGCTTACAGGCCTTTAAATTTCTCTCCAATCTATTAATCATTATCTTAGCCGCATCATAGCCCATAGATAATGCCGGGAAATGCAATGCTGTAAGCGATGGTGATGCTAATTCAACTCCTTGATCATCTGCCAAACCCACCACCGAAATATCATCTGGAATACTCAATCCCGACGATTTAATCGCTGAAAAAATTCCTGCCACAGCTGTGTCAAAGACACTGACAATGGCTGTTATTTCTGGATGTTTTTTTAATAGGTTCAATGTGGCATACTTTACATTTTCTAATCCGATATCTGCCTCGCAATAGAGCTTTGAAATGTTATATTGAGCACATACTTTTTCATATCCTTCCAAAGCCCTGATATTTGGGCCATAGTGATTTTGCTCCGGGTATGGAACAACCGAAACAAATCCGATGTTTCGATGGCCCAAATCTACTAAATAATCAACAGCAACAGCCACAGCAGATTCAAAATCAAAATCAACGAAATTCACCCCCTCGTTATTTTCGCAGCGCCCGATCATCACAAATGGTAAATTATGCTGGCGTAATAATTTCACCCGCAAATCATCCATTCGAATTTCCATCAGGACCATTCCATCGCACTGGTTTGTGCGATAAAAATCTAATAGGCTATTTTCTTCGAGGGATTGGGTTACCAAATGGAGCGAATAATTGTGTTCTTCACAAGCTGTTGTTGCCCCTGTTATGAAATCGAGAGAGACTTGGGTGGATATAGCTAACTTATAAGGGTAATGCAAAGTAATTACTCTTGTTTTACCCGATGTTATCTGCTGCCATTGCATGCTGCGCGCATACCCCAGTTCGTTAATTACATTTAATACCTTCTGACGCGTCTCTTCCGAGACATCTGGCTTGTGATTCAAGATCCGAGAAACCGTGGCCACTGACACATTCGCCAATCTAGCCACATCTCTAATCGTTGCTTTTTTCTTCATATACAACTAACCATTTCCTAATCTTTAATGTAACTATTACCGTAACTAGTTACAGTTTACACTAAATTTAATTTTTGTCAATAACTTATTAATTTTCCTCCGTGGTTTTTCTTAAAGTCGCGGGGGTGTTGAAAAGAACAAGCTTCTTCGGTAAACTGGGGGTTCCAAAACAGACTTTCAGCTGGCATCTACGAGGAGATTAGTGACAAATATACCATTTACTGTATCACTTGAAGTGTGATAGGTCATGACTATGGCTGAACCGGCTACATCTTTTCCAGCAAGATGCAATGTCGAAACGAGCTTATGGTGAAATTTTAAGCAAATGAGAATTACTACGGATCAGGAACTATATCACCCTCTATTACCGCTAGCGTAGATTTCCGTTTAATGATCGAAACTGGCAATACGATTTCTTGTATTCCATCAGTTACCTGCCCATCAAGGCATTCCATCAACCGCTTGGTGGCACGCTGCCCCATCTCGTAGGCTGGTTGAAATGCTACCGTTAAAAAGGGATCTACCACAATAGCAGCGGGTAGGTCGTCGAACCCCACCACCGACATCTCTTCAGGCACAGCCACTCCCGCATCGTGCAGAGCTTTCAAGGCTCCGATAGCGATGAAGTTGTTACCGGCAAATAGTGCTGTTGGCCGGGGGCTCATCGCAATCAGGTTGCGAGTCATCTGGTACCCACTTTCGAGAGAAAATTCCCCGTAGATGATCAATTGGTCTTCCGTTTGCAAACCAGCCTCTTGCAACGCCTGCTGGTATCCGGCGACACGATCATCGGCAGATGATATTCCACTCGGTCCGCTAAGGATGGCAATTCTGCGATGGCCTAATTCCAACAGCAACTGAACCAGTTGATAAGCACCCCCGCTGGAATCGCAGCGTACCACGTCGGCCTCTTTATTTGGCAGTCGCCGGTCTAGCAAAACAACCTTCACATTATGATGGTGCAGTAATTCAATCGGGCTCTCTTCACTGCGGGCGGGCACCAATAATATCCCATCTACCCGCTTCTGAATCAGAGCTTCCAGGTAGCGCGCTTGCTTGCTTGCCGATTCGTCGGTGTTGCAGAAAATCACATTGTAGCCTTCTTCACTAGCAGCATCTTCGACCCCGCGTGCCACCGTTGTCCAAAAAGGGTTGGTTATGTCGGTCAACACCAACGCCAGCGTACGAGTCCGCTTCGAACGCAGACTACGCGCCAGAAAGTTGGGGACGTAGCCAAGCTGGTCCACGGCTTGGTTCACACGTTGGCGTACTTCGTCACTCGCATACCCAGAGTTGCTAATGACTCTGGAAGCGGTAATGGGAGCTACTCCAGCTAGTTTGGCTACGTCGCGGATGGTTGGCATCTGATGAGGTTTATTCTTTCAATATAATATCGTTTCTAGAAGAATAAAACCAATTATATACACTCTTATACAAATTCTACAACTTATACGAGCGTCTTACCAGCATAAAAGCCATATGCAATCTTGTCTTCTTCATAAAGTAATACAAGCCTCAGCTGTGATCTTAACCTCCGGCCGCAATCGCTTGCCTCCCCATACATAATCTCGGTATGATGGGGGCAACTTAAAGGGCAATAGTATGATTTGGACTCCATAGTGAAGATGTTTGACCTACGCGGATACCAGGATCATATTCGCATACTGGATTGTATCACTGGTTCGTATGAGACCGATAGCTTGAGGAACCCGTAATTTGAATTCAATGTGGGGCTCATATGTAATTGGAATTTCACCCCTGGAATTTGCATACGTTTGCCGTAACTCAGGTGAATTATTCGCCATAAATTCTTCTGCCATATATATCTGTCCAATTACAAAATTAGCTTTCAGGGCTTCAAATACCTCCAACACCGTGGGAATATCATCCACCAGTGAGATGTCCACCGTTTCAATCGTCGGCCAATATGGAAAGCCACGATCCGCGATAACCAATGTATTGGTGTGGCGTACCCGTGCAATCAGGGATAAAATTTGCGGATTGAGAATACCTTTTATGATCATAGTGTTCTGCCTTTCATAAAGGGAACTGTTATCAATGCGAATTCCACCAATTGCTTCCCAGGGACCATCCACTTTCTTGGATCCCGAATGTGCAAATGGGAAACCTAACTTTTAGTTCCTTCAGAATCAATGCACATCAAATTAAGTGTGCTTGTTGTGTTTGCTGCAGTAACTCAACAAGTAATTTCACATCCTGCTCACGCTCGCGAGAACACACCATCACGACATCATCAGTGTCGATGATCACTAGATCTTGTACTCCCATCACGGCGACCAATCGTTTATCTCCAAAAACCAGGGTGTTTTTGGTATCAATTTTAATATGTGGCCCAACGAACACATTATCATCAGCATTTTTGGGTAGTGTCGTCAGCTGAGCGGCCAAAGCCGGGTTCCGGAGCCTCCAGCCATGATGACTGCGTAATACATGCTCATGCTCCCTAGAATCCACGTAACGTGGTGCTTTGCCTCGCTGCTAGCCCTTCTTTGGGAATACGCTTTAGAACAATGTATTCAAGCCCGTGCTCTCGGCAGAATTCCCTTTTCTCCGGTTTATCGCCATCTTCATTAACAACATAAAAATTAGGCCTGATTTTTTCAATTTCCGGTTCACCGTCCATCCAGCCGCTACCGCTCGAAATCAGGGCTTGTTTCACAAACCGGATGGATTGCACCATGTAACCGCGCTCATCCTCGCCTAATAAGGGGTGTCCTTCCCCTTTAAGCAGGCGCACATTTTCATCGCTACCAACAACTACATAAAGATCACCCAATTCAGACGTTTCTTCAAAGAAGCGCACATGCCCCGAGTGGAGCCAGTCGTAACAACCAGTCACTAATACCTTCTTCCTGGAAGAAGTGAGATCACCTTTGACCGAGAGAATGGGAAAAATTGCCAAATCCTTCTCTTTTACAATGAAATACTCGATCTCGTGGGATGTGCAGAATTGTAGTTTCGAAAAAGTATCTTCGTTTTCAGGGACCACCCAAGCATCAGGCTTAATCTCATCCACATGGGGAATCTCATCCGGGCTTACAATCCCGTCTACCAAAATCACCTGTTCCACATAACGAACCGACTCCAGAAAATATTGACGCTCTGCCTGCGGGAATTCCGGTCTTCGACCCTCTATGTGTTGATAAACATCATCCGACCACAACAAGATGTGCAGAGGACCAACCTTTGCGGCTTCTTCTAAAAAACGGATATCCCGGGATTGGATATTATTGAAACTTCCGGTGACAACGACTGTTTTCATTTTGCGAGTCTAATATTTACTTTAAAACCATTCGGCACCGATTCATTTGAGACAACATAGATGTAGCCGCCTCCACACCCGGAATACATGGCCCCGATATAGCGTTTTTGATAATAAGCAAGAATTTCCATCAAATCGATTGTGATGGTGGGGTGGCGGACAGTATTTGGAAGGATGTTCTGCCAACAAATCATACATTCATTCATCGATGCCCCCAACGCTTGAATGTTTTTGGATATGATCGCCTCAAAACAATGCTTTCCGGTCTGCCCCAGCCGCTGAATCCAGGCTGGGTCGAGATTTTGCTCTTCCAAAGGATTATATCCCTCTGCCCGCTGGCAAACAGGCACCATGGTGATTACATTTTCCAACCATTTTGCAACGTCAGGATCATTGTTTGACTCAACATGAATAGGGAAATAACCACCTTCAAAATTGAAATCGTAGTCCAAGCGACTTATGCCCGGGTAGATGATTCCCGCCATATCTTGCGAACCAGACGGAGCAGGCTTTCCGTCATTTTCAACAGCGTATAGCTTCCTCATCAAGGAAGCTAGATCACCTTCAGGAATCTCACGCCCCCATATTTGCATTGCTACGATGCGAGTGCTGGTCCCCATCCCGCAACGATCCATGAACTGAATTGTGGGTTCCAAAGATACTACTACCATTGAACCAGGTGGTTGCGGGTTATGCCTGGAGACGAAAGGTTGATCAATCCAACCACCCGCGAGAGCCATCCGGTAGGGCATATTTCTTGTAAGATTGATTTTATTGGTTTTGAGATCTAAAGTCATCGTTTGCCCAGATGAGGCGCAGTTCATGTTTGTGGTGATGTTCTTGGTAGTGCAGGCTGCCAAGAACACCACCCACTAAGGAGAGAAAAACCTGCTCGAATTAATTGTTCTTGTAGCCAGCCGGGGTTGGTTTACCGGCTTTGCGGTCTGCATATTGCTGCTTGATCCAGGCGTAGGTTCTCTCCATACCCTTTCGCAGAGGGGTATCGGGTTCCCAGCCCAGGATCTGCTGGATGAATGTGTTATCGCTGTTGCGCCCAGCCACACCTCGGGGAGCGTTCAGGTCATAATGATGTTCCAGGTCGATACCGGCGATTTCTTCAAGCATGCTGACCAGGGCATTGATCGAGATAAGCTCGTTCGAACCCAAGTTGATGGGAGTTGCAATCAAATCATTGCAGTGTGTGATCATGTCAATGCCTTTGACGCAATCGTCGATATACATGAAACTGCGGGTTTGATTACCGTCGCCCCAGATGATGATATCATGACTACCGGTATCCAGGACTTCAATGACTTTGCGGGACAAAGCCGCGGGCGCCTTCTCGCGTCCGCCATCCCAGGTGCCGTTGGGTCCATAGACATTGTGGAAGCGGGCGATGAAGGTTTTTAGGTTGCGTTCAGCCCAATACTCCTGGCAAAACATCTCCGAAATCAGCTTCTCCCAGCCATAACCGCGCTCAGACATCGCCGGGTAGGCGTCTGACTCTTTGAGAGCCCGTACATTGGGGTCTTCCTGAAGGGTGGTGTTGTAGGCACAGGCTGAGGATGAGAAGAAATAGCGATCCACGCCTGCCCAATAAGAAGCTTCGATCATGTGCGTGTTGATCAAGACACTCCGCAGACATTCTACCCGGAATCGCTCGATGAAACCCATCCCGCCCATATCGGCGGCTAGGTTATAGACTTCAATTGCTCCCTCAACTGCGCGCTTGCAGTTATCCCGATAACTTAAATCTAAAGACAGGCTTTCAACCCCAGGAACTCGTTGGTACCATAGAGGCAGGGGTTTTTTGTCGACGGCGCGAATATTGGTATAGCCCAGGTCATGGAAATATCTGACCAATGATCCGGCAATAAAGCCACCAGCTCCAGCTACGACGATCAAATCATCCTTTTCAAGAGTAGTCGATGCAGTTGGGTTATCATTCATATGGATGCTCCTTCCATTGCGTAGTAATATGGTATCGGTACCATATCTTTATAATAGCAGATACAAATACCATTGTCAAGCACCAAAACTATATATTTATCAAAGTAACCATAAAAGATTGGATGGGAGAGCAATTTTCTGGGGTGTTCAAATGTAATAATCTAGGATGGTCTTTTGAGCACGGGACACTTTGCCTACCAGCTCTTATACTCATCCGAATGTTTGCGATATTCAATGGTCTTATCACCCTGAGTTTCAAGAGCGATCTGTGCCTGTTGGAGTGTTCGCAAGTAATACAGTACCCGGCAGGCTTCTTCCAGCGAGACACACCATTGGTAAGCTTCTTCAAGCATTGGGCCGGTAGAGAAGCATCCATGTCCGCGCAGCATGATCAGCTTATACTCGCGCAGCCAATGCGAGGCCAGCTTGGCTACTTCTCTTGAACCAGTAGTGAGTTCGGTTTGAATGATGGGAATTCTTTTAAAGCAGTAAGAACCCTCGTTACAGACTGGGATAATTTCATCTTGTTCGACCAGAGATAAAGCCACTGCATGCGGGGGATGGACATGAACAATAGCCAATGCAGATGTGTTTCTATAGATAGCGCAATGTACCACCAGCTCGCTCGATGCCAACATCACATTGCTGTCACTCTCCTCCAGACCGGTTTCAATCAAGTCCGTATCAGTCAGGTGCCCGAGCATAGCACCAGTGCGGGTTATGATAATACGATCCCCCATGCGCACGCTCATATTGCCGCCGTGCGAGGAAGTAAGACCCCGTATAAACAGATCATTACCAAACATTTGAAATTGATCAAGCATTAGTCGCCTCCTGAGCAATGTCGACTAGGCCCAATGCCTTTAATTTTTGGGGTGTGGGCACGCCATACGCATCCCAACCGCGGAAACGATAATATTCCTTCAACATGGGGGCAAGCTGAACAACCTTTCCCCGGCTGGCACCTTTGGTGTGTGGCGTCTCCAGGAAACGCTTCGGAAGAGTATCATCAGCGCTGGTGAAACCCGCTTTCAGATTGTAGATACGTTCCAGATTCCAGATGCGTTCCCCAGCGGTAAGCATATCCTGCACCTCGTAATGCTCCCCAGTGACAGCAGATAGCAGGCGGGCGAAGAATTCGTCCCCAATTGCAAAACCGGCAAATTTGCACAAGCCGATCGAATCAATGACTGTACTAGT
>JBAQFX010000144.1:0-5300 GCA_049287485.1 Anaerolineales bacterium
ATATTTTAACTGCATTACCAGCCGCCGACGATAGGTCAACGGCTTTTTATTGTTATACCATCAGTTACGGGTACCTTGTCTCGTATCGCTTGTTCTGTTGCTCGCTTTTTGTCAGCTTTTCACATATCCCCATTTCCTGATCTTGGAGAGAGCAGTCGCAAGACCAGAAATGGATTGTATTCAGCAGTGACAAACGCAGATTGGCTGAAACGGCATAATTTGCCAGTTTGTGATCATTCCAATAGATGCAGGAGATATTATGAGTTACGATATATTCATCAGCTATTCCTCAGAAGATAAAAATGTAGCAGATGCGGTGGTTGCCGCACTTGAGAATAGGGGTATTCGCTGCTGGTATGCCCCACGCGATATCGAGGCGGGCACAGATTGGGGGGATTCGATCACGCATGCGATCAACGACAGTACCCTCATGCTGCTTATCTTTTCCAAGAACTCCAATCGATCAAAGCGCGTATTGGATGAAGTATACTATGCCATTTCTGAAGGGAAAACCATTATCCCATTCCGGATTGAGAACCTTGATCCCAGCGGAGCAATGCGCCTGCATCTTTCTTCACGCCATTGGTTGGACGCATACGACCCATCCTGGGAAGCGCATATCAACAAGCTGGTCGATACTGCTGCATCAAACTTGAATATAGAGAGTAAACTTTCTGATGATTTATCACTGATTCATTCTCCATCTAAAAAACCAGGGGTAAAGGGCCTGCCCTGGAAGCTCATAGCCATAATCTCGGCTGTTTGTATTGTCATTGCAGGTGTGATTGGAGTCATGATGCTGCAGGGTATCGGCGCTGCAGATCGTATGCCACACGCGACCCTTGAGAGCTCAATCACGGAAGAAACTATTATTACTGAAGAACCCATGACTCCACCGCCTACGCTCACTCCCACGCCAATCAACACTCCAACGGATACACCCGCGCCAACAAACTCTCCAACGGTTGCACCTACATTGGAACTAGATTTATCAAAAGTAGTGCTTTCACAAAAAGATCTTCCATCTGGTTTCGAGGAGATGTCCCTTGCTGAGTTTGGCTTAACCAAAGAAGATTTAAGTGGAGATAATTTTACGGTTGAAAGCATCTTTGCTTTCATGGGGGCTGAACCTTTCGAACTTGTCATGGGTTTCACCACCTTGCTTCCCACCCGCCTTGAACAAGCTGGTTTTGATGTAGCTCTGGACCAGCCAGAATTTATGATGGAATCGTTTATTAGTGGATTGGGGGCAACAGACATTCTTGAGCAAAAGGAATTAGCGTATCTAAATGACATTGGCGACGCTTCGGCAGGGATGACTGTGGTAGCCGACATGGAAGGTATTCCTATGCGTATGGATATGGCAATATTCAGAAGGGATACAGTGGGAGCGTTTGTCCTTGTTATGTATCTTGATAGTGACGTTCCAGCTTTGACAGTTGACGAAGCTTCAAACAAACTGGATGATCGTATTGTTGAAATGTTTCCGCTTGGTGAGTGATTCTTGCTAAGTGCAAGGATTGAATGACACCAAGCCATAGCGGACAGAAAGTAGTACGGACTTTGATTTCAGCTGGTGGGTTACCGGCAGCTCAACTCAGAACCGTTAGGTGCGCTTACACAAGCATACTTCCAGATAAGGGAGGATGCGCATATCGAACCAACAGATAGGTTTTGACATGGACGTTCTCAATAGGTTAAGCACAATCACTTTGAGCACAGAAAGGAACAGAAAAATGAGCAACCGAAGAGCATTGCACATGGTTATGGGACTGGTCCTGGTAGCCTGGTTCTTATCAGGGTGCGCAAGCGCACCACCCGAAGTGAGAGCGGGGGAGTGGAAAGCCTCGGCTGACTTTGGCGAGTTCACGTTCTTTGTCGACCCCAGCGGCACAGCTATCAGCAAAATCGAATACAGCTATCAATCGTGCTCAAAGGCGATCATCAGCGGGGCGGTGACGATTGAAGGCTCACTGGAGTCCAAAGATGGCGGGCCTATTGCGAGCATAGTAGATGGCAAATTCGAGGTGCAGACATCACAGGATTCCTTCAAGGGCAAATTCAACAACACTAATACGCGTGCGTCTGGCACTTGGGAAGCGGGTGCTTGTTCAGGCAGTTGGACATCGAGCCGCTGAGGATATCCAAGCAACTGGGCGGGTCTGATTACCTTGGCCGGTGTGTGTACGACCAGACAGCACATTGAGGGAGAAGCCACGCGGAGGTGTGGGCATTGATTTCATCCGGTGCATTACCCCGCATATCAACTCAGATCTATTAGGTGCACTCACATAAGTACACTTCCGGGTGAGGGAGGATGTGCATTTCGAACCACCGATTTGTTTTGACATGGATGATCTTAAATGGTTATGCACAATCACTTTACGCTGAGAAAGGAGCATAAAAATGAGCAATTGGAGGCTATGGCGACATGCGTTTGGTTTGGCGCTAATCGTGTTGTTACTGGCTGGGTGCGGCGGAGCACCAGCAGCTCAAACAGATGAGGAGTTTGCCGATGCCGCGCAGGGAGTGTGCACCACATTAAAGGCTGAGCTCGACCCTCTAGATGCACTTGGCCCTATCGGAGTAAATACACTTGCCCCCTGGGCTGAGGCATATGAACGGGCATCAGAGGCGTTGGCTGATCTCGTGATAACCGAGGTATCCGCGCCGCAGGGCACCCGCCTGCGCTCCGGCTTGGCAGAGCTGGCCGACTCCTACGATGCGTTTGGAGAGGCGCTCGATAAGGCAGTAGCCCAAAATTCTGACCCTGAAGAGAGTTACGTGGTGGGCGGCTTCTTAGGCGATGGTACGGTGATCCTGTTTCCCCTAAGTGGACGTAATTTATTTGAGCGAATGGAGGGCTCGGTACAAATTGAGACTGAAAAAGCTCTGGTATTGAACCTGCTGGAAACCGAAACAGCAGTTCGGGAAGCAGCGAGGTCACTCGGGTTGGAGGATTGCACATTGGTTGCGATGTTTTCTAACAGTACCGAAAAATGACCTCAGAAGTGTGTGATGACATGCGCACAGGAGAAAAGGTCCAAGGCGGAATTGGACATTTCGGTTTGATGTGGCGGTGCGTTAAACCGGGCTTTGGCATTGGCTTTGGTCGCTACATCGATCCTTAATTCGTTGAGCGGCACAACGCCACAGCCACAGTAACTGTAAATATCTGGCAAAGGAGATCAGGATGAGACATGCAGACCTTATTTCGAGGAGCAAAGAAAGAACCAGTAGCATACTATTGCAACAGGTTTTTGTTTTGATATTAGTCGTGATATTACTTGCTGGGTGCGGCGGAGCGTCAATCACATCCACATCTGGTGCCATTACCGGAAGGGTACTCGGTGACGACATGAAACCACTACTGGATAGTTATAACCAAGAGATTCCGATTGTAGCACTATATTGCGATTATTCAGAAATCGAATGCCTCGACGCAAGCCTTTGGGATATGGATATTGATGTTTTGATTAACTCCATCTGTGAACCCAACGACGAAGATCCTGCCTGTCTACTTCATTTTGGGCAAGGTGCTGCAGCTGTTGAAGCTGATGGAAGCTACACTATTGCTGACGTTCCTCCAGGGGAATACGGAGTCGTCTTATTGTTTCCTGCGGCTTCGCTTCGGAAGGCCGAGTATGACAAGTCTGTCCAAGCAGGAAAAGTTACCGGGGTTGATTTCGTCTTGGACTTCCATTCGTTACCAACTGTGTACAGCCCTATACCTACCAGGTTATACGTTGGTCCTAATGGAAGTCTTATTCAAATACCAGAAGGGGGCACTCAGTCTTTTGTATTGCCGTCTAACCCTTCGCGGGTATTTAGCACGAACTTGACTGGTGATGTCGATGGCGATCAATACGAGTTCAGTCTCATGCTTGCTAGTGATAGCATTACGACTTTTCGTGTAGAAATTGTTGTAAATGGACAAGTAATCGCTTCTGATGAGTTTACAGCGACATCGAGTTCATACGAAAGATTTAGCAGCAAGGTGTCGGGCATTGATCCTAGTACAAATAGTGGTGACGAGATCCAGTTAGTTGTGGAGTTATTGGAAGGCGACAGGGGTGGAATAGGATCAGACAGAATTGAACCATCATATATTGATATTCCAGAACAAAACTAACCGTAGGATGGGTTGAGGGCGGTTTCTCAAATCCACATTCCCAACCATACCCCGCCTGAAACCCGGTACATTCCACCAACTTTGCCAGTCCGCCGGAGGCATAGGAGACAAGGTCATGAAAAAATCAATTCAGTCAGTGTTTCTTGCATTTATCTTCATAACGGTAGTATTAAGTGGATGCGCTTCTGCAACAACCCCGGTTCCACCCACACTAACGCCAATTCCGCCCACCGCAACATACACGCCAATTCCGCCAACATCGACTCCAGCACCTATTCCAGGCATTGACGAGCCCATCGTCGTAAAAAACGTCACCGTCAAGGGCTCTGTGGGCATTTCGTTGACAGGGGACATCCAGTTGCGGCTCCTGTCTGCCGACACGAAGGAAAGTCTGGATAGCCAATCGGATTCTCACCTGCTTCCCGGCAATATCTTCCTGATATTGGGACTTTGGTTATCTGGTCAATCTGGCTCATTGCAGTGGATTGGTCAAAACGCCACGCTGACCTGCGGCACAGATGAGTACAGGGTCGAACTGTGGGGAATCGAGGTTGGCGATGATGGTAGATTGAAGGCTTGGCGCCTCATCTTTGAAGTACCACAGGATTCCGACTACGGACAATGTGTATTCAACCTAAAGGAGTACGCCGTTGAGCTGGGAACTCTCTTCAAATGAGCCCACAGCTAATGATGATTGCTGCGCAATGGAAAATATTCCATCGACCGCCTTTACACAAACGTAAATAATAACGTCATGCTGATGCTCTTTTATAGTAGTCTTCGGCTATATGATTTGATAAGCAATGGTCTGAATACACGGTAGTGCGGCTTGATCGAGAAGCTGCCGGGTGCGCCCGTAATAGTCGCAGGAGAAAAATGAACGCAAAGCAACCAACCGCAGGAATATGTTTTTTTATAGTGGGGTTATTAGCAATCGGTACAGGGATTTCTAGTTGTGGGCCGGGGCAATTATTGGGGCCAACACTTACGCCCACACCAACGAACACGCCCGTGCCGACGAATACAGCCACGGCGACGAATACAGCCACGCCGACAAACACGCCATTGCCCACATCAACGCCTATACCGCCGACTGCTACACCAAAGACATTTGCTATTCAAGATTCAAATTTTGAGGCTGACTATAAGGGTGATTGTGAAACTGATG
>JBAQFX010000145.1:0-4936 GCA_049287485.1 Anaerolineales bacterium
TGAGCATTTTTATGATGAATTCTCAACAGCAAAGTTGGGGATTCCTCCTTTGTGGGTATCTGTTTGTAGGGTATTGCAATGGGGGCAGGGGCAATTGGGCAACGCTTCATTCGATCTATCTTGACCAAGATTAACATCCGGAACACCGATTATACCAGCAGCCTTGTTGACAAGATCCAGGATGCTCTGATCCTTGAGGCGATAATAGATATTTCGCCCATCGCGGCGAGAGGTGACCAAACCATCACTTCGTAAAGCCATCAGATGCTGGGAAATATATGCCTGCCGCCAGCCTGTGGCAGCTTCCAAGTGGCACACACAGGCTTCGCCTGTTCCAATCGCCAGTAAGATGTCTAGATGCGAGGGTTGACCTAAAACGCGGAATAGTTTAGCGATTTCCTTTGGGTTGGAGTTAGAATGTATTTTTGACATATTCGGATTCTCGAATATATTATAGGCTCATGACCAACCTTTGTCAATGATTTTGGGGCGAGTAAAGGAATGGGCGTATAATAATAGCTTTATAGTCAGCGAATAAAGCCGAATGCCAACAGATATTAACCATCGATTGAAAATATATACCTTAACACTCATCTAAGTCTGATTCTGCATTTTCGAATAAACGAGAATCGCAAGATATGGTCCCCTAATATTCCCTTCGCCGGTGATAAAACTTCTCAACCAAGCTAACTAAAAACCACATATCCTCCTCGAGTGTGAGCTTATTCAGTCACATAATGTAGTATCATCACCGTATAAACCATAACTTAGATTATCCACTTGCGATGTATGTTCCTTAGGCTGACATAAAATAGAACTATACAAAAACCCACAAGGATTGAAAAATCCAGACCAAGAGGAAATATTCTTTGTCCAAGAATTGCACCTTGGAGAATATCTACCCCATAGGTAAGCGGAAGCAAGTAAGATAATGGACGCAAGAACACTGGTAAAGCACTGATTGGGAAAAACAGCCCACAAAGAAAAATCATCGGGAAGCGAAAAAAGTTAGAAAATGTTTGAGCTTCAAAAACTTCACTAACCGAGACCGCAATGAAAAGACCTAAGAAGGTCGAAACGAAGGCTACCAAGACAATGGCGGGTAACATAATTGACCATATAACTTGAGAAATATCGGTTAGAAACGATGCCAAAATTATCGGGACAAAGGCATTGACCACACCAAACAAAATCGCCCCACTCGTCTTTGCCAACATCAAAAGCTCTAATGGGATGGGCGCAAGCAGCAAACGCTCGAAGGAATGGTTCTTCTTTTCAAAAGTTATAGTGACTGCCAGTAAGGATGTAGTGCCAAACAGAATTGAAATCGCAATCACACCTGGAAGCAGCGTGAGAATGCTATCCAAACTACCACCTGTCCTAATAAAGAACATCCCTGTCCAGGCTATAGGAAAAATCAATCCCCAACTGATGTTGGGTGGTTTAAGATAATAAGCTCGCATATCCTTGAGCATAATATTCCAAAAAGCAATCCACTGTTTCATTAGCCGCCTCAACCTTTTTCCTTTTCTTTCCTCATAAGACCTACTTCGATACCAGTAACCTGAACAAAAACATCTTCCAGAGAAGGTCCTATCCGACGGGCTTCTGTAACTTCAGCTCCCTGGTTTTCTACAAACCGGACGAGAGAGCCAATGCTGATTGTTTCAACCGACTCCACGCGAAACTGCTCTACGGATATGGCCTGGAATTCATAACGAGGAAAAGCTGTGGTAAGTTTGATATACAGGTCATTTGCCGAGGAGTTTGAGATGGAAATCAACATCACTTTCCTTTCCTGGATTGGTTGTAAAAGGTTTGCAACGGTATCAATCTTTACAATCCGACCTTTTACGATAAATGCAATCCGTTCGCACAGTCTTTCAGCTTCTTCAATGTAATGCGTGGTGAGAAAGATGGTCGTTCCTGCGCGGTGGAGTTCGGCAATAAGCTGTCTGATCTGCCGAGCACTGGACACATCAATGCCAGTTGTCGGTTCGTCCATAAAAAGAATCGGAGGTTTATGTATTATGCCAGCCGCAATTGTGAGTTTACGTTTCATGCCCTTGGAATAGCCAGCGAATTTTCGGTTTGCTGCTTCCATTAGGCCAAATGTCTCCAGTAATTCATTTGCACGTGTTTGGCGCTCGTGCTTGGGCATACCATACAACGAAGCGCAGAAACAGAGATTGTCAAAGCCAGATAATTCTGGATAAAGGTTGCTATCATCGGGCACAACCCCAATTAGATGCTGTGCCGCTTTGGGGTTTTTGGTACAATCCAGACCGCTGATTCTAATTGCTCCAGAATCTGGTCTGGCAAGCCCTGTGAGTATGCTGATAGTGGTTGTTTTGCCTGCACCATTGGGACCAAGAAAGCCGAAAAGTTCTCCATGTAAAACAGTGAAGCTGATGTTATCAACAGCAGTTACGTCACCGAACCTTTTAGTTAGCTCACTCACCTCGATTAGGGGGTAGTCATCATGGGCAGGTGATATTATTGGCTCTCGTATTTCCATGTTTGTTTCCATTGGCATAACATTTGATTATATTGTCTCGTGCTACATTGCAAATATTCTATTTAGTATACCTGAAAAGGTTTTCAATCACCTAATCTCATCTCGTTGTATAGCTATCTACGATAAGGGGATTAGAAGAATGTAAGTAAACATAGGGGGTATCAACAACCGAATACTTTCCCCAAGTGTCGATGATCTTATCGGGCGCCGCCTGGACACCTGGGGAGTGGGAGTGGGCACTCTCGCAACCTGCCTTCCATATTGCCATAACAATATAAAAGGAGATTCCTCTCGAAATCTCCCATATTTACTGGTGTGCCTGACGGGATTCGAACCTGCAACCTCCAGGCTCTACCGACGCTGCTAACCGACCGTCGCTCAGCACCAATAAAAAAGAGCGTAGCCCATTACTTCCGGTCAGCTTTGCGTATGATGGCTTCCAGCTTGCCGATCACATCATCGGGTAAGGGATTCTTCTGCGGATTGGATAATATTTCCTCAACTTTTAGCTTGGCATTATCGTACAAATCAGGTCGCCCTAGCTCAACCCACTGACTGAATGGATTCCGGTCTACCAATGCAGGTGTAACAAATTCATTGCTCCATTCAGCCTTGCGTGTATTGCGCCGCCCAAGGAAGTGTCCACCAGGGCCAACATCCTTGATGTCTTCGAAATAATCCTTTTCCGCTGATATATCCACCCCATCCCTGAGGCGTTGGCACACCAGGGCGATCTCATCGTCCACCACGATCTGTTCCAGCGACATCATGTTGCTAGTGTTCAATGCCCCGGGTCCCTGGATCAGATCCACGCCACTGAGAACCAGGGGCAGCGTGGTGAGCATCTTCTCCATGATGGCCTGCGCACCGTGCTCTTTGGCATCCGTCAGGCATCCAGCCTGCTCATTGGGCAGGTCATAGAATTTCGCCATTTCGCCTCGTGCACCAGATTGCAATACCATCTCCGGCGATCCTTCCAGAAAGCTTCCGGTACGAAAGTCCGTGCTGCCGGGAGCATCTCCCATGATGATGGGAGTGCCGGGTTTTGCCAATTGGAATAGCGTCAAGGCGGAGAGCGCTTCAGCATTGGCCATGGCAATGTTGGAAAATAGGCTGGCTGGCCCTGTAGAACCAGCACTGGGCATCGGGTAAAGACAGATGGGAACTTCGTAGTCCAGCAGTTCTAAATAGGCATCACACATACTACCTTCATGTCCCAATGGAGGTAGGGTGCAATAGACCACGGAATAGATCTTCCTCTCTTTGACCGCCTCTGCGCTGCCAAGGATGGCTTCTAATGCTTCAATAATCAACGGCACCTGTTCTGGTTGCTCCAGCTCGTCCTGAATGTGTAAAGAGCTATACATGTAGGATGCAATCGCTGTTTTGACTGTCGCAGATCTATGGTCGAGTTCATGAACCGTAGTGGGCCAAACCAGGGCGGCAAACTGCATCTCATCATAAACGCGCAGCAGGTCAATATTGTCCTGAAAATTTGTGCTTCGACGTTGGCCGGTCCTGAGATCTCGCATGTAGATACCACCGTTATCCAA
Organism: Anaerolineales bacterium; assembly: GCA_049287485.1. Lineage (GTDB taxonomy): Bacteria > Chloroflexota > Anaerolineae > Anaerolineales > UBA4823 > FEB-25. Next base: position 4,072 of record JBAQFX010000145.1, read on the forward strand.
CACATACCCGCTGCGGGGAGAGGGCAATTGGAAATCTTTTTCCGGAAGCCTGGCTCCCAGCTTAAATGACTTTGGCGCTGAAACCAGCGCTTGCCTGACCAGCTCCTCTGGGATAGTGACGATCCCGTTTGCATCATCAACCACTGCGCCGTGTTTTTTTAGAATATTTCGCGCCTTTTGGCTATGGAACATTACTCCGATCTCGTTGAGGATACGCAGGCTTTTTTCGTGAATAACCTGTTTTTCGGTTTCAGTTAATATTTGACATTGCACTTGCATCGTTTCTTCCTTAGATTACTGTGGCTTTATGCTTCTGGATGAGATTATCCTTTTCTCACCTTATACATTATCATAGATTCTAAAAACCCTATCTCCGGGTTCAATTATCGCTGCTTCATGATCTTCGCCCACCACTAATAAAAAGCCACGCCGCCCATTATTCAGGAGACGAAACTCCTAAAAAAGGAAGGGATGGGGTGCGACAAAAGAGAGGCTCATGACGGTGAAAATGAGAGCGGAGACGCCTTAGCCTACAGAAAAAAAGGACTTTCATGCATGAAAGTCCAATCTCATTGGGTGCCTGACGGGATTTGAACCCGCAACCACTTGATCCACAGTCAAGTGCTCTGCCAGTTGAGCTACAGGCACCATGATTTGTTACTTCCTTTTTTCTGGCGCGCTGATTATATCAGAGACCAATTACGATGAAAAGAGGAACCCTATCCTTCAGATTCTTTTGTGACGGCTCTCCCCGCTAAAGCGGGGGAGCTTCTTGGGCAACGCACGATGCAACCATCCACGTTGGCGCCCAATCTCTGCGTCCCAGGGACAAAATATTACGAGCGGCATTAATATCTCGATCGAG
>JBAQFX010000146.1:0-2040 GCA_049287485.1 Anaerolineales bacterium
TCAGGTGTGCGTATGGCTTTTCCGGCTGATCGACCCAGATCAGCTCGAACTCGTCTTTATAGGTGGTGTCGCTCTGCATCGCCGGGAGATAGATACATTTCCCATCCGGCAAGAACAGGATCGGGTCAGCTGTTGGATCCAGCACCTCGACTTTGCTGGTTTCTGAATGGTACAGGTAGACGGAATGGTTGCGAGGCTGGTTGGCGTGTACCCCCAGGTAGTAGAACTTGCCGGAGGCGTCGATCTGCGAGAAGCTCGAGGAAGCATTGTACCTTAGATCCAGACCGAACAGATCCTTCATCACGTCGGTGACCATGACCGGGGTAGAGCTGAAATCATACAGGTCAAACTTGCCCGAGCCGTTGATTACCACCTGGTCAGGGCCAACGAAGTCGACCCAAGGCGAGCTTTGCTTATTGGCTTCCTGGATGGTCTGAGAGGCAAGCACCTGGGCGGTAGCGCCATCTACGATGAATAGGGTGGTTCCCTGCGTCTCATCACGCCCATTCAGGCGTGAGATTACCAGCTTCTCGCCGCCTGGCAGCCAGGAGTAATTATCCCAGTGCAGCTCGTACGGGTTGGGCGCGACCCCCGGGATCTGCTTCACTTCCATGGTCTTGCCATCCAGGATCCAGTAAGAATCGGTACTTTTTAGAAGGATTCGCGAGCTTTCTTTATCCTGCGCCGGGATGCTGGTGAACCGGACCGGGTAGTTGTTTGCCAGGTGCTCCACCTTCATGGGAGAGGTGAACGCATCCATCGTGCCATCTTCCAAAACCAGGAGCAGCCTGCCATCCGGCAGCCAGGCCTCGTGTTGCCTCAGGCTAGAGACTGCAGGATAATCGGGGGGTGTATTGGTGATCTTCCCCATGGGGGGATCTAAAAAGCCCAGTTGCATATACTTCACAGGGTTGGGTCTGACCACACCAGAACCTACAAAAGAGAAAACCAGGTATCTGGAGCTCGGCGACCAATCGCCTACGGAGAGCGATTCAGCTTCCCCCCAGGGCTGCGCAGATATTTTCTCCCCCGTAACCTGACTCTTCGCCAGCGGGACCGGGGTGGGGATGTTGGGATTCGATCCGCCGAATTCCACAAAGTCCGGAGGTCCATAACGCTGCTTCATGTACGCCAGGCGCTCGGCGCACGCCCACCCGTTCTCGGGTGGGCTGCCGGCTTGGGAATAGATTTTCAGGGAGACGGGCGCGCTGAAATATTCGTGGTAGAAGGCCCCCAGTTGGTAGTAATCTGCGCTGCCCTGGTAACACCAGCCCTCGCCGCGGAACATTACCGGCTGCGGCACATAAAGCAGGTCGCGCGGGACTAACTCATTCATAGTGAACGGGTAACGTCCTGTGCGCGTATAAAAATTCTCAATGGCAGACTGGATGCGGGTCGCCCTGTCTTCGGTGATGCCCGCAAAGGGTAACTGCCATCCAAAGCTGAAAGCCCAGATCATCAGCGCCGGCACGGTTACCGCGAAGACAAAACCTGACGAGCGGAACCAGCTCCTGGCTTTGATCCCCATCACAGCCCCAGCACCCACCCCCACCAGCACAGCTGGCATCAAATAAAATAGCCCAGCCAAGCCATCGCTGGTCTGGTCCCAAACCGAAGACCAGAAGATGGTGTAAGCCAATGCGCCGAGGATTGTAAATGCCAGCGCCAGCCGTAAGGCGCCGGAAAGCCTGCTGGCGGGGCGTTTGACTGGCGTAAGCAAAATTGCAGGTGGGTTTTCTGTCGTAAAAGGCGAATCTCCTCTTTCATCAGGTCTGCCAGGCGCGTCCACTGCAGCGGATGCTTGCACGGAGCCGTTAGGTATTCTCCAGAGGCGCTTGAGTCCTGTGTGCACCAGGACAGCTGATAATGCCACTGCGATCCCCGGCAGGGCGAAAATCAAGATTCCATAAGGGAATCGCAGCCAGGCCGGCATTGTATAGATCTGCTGCTCGTACCAACTCGTGTAGGTTGAGCTGTTGATCAGAACAAAATTGAGAAGGCAGAAGACCCCCAGGATGACCGCCAGCCCTTGCCAGCGGT
>JBAQFX010000147.1:0-4989 GCA_049287485.1 Anaerolineales bacterium
GGTAGACTGTATCGCCACACTCGACTGGCATAATACCGTTTCCCGTAGTTCCGGCAGGCCTGGTTTTGGCATTCCTCGCTTCTCCCCGCAACAAACAAAGGCCCCTTCATGGTTTGGATCGTTTTCCGTGAGTGCCAATTCCGTCGCGATTTCAATCCCTGCCCACACAGCGGGCAGACCTCTACATCAGGACCCAGGATAATCCGTTTGGCTCCTGGATATTCCCGATGGGGTCGGTGACGCGGTCTCTTTTCCATTCTTCCCTCGCTGTCCTTTGATATGCATAGTATATACCTCATTCCTCATACCCGATAGACAGCAATGGTATAATACCCCCATATATGTGCAGTGAGCGTGGAGCGGCTCGAACGCTCAACCAATGGCTTAAAAGGCCACTGCTCTACCATTGAGCTACACGCCCGTTTTGCGAAAAATATTCTATCACGTGCTCGCCCTGTGCACAAGCCTTGACTTTTTTTACCCCCCTTGTTACCATCCAACCAGATATTTATTAGAGGAGTTATCGATGTCAGATATCCCCAAAGTAAACGAAACCGCATTCGAAAGCGAAGTGCTTAACTCCACCGTTCCAGTTATGGTCGACTTTACCGCGGTTTGGTGCGGACCTTGTAAAATGCTGGACCCGATTGTTGAGCAGCTATCCAAGCAATGGGGCAACAAGGTGAAGGTCGTCAAGCTCGATGTAGATGAGAATAGCAACCTGGCTATGCAGTATGGTATTATGGGGATTCCCACCCTGATCTTATTTCTCAATGGCGAAGCAGTGCAAAGGTTGAGCGGCTATCAGCCCAAGGACCGTATCCTCTCAAAATTCAGTTCTTATATCTAACCCAAACCCCTTATCAAACATATCAAGGCAGGTAACCGACCTGCCTTGATACATTAATTCACCTAATTAGTAGAAATTAGATTATAATCAAATCATCCATCTTATTGCGAATAGTTGCAATAACAATTGGAAGCAATAAAATTTATTTTCATCAAAGACAGTTAGTTCCTATGTCTCCATGCCAAACATTTATCGATACCTTGCGCGCACACGGTTACCGCATCACTCCCCAGCGCGAGATGATCATCGAAGCCATCGCTCATAGTGGTCACCACATCAACGCTGATGAAATTTTTACCCAAATTCAGCAGCGTACCCGTTCAATAAATATCACTACCGTTTACCGTACCCTGGATTTGCTGGTAGAACAGGGGCTTGCCACCCGTATAGATCTGGGTGAAGAGCGAGTGATTTACGCCACTCACCAACATGGCCCTCACATCCATCTGGTGTGCAAGCACTGTGGACGGGTGATGGATGCCAATCAGGGCATGCTATCTGCTTTAAACGTCCGACTCCAAACTGAATATCAGTTTGCTGCTGACCTTCAACACATTTCATTGGTTGGTTTGTGCAGAAATTGTCAAATAAAAGAAAATAACCTATAGGAGGATATTATGTTACCTGCTCCAATTGCCATGCATATACCCGATGGATTTCTCTCTGTCCCGATAGCCATTTTCTTCTGGCTGATCACTATTATCGTGGTTGGCTATGCCCTTAAACGGGTAGGGGCTGATTTAGGTGAGCGTCAGGTGCCCATCATGGGTGTACTGGCCGCGGCTATCTTTGCTGGGCAAATGCTCAACTTTGCTGTCGCCGGAGGCACCTCTGGTCATCTGATCGGCGCAGCATTAGCAACCATCATTTTGGGCCCATGGGCAGCCACATTGGTGCTCACCTGTGTCATTACCGTCCAGGCCCTCATTTTCCAGGATGGTGGGCTGCTGGTGCTGGGCGCTAATATCTTCAACATGGCTATCGTTGGAGTGACAGTGTCATACATGGTCTTCCGCACTGTACACCGCCTGGCAGGTAATCGTTCATGGGGAATATTCGTGGGTGGATTTCTGGCAGCCTGGACATCCGTGGAAGTGGCTTCTTTAGGTACCGGCCTGGAACTGGCACTCTCTGGTACCTCACCTGCAAACATTGCTATCCCAGCGATGGGAGGTGTCCATGCGTTAATTGGCATTGGCGAGGGCTTGATCACGGTCGGGGCACTGGCTTTTATATATGCCAGCCGCCGCGATCTGCTCACAGCAGGCACTGAAACCCCTGCACATAGCAATTATGTATGGCTGGTTGGGTTGGCTCTAGCCTTACTATTGGCGATTGCTTCGCCATTAGCATCCTCTCATCCAGATGGGCTGGAATGGGTCGCTGAGCAAAAAGGGTTTCTGGATGTTGCACAAGGTCCGCTATATAAGCTCATCCCAGATTATCTCTTCCCAGGAGTAACAAACACTGCCATGGCAACCATTCTGGCAGGCATAATCGGCGCACTGATCGTCTTCATCGTCGCTGTGGGAGTGGCATATTCACGGTCCAGAAGAACAGTCAATCAGAACCAACCATAACCACAAAAAGGGTATAAGGAATAGATTTCGTGCACGTTCACTTCCTTGACCCCTACCGCCCTGGCAATAGTCCCATCCACCGGCTTGATCCACGCATCAAGCTGCTGCTGACAGTGGTCTTTATCCTGACCAACACCCTCATCCCTACGGGTGCTTGGCCTGTCTACATCCTGCTTTTTGCCCTGATCCTTTCAGTAGAGCTGATCTCCGAGTTGGGAATAGGTTATGTGCTGAAACGGTCTGCGCTGGCCATCCCATTTGTGCTGGCTGCTTTACCCCTGATTCTGACTATTCCTGGAAATACCCTGTTTGCTCTCTCCATTGGTCCATTGACGATTCACGCATCTTTTCCCGGCCTGGAGCGCTTTATCAGCATCACACTCAAATCATGGATCTCTGTCCAGGCTGCAATCATGCTGGCCTCCACGACTTCTTTCCCGGAACTGCTGGTCGCCATGCGCGCATTACACGTGCCTCGCTTGATGGTTTCCATTTTTGGATTGATGTGGCGCTACCTGTTCGTGCTGGTGGATGAAGCCACTCGCCTGATGCGAGCGCGCCTGTCGCGCAGTGGACAAAGTGATAAACCTGGCGTTAAAACCGGGGGGAGCATTACCTGGCGTGCCCGCGTAACCGGTGGCATGGCTGGTAGTCTGTTCTTGCGAGCCTTTGACCGCAGCGATCGCATTTACATGGCTATGGTCTCGCGTGGTTACGATGGTGAAGCCCGCAGCCTACCACTGCCAGATATTCAATCGAACCAATGGGTAATTCTGGTCGCCAGCTTGGGCATGCTTGGCTTTTTACTGGGATTTGCCTATCTGTTTTGGGGATAACTCATGCACCATTCGATTGAAATTAAAAACTTAAGTTTTTCATATCCGGATGGTACCCCTGCATTGCACAATGTCTCGCTTAAAATTGCACCCGGGGAGAAAGTCGCTTTGGTGGGGCCGAATGGCGCTGGGAAATCCACCCTGATCCTGCATCTGAACGGTATTTTGAGCGGTCAAGGATATGTACGTGTGTGTAGCCTTGAAGTGGTAAAAGAGAATTTGGGCCGAGTTCGCTCATGTGTAGGGTTGGTCTTCCAATCCCCTGAAGACCAGCTATTTTCACCCACTGTGTTCGATGATGTTGCTTTTGGCCCACTCTACCAGGGGCTTCCAACTGATGAAGTCCTGCAAAATGTGGATCAAGCTTTGGAAGCAGTTCATATGTTGGGCTATAAGAAACGTATCTCCCACCATTTGAGCATGGGAGAGAAAAAACGCATCGCCATTGCCACCGTCCTATCCATGCACCCGGAAGTGCTGGTTCTGGACGAGCCAACTGGTGGGTTGGATCCACGCTCACGCCGCTCTTTAATCCATCTCCTCACTGAGCTCCCACTTACCATGCTGATCTCCACCCATGACATGCTGTTGGTACGCGAGATTATTCCACGCATGATCGTCCTGGATGAGGGTAGGGTGGTTGCTGATGGACCTACGCAATTATTAATGAATGATCCTGCACTTCTGGAAGCTCATGGACTTGAAAGACCTTAGTCATATGTAGAGAAAACGGACTGGTAGCAAATCAACCAGTCCGTTGAGTTATAAAATCTGGCTAATTATTATACGCAGCCCAACCGGCTGCCTTCCGCAGGGCAGCCACTTTATCGGTCTGCTCCCAGGGCAAATCCAGATCGTCTCGCCCGAAGTGACCATAAGCTGCTGTTTTACGGAAGATCGGTCGTCGCAGGTTAAGATCACGGATGATAGCCCCCGGACGCAGGTCGAAATTCTCCACCACAATTTGCGCTATCTGCTCATCTGGAATCTCACCCGTTCCAAACGTCTCCACGTTAACGCTTAATGGATGTGATACCCCGATGGCGTATGCCACCTGGATCTCCACCCTTTTCGCCAGGCCTGCCGCCACGATATTCTTGGCTGCGTAACGCGCCGCGTACGCGGCAGATCGGTCTACTTTGGTCGGGTCTTTTCCACTGAAACAACCACCGCCATGTCTTCCCATCCCTCCGTAGGTATCCACAATGATCTTGCGCCCTGTTACGCCTGAATCACCCAAAGGACCTCCAATTACGAACCGCCCGGTGGGATTGACAAATATTTTTAACTTCTCATCGATTAATTCTTTGGGCAAGGAGGGCATGATCACATGTTCGATCACCGATTCGCTGATCTCCGCATGAGAAATGTCTGGTGCATGCTGGGTGCTCACCAGCACGGTGTGTATCCGTTTGGGTTTCCCATAACTATACTCCACCGTCACCTGGGTTTTCCCATCCGGTCGTAACCACGGGATCGTCCCATTTTTACGCACCTCGCTCAGGCGGCGCGCTAGCTTATGAGCCACGTAAATAGGTAAAGGCATTAATTGGGGTGTTTCATCACAGGCAAACCCAAACATCATACCCTGGTCGCCTGCACCCACGGTATCTATATCTGCCTCGCTCGCCCCAGATGCCTTAGCTTCCATGGAATGGTTCACACCCATAGCAATATCGCTAGATTGCTTGGAAATAGCCACCTGCACGGCACAGGTATTGCC
>JBAQFX010000148.1:0-2783 GCA_049287485.1 Anaerolineales bacterium
TCATAGCTCAGCGACCATTATCATGATATTGATGCTGTAAAGCTATCAACAATAGCGAATCCATCAGAATGCTTCCGGCTGGGGACGTGGTTCGAAAGCATCCCCTCCACGGGGACCAGGGAACTGCAAATAAAACCCCGCCCTTTGCCAGGATGGATTTTGTTCAGCAACGCTCGTGACAATCACTGGCGTTGTTTCGGGCGTAGAGCGCCTTCGAGTAGCGGGGGATTGATTCGAATGTATCCCCTCCACAGGGCCAAAAGCTACCAGATAAAAAACCACCTTTGCAGCAGATTTTGATCAGGTAGATGGATGAAGATTCGAATCAAGGACCTCCGGGTTATGAGTGAGAAACCCGCTTCCGCAACCTCTGACCTTCAAGCCCGTGCTTTTGACCCAGCCCGACGAAGAGTGGTTCTCGCAGACCCGACGGGGAGAGATGGGTTGTTTGATAAGTAAATTGTAGCATGATTGGATAATTTTTGCTGTAAATAGCTTATTGTTGATTGATGAGCCGCTATGCGATCGTAATCGGGATATCCCGATAGAGTTACAAATTTAATCCAAAAGGAGAGGTATTCTAAGGTAGGTGAGATACCGAATCTACTAGAAAATATCGGATAATATACAAAAAATGTATATTATCCGATATGATTTTCATGTTAATGGGGATAGAAGTCGATTAAGATCTATCAAAATCCCTAGAGTTCAGATTTTGGAAGAGATCTTTGATAAAGTTCCATAGGTAAAGTTGTTTAATTTCAAGCAGGAAGATAAGCCATCTGAACAGCCTTGGCGGCTTCGATCAATTGGCTGTCGAAAGATGCCAGCGTAACCGGCATCCCCATGGTCTCTTGCCAAATAAGCGCGCAAGCCAGGTGGGTGGCATCATACCCCCTGAGGTCATACTCTACTGCAAGGGAGTCGCCACGCGCAACCGAATTCTCGGTGATTGGCAGGCGATGGAAGCTCTCCCATTCCGAGCGGAACTGGCGCAGCGCAGCCAGAGATTCATCCGGCTTGATGAGCTTCATCCGACCGGCTCGAGCAATTGCCGCAGCAATCTCAACCCGGCTGATCAATCCTGTCACGACCATATCGGCTGCCTCGATCCAGGCGTTAACATCCTGCGAACCCTTTTCCTGGATATAGCGTTTCACCAGCGCGCTGGCGTCCAGGTACAGAATCACTCGCGCATCTCCACCAGGATATCCGAGACCTGTTGTTTACCACGATTTGTAGCTGCAGGTGTAACCGGTTTCAGCTTCTGACCGTTCCAAGCGACCAACCCAGCATCTTGCAGCGCATTAAGCCGTTCATCCAAGGACTGGTCAACCGGCGATAAGCGACCGACCGGACGGCCATGATCGGTGATAATGACCGTCTGTCCCTGGCTGACCTGGCGCAGGTATTTGCTCAAACGTGCCTTCAGATCCCGTACTCCGACCCGCATTTCGCTCATACAACCACCTCCAATTGTGACTATATTATACCAATAATGGTCACATATGGCAAATCTAGGATGAGCAACCATACTGATTCAGGTTGAATTATCGAATCGAAGATCATCTTACCCATGTTGATAACCTGCTGGCGGCGGATTATCCTTCACCCATGCCTTGTACCAAGCATTATTCCTTTGTATCACATGTACCAGCCAAGTTCGTTTTTGTATGATGAAGACGTTCACTTCCGCGCTCTGCTTGTGGGCCGGGTGAATAATTTAGTCCATGTACATCTGCTCCAGATAACTGGCCTTCCACTGTTCTAATTTATAACACGGCAAATCAAATTACTTCGGGGAGTGGTAATCGTCGTAAGTATCCAGTGAGGCTTTTATCCATCAGTATGTCTGGCTAAAGTTACGTTTTTATGAGCAATTATGTGCTCAACAGGTCAAATGGGTCGCGCCTGAGGGCGCTTTGTTGGGAAAAATCATTGAAGACCATGACAGAGAATATTACTGATAAGGATGTAAATATTAGTTAAGTATTTGTAAGGAAATATATGCTACAGCAGGGTGAGTTCTGTGGATTAACTTGATTTTTGGAGTTTGCTAAATCAGTTCTCTCTATGGATATCAGTTTTGAAATTGACCCACCTGTGATGATACATAAGCGCTGATATAAACACTAACAAATTATTAATTTTTTATGGTAAAATAATATTTGTCACGTAGTAATCAATTCTTTGTCGCCTCCATCAACGAATAATAATATTTTTATTTTGCAATATATAAAAAATCTCGTTCGTTGTGATTAAATGTTCATATAATTTATAATGAACAAATATCAGAAAGAACTTGGTATCGATAATCATTGCGAAATTATGTAATCATTGCGTAAAAATGGGGAGCTACTCATGATTATAAATAGCTATTCAATGACTATCCTCAGTAGGTTAATATTGGCCGTTGTTTTAGGTTTATCAGGCTTCCTGAAATTAAGAAATATCGACTACACGCTAAAAACAATAATAAATTATGGGATAAATAATAGAACGATTTCGAAAATATTGAGTTTAATTTTACCAATAGTTGAGATTGCCTTATCGGTTCTATTAGTATTATTAGGTAAAAGCATGATTTTGCCCTTTTTTGTTTCCTTATTGTTTGTAATTTTCTTCATCGCCATAATAGTAAATCTGCGTACCGGAAAGTTGATTCCATGTGGGTGCTTTGGTGAGCATTATAAACAAATTATTAGTTGGCGTACAGCTATTCGTACTGGAGCATTTTTAGGGGCATCATTATCTATCACATTAAATTCAAATCAGTCTATGAT
>JBAQFX010000149.1:0-2046 GCA_049287485.1 Anaerolineales bacterium
CACTTGGATAGCATACCCGGGACCAACATATTCGTTTGCAGGATCAAAACAGCGGTTCTCACGAACCAACGGATAAGGCGAGTCAACGATAATTAATTTCTGCGCCAATTTCATCCCATGCAACGAACAAACTCGTTAATTCCAACATGCCATATTTCATTCCGCTGGCTTCCGCCGCCACGCCTGGGTCCAGGCATACACCCGTGACACCTGCCGTCCCGTAAAAATTCCAAGCCCAAGATAAGCACTGAGCAGTAATCCCAGTCCCGCCAACAACCACACCATCATCCGGGAACGATTGAGCGCTGTCGCAAAATGCCGCCAATGCAACGCTTCTTGCAACCGCGCCCGCGCCTCAGCAGCTTGGCCCTGTGCCAACAAATTCATCGCGCACAAGACATGGTCATTCGCACGTTGCAGTTCATAGAGCGCATGAGACTGGGGCACCACTATCGCCCACACTTCTGGCTGGCTCAAGTAATGGTCTAGCACGCCATAAATATCCGCCAACGTGGTTCGTAGTTTATTATATTGTCTGCTAATATGACGTTGGCTGACGCGGCATTTCAGCAGTGGCTGGTCAATGATCGCAATCTCATAACCCTGGCAAGCGATCCGCAGCCACATCTCTAGATCCGCTGAACTCAAAAATTGGCGCTCGTCAAAACCGCCCATCTTTTCCACCACCGACCGGCGGAGCATCACGCTCGGCGCCGGTAAAAAGTTGTGATGGGCCAGGACTGCATTCAGCAGTGTCGGGAAATCGAGCGTTAAGCGCCCGCGCAATTCATCGGGCAACTTAGATGTTCCCATTCGAATCGGACGACTATCCTCTCCAATCATCCGCATCCGCGCGAACACCGCGCCCACCTGCGGATGCGCGTGCATCACCTCGACCTGCTGGCGCACAATAGACCGCTCATACAAATCATCGGAATGAAACAGACACAGATAATCTCCGCTTCCTTGCGAAAGGACATAATTCCAGTTTGCAAATACGCCAATATAACTAGGCAGTGTCGCTGCCCACGCCGGTCGTCCCTCTGAATGCCAGCAATAGCGCACGCCGCGTTCAGCATACTGCTGCACAATCGCCTTAGTGCGATCTGTGGACTGGTTGTCAGAGACGACGATGTCAAGACGAGGATAGTCCTGCGCCAAGACAACCTCCAGCGTCTCACCCAACGTAGCTTCGGAATTGTACGCAGGAATACAAACGCTCACCAGCGGCAATTCCGGTTGATTCTGCAAATGGGAATCTAAAGACAACTCGCTGCACCTTTAGTAGATTGTCAAGTCGTTCTCGGACGATCTGTGCAATTTGGGCCAGGTCCAAACTGCGGTAGTGTCTGTGTAAGGGGTGAAAAACGTTTTACGCCCGCGAAAACGCTTGAAAACGATGGCGTTCGTGCGCCCTGAAATATGCTTTACCAGCTATAGGGACGCTGTCGGTTTTTGGAATTAGCAGAGTCTATGGCACACTTAATTAGTTGCTGCACTCTGACAGCGTCCTCAAAATCCGGTTTGGAAGGCCCGCCTCCCCGGTGCCAAGCGATGAAACGCTCTCCCAAGGATTTGACGAGACGCACCCTTTCATCCTCCGTCGAAAGGGGGTCCGACCTAGCAGGTGCAATAATACTCCGCTCTCCATTCGAATTGTGATGGATGAGTTCAAAGCCGATGCTGATGGATTGCATCATGTTTTGCAGCACAAGATCACCTTTCTGGCCTTGAAATTCCCAAACATGCTTGTTTAGACCGACAGAACCACAATTTAGAACTATATTACCGGTACACCCGGACTCCCATCGGACGACCATGCTTACGACCGTCTCTCCCTTGCCAAGACTTATTGGCGAGTAATTCAGGTCGCAGTGTAGGGTTTGAATTTTGCCGAGAAAAAATTCTAGGTTGTAAAAGACATGGCTGAAGTAATAAGCCAGCGCCCCGCCTCCTTCTTCAGGGTTTGATTTCCAGGTGTTGAGCCGGTTTTTGATGTCATAACTTAAGAAAAACCAATTAACGGTCACTTGGGTGACCTTGCCT
>JBAQFX010000150.1:0-27874 GCA_049287485.1 Anaerolineales bacterium
TCCATGGCATAGGCGGCTGACAAATCAGCTTGCTCGGTAAAGCGCACGATAAAATCGGCGCTGCCATTGGCAGCAAATTGATCGAGCAGCATCGTTTCGATCTTGCTAGCTTCATCTTGAGCGGCAACCACCGAATCGTGACTTGCCAGGCCAAGAAATGCCACCATGATTAATAAAGCAATCGCTGTTGTATTGATTAACCACTTCAACTTCATAAAATCCTCCTGTACTGAATTTTGAAAGATAGTTATATCGATGATTTATTGGAAATACTTATCAAAGGAAGATATTTATCTATGGGGATATATATTCTCCACACCTCCTTTTGGGAATGGCTCGATTCTCCCCCACGAATAACCGTTCCACAATCCACGCGAAAGTTGTACGACTTGATCATTAGAATGCCATGGACAATGATTAATCACGTTGGGACGTTCCAAATGCCAAAACTCCTTTAGCACAGTCGTATTCACTTTTTTGATAGCTGGATTATCAATATTAAACTAATCTAAAGCTACCATTAATTCCCCCGAAGTATATCATAACAAATCGGCAATTTTAAATTTATTTTCGTGAGAGAATGTCAATTAAGCTTAATATTTATTAATATTATCGGGAGATTGGTAAACCCTGGCCGGATTTCGCCTTCCAATGCTGTACTTTTGGTATAATCATTTTACCGGGGATGACAGGCTTCGACGGGAGAGGCTGAGCCCGGATTGCGAGCCGAGAGGCACCGACCTCGAAAAATCAGTGCAAAAAACAAGTGCCAATCGCACTTTCTACGCTGCCCTTCCTCTCGCTGCATAAGCGATAGAAGGACAGTCATGAGCCTCTTGCAGGCTCACGTTTACCTGCCCCGCCCTCCGACCGGCGGTAGAGTAAACGTCATAAGGTCGGAGTGCCACACACGACACCGCTAACTGTGTGAAAGAGGAGCTTTCGGGCTCCAGCGGTTAGCCAGTTGTGCTTTTTGTCGCTGGTAAGCCAGCTGGTGAATCCAACAAGTGACTACGCTCGTAGATATCCGCGGATCTATTCTTTCGGACGCGGGTTCGATTCCCGCCATCTCCACCTGGGCGAATATATAAAAGTTCGCCCAATTTAATTCTAATCGGCGTTCAAGGCTGCCAAAACCTGCTCACTATGCTCGGCAGGCTTTACTTTCTCAAAAACACGCACGATCTTGCCTTTTTCATCGATCAAAAAAGTCGTGCGAAATACGCCCTGATATTGGCGGCCATAATTTACCTTGGTGCCCCACACCCCATATAACTCACAGACCTTGTGTTCGGCATCGGCGAGCAACGGAAATGGTAAGCCGTACTTGGCTTTAAACTTAGCGTGTGATTGGGGTGAATCGGGACTGACCCCCAGAATGGTCACGCCAGCCTGTGTGTATTGGCTGTAATCATCACGGAAATTACAGGCTTCGGTGGTGCAACCGGTGGTATTGTCTTTGGGATAAAAATACAAGATAAGCGGGCGACCAAGGAACTCAGAAAGTGAGCGGGTGGTGCCAGTTTCATCCGGTAATGAAAATTCAGGTGCTGGGATTCCACTCTTAATCGGCATAACATCTACCTTTCTAAAACTATTTGTTTTTGAACCTTACTATAGCAATTATTCTATGACCAGTCTAAATGTAAAAACGATATTCTATCGGAGAAAATAGGGTTTTTCTGCTCCTTGCTGATCACAAAATTTCCTGACCCATCTGGTCGATATTATACCCTGGCAAGCTTACGACAGCCTGTTTGAACTCTGGATCGCTTAATATTCGGAGCAGTGGCTCGAGCAGTGGGCTCTCAAAATATTGCCGTGGGATCACCAGGTCATACCGTTCCTGGTATAGGGGGACAAAATCGAGATCCAATGCCTGAGCGGCGGCAGCGATCCCCAGGCCACAATCGGCACGACCTGAGGCAATGGCTGCGGCGATTGCCAGATGGGTATATTCCTCTTGCTCATACCCCCTGATCGAACCTGCGGGAATGCCTGATAAGCGCAGGTGATAATCTAACAATACTCGCGTCCCAGCACCATTCTGGCGATTGATGTAGCCGATATCCTCCCTGACTAGATCTTTTAATGACAAGATGTGCTTCGGATTACCCTTCGGGACGATCAACCCCTGCTGACGTTCAACGAGCACAATCACCTTCACCGGCAGGTTGGGAAGCACCTGTTGGATATATTTCAGGTTATATTCTCCACTTTCAGGATCCAACAGGTGAGAGCCTGCCAGGTGAGATTCTCCCCGGCTCAATGCCACCAAGCCACCCAGGCTACCCACATTGGCAGAAGTCAAACGCCGGTTCTCAGCAGCCAGAAATTGAGCCAGGATATCCATGGTGAGATCATGTGAGCCGATGGCAAAGATGGTGTGCTCAATTTCATCAGGGTGGCGATAAAGTTTCACCTCGACCTCGCTCCCTGCGGGTAACCCTTGGGTCCCGCGTGGGAGGATGGTAATTCCATCAGCCCGTACCAGGGAGGAAATGACCCCCGCAGCGCGCGAAAGCGGCGCTGCCAGGATTTTCTCTCCCACCCTACCAACGGCCAGCCGCATATAATCATCATCGCCGGCAGGTGAGGTCACCTTACGGGTAAGACTGGCTTTGACAGTTATGGGTACATAGGAAGCCCTTCCCAACCAACGGGCTATTAACGGCTCGATAAAGATTTCACCCGTCAACAAAGCCGAGACGGGGTATCCAGGAACACCGATGATGGGAATTTGATGGGATCTTTCACCGACCATCCCCAGGATGACCGGGTGACCAGGCCTGACGGCAACACCATGCACCAGCAATTCGCCCAATTTTTCCACTACCCGGGCTGAAAAATCTTCTGACCCGGCGGAAGAGCCGGCATTGAGCAGGATCAAATCGTGATCTCTTGCAGCCTGCTGAACACACGTGATTATCTGGTCAAAATCATCCACGATGATGGGATAACGAGTAGCCTCTGCTCCCCAACCCATCACCTGAGCTGCCAGGGTGATGGAGTTGTATTCAATGATTTCTCCAGCCCTGACGGGCTGGCCGACTGAAACCAATTCAGTTCCAGTGGGGATGATGGCTATGCGTGGTTTCCTGGCAACCTGGAGGGTGGCATGACCACTGGCGGCAATGGCTCCTAAATCTACCGGGCGCAGAATCTGGCCCGCTGGCAGGACCAATTGCGTGGCGACAATGTCTTCACCCATGGGGCGCACATGACTCCACGGCGTCACCGCGGCACGGATGCGGATGGTGGAAACGATCGCAGGTTCACCGCCGGGTACAGGCTTTTGGTGGACACATTCGACATTTTCGACAGGGATGACCGCATTGGCCCAACTGGGTAATGGATCTCCCGTATCAACATAGAATGCCTGGCTCCCGAGATTTAGATCGACTGGGATGGATGGCGAAGCATCCAGCGTCTGGTCAGACCTCACCGCGTAACCATCCATGGCAGAGGCATGGTAGTGCGGCGAGGAGATCGTTGCCCAGATGGGCTGGGCTAACACGCGACCAAGGGCATGCTCGTCCAGGGGAATCTGGTCAATCCCCAAGATACCTGCCCTGCCTGTAGCCTGCAAGGCCTGCATCAAGCGGGACTGGGCTTGGGGTAAGGGGATGTCATGCAAATAAATCGTCATATCGATCACATGTGTGAATCATCATTTACTTCTTGCCAGGCCAGGGCAATAAGCCAGCAATGGTGGCTAAACTGTAGTCTCCCTGTACTTCAATCCGGTTCAGGTAGAATAAAGTTCCCAGGGTGTGTTCATAATTCAATCCCAAGCCAATTCCAGCCTGATAGCCGTACTCGCTGACTTTATCGGCGATAAACTCATCTGTTTTTCCATAAGGATAGGCAAAGGTATTGATTGATACTCCCAGTGCATCTTCAAGGGATAATCGTGATTGCAGGATCTCAAAACGCGCCACAGAATGGTCTAAGGTCAGGTCAATATGCGACATGCTGTGGCTACCGATCTCCCAAGCATCATTGATCATCTCATCTAACTGGGCGACATTGACGAAACCATCCGATTGCAACCGGTTAGCAACGATATAAAATGTCCCCACGAAGCCCAGCTGGTGCATGATGGGAAAGGCATTTTGGTAAATATCGAGGTTGCCATCATCAAAAGTGATGACCACTGGCTGAAGCGGAAGATACCCACCATGGATCAGCACATCAACCAACTCTGACATGGTGATGGAAGTATAGCCCCAGTCTCGCAGGGCTTCCAATTGGGCCCGGAAATCATCCGAAGTCACGTAATAGCGGCTACTGACAGCTGCGTTGGATACATGATGATAAAGTAATATGGGGGCAATGACCTGCCCAGCAGGGTTCCATACCACATTGGGTGTCTCGGTTGGAACAGGCGTATCGGTGGGCTGGGGTGTATTTGTGGGTGAAGGAGTATATGTTGGGGTCGGAGTATTGGTCGGGGTGGGCGTATAACTGGGCGGGATAACGATCGCCGTGTTCGTCATTGACCGAAACGGGGTGGCGGTCAGTGTGGTAGTGCTGGATGAGGTAGGAGAAAATTGTGGCTCTGCAGTTTGCACGTTGGCTCTGGCACGAGAGGAACATCCCATGAGCAATAGTGAGGGGCCTAACAGGCATAACACCAATAAGCGAAAGCGATTGGTAAGCATCAAATCCCTTTTACAATCCTGCCTAGTGTAACAAACGTACTTCAACTATATCACCTGCAGAAAGACCAGTCGCATCGGCAGGCACTCGGATCAAGCAGTTGGCCCGCACCAGACTGAAAATCAGGTTGCTCTTGCTAAAGATAGGCTCTACCTGATATCCCGAGGCGCTGGACTGCAATCTACCGGCCACCCAATCCTCGCGTCCGGCTTGCGATGGCACATTGATGCTTAAACTGGCATTTATTTTCATGCGCATTCCACCATTGTGCAAACCAAGAAGTGATTCTACCACTGGAACGACAAACAATCCCGCAATCACCAGGGCACTGACCGGGTTACCAGGCAGGCCAATCACCACTTTCTGGTTACAAATTGCAAGGATGGTCGGCTTGCCGGGTTTAATGCCCACTCCATGAACAAGCACCCCTGGAGAACCCAGCTGATTGATCACCCTGGCGGTGAGATCGCGTGCGCTGGCTGATGATCCTGCGGTGATCACAACCACATCGCATTCATCCAGTGCCTGAGCAGCGCTTGTCTCTAATTGATCGACCCGATCTGGGAAGATTCCATATCTCCTGGGGATCGCACCCACCTGATCCATCAGGGCTGATAAAGTATATGAATTGATATCCCTGACTTGCCCGGGCAACAGCTTATCTTCTGGAGGGACGATCTCATCTCCGCTGGAAATGATCCCAACCAGGGGTTTTTTAGCCACTTCGAGCTCTACGATGCCCAGGGCGGCTAAACCACCGATTTCAGCGGGACGAAGGCGGGTACCCGCCGGAATGACCTCTTCTCCCAGCTGGACATCCTCCCCAACCTTGATGATGTTTTCCCCCACCGCCACGGAGTGCAATATTTCAACCGTATCCGTCCCCACCTCCTGGGTGTATTCGATTATGACCACCGCATCACATCCACCTGGTAACATGCCTCCGGTATGGATCAACCCCGCCTCACCGGGATTGATATCGAAACCGGGCGCGCTTCCCATGTGGATTTCACCAATCAGGCGTAAATAGGCGGGTAAGGATTCTGAAGCACCAAAAGTATCCGCAGCACGCACAGCAAAACCATCTACGGTACTGCGCGCAAAAGGTGGGAGTGGAAGGGGTGAGCGTATCGTTCCTGTGGTCACCCTTGCGAGTGCATTTACCGCCAGCACACACTCAGTGGATACATTGACATGCATGTGAGAAAGCAAGGTGTCTAGGGCTGGCTGAATCGGGGTAAGTTTTAAAAATTCAGGCATAATTTAATGGGTCCAGAATGCAAAAGTAAAGATATAGGTGGTTAGGCCAAAGGTTGAAATGGCCACCAGCTCAAGTAAGCTCCAATTGGGTTTTGCTCCATCTGCAATGCGGTTCATCATCCAAATTTGAAACAAGCCAATGGGAAGCACCATAATTACCGGCCATACAACAGGTAATGGAAGACCGAAGACAAAGGCTATTCCTAAAATGACATAGCTACCTAAGATGAGGATATTGTGGAGTAGCATGCCTCGTTGCCAGCCAATCCGCACGATGACCGGCCGTTTCCCCTGGGTAATATCTGCAGCATAATCAGGAAATTCCATCGCCAATAACATTCCAATATGTAACGTGGTTAAGGGAAAAGCCACCATGATCAATAATCTGTGAAAGTCATGTCCTTGCATCAGATAGGCAAACGCAGGAATTAAACCGACCACGATGATGGACATGATCAACTCACCATACCCTGTGGAGACCAATCGAAATGGAGGCAGAGCATATAGAATTTCTCCTGCAAAAATCAAGCCCATGATTAAAATCACACCCGCATTCATGCCTAATCTCTGGATGAGCAAAAACGTCAGCGAGGCGGTAATGGTTAAACAGGCGAGTCCTGACCAAAATGCGACCTGGCGAGGTAACCTTCCCGCACCCATCGCGCCACTCCCACCAGAAAATGGCGTATGTTTCGGGGTTGGATCATCCAGTAAAGTCACCGGGTAAAAATATTCATTCAGATACTGGCTGCCAAGCAATATAAACACAATCCAGGCAAGTCCCAAGAAAAATGAGTTCCAGTTAATGGGTCCACTTAAGTAATGTGAAATTCCAATCCCCAGGAAATACAGTAAAACAGCCATCAATATATATAACGGCCGGGATAGTTGGATTAACCATCGCACCGATTTCATTTTATAAGCACCGCCTAGCATCCCTCAAATGGATTTGCAGGTGACGATAGGTAAGTTTGATCATTTCTACCAATGATACCTCACCCAGGTATGGATCATTACCAGTCCTTTCTAATCCCTGCTCTGACATGGACGAAACAAGCTCAACCAGCATGGCCCTTTCCTGGGTAAATCGCCTGAGCAAATCATGCGCACTTTCCAAAGACAACCTCTCAACTTCCGCCTGGTTGAAAGAATCGATCTCGAAATGGCCTGGAGCTCCTTCGCCCCCATTATAAACATTAACGATCAATCCTTTGCGCCCAATTTCAGCAGACACGAAATGCGCCAATAATTGATGCATGTTCCAGCCACTTTGCCCTGGATAAACAAGCACTCCCCATTGTTCGTGGTTGAGTTGATTAAAGAATTCAACCACCCGACTACCTTCTGTAGTAAGGCGGTCGGCTAAAGCTTGAGCACTACCTGGCATAAACCTACCTCAATTTAATGGATGGAAAAAGGAACAACAGGTCTGCGGGTCGTTCTGCGATACGGCGCATGAAATACGGATACCATTCCGTGCCATAGGGTACATAAACGCGCACGCAGTAGCCCTCTTTCACTAATTGCTCCTGGAGATCCCGCCGAATACCATTCAGCATCTGGAATTCCATGGCGTCCTTAGCCAGTCCAACTTTTTCTGCATACACCTTAGCAAACTCGATCCGCCTGGAATCATGGGTTGCCACTGCCGGGACGGGTGGGATCTTCCCGCAGGGACTGATTTTTGGGCATCCCTGTGATATGGCGCCGTTGATGATCAACGATGTACAGCGATCGTAACTTGAATTGATATCCCGCATTTTCGGATAGGCAACTTTCGCCGGTTCAGTATAGGCACCTTTGCACAAACGGATCTTAACGCATTCGCTGAGCAGCTTGCGGATATCCTCTTCACTACGATACAAATAAGCTTGAATGACGATACCCACGTTGTCGAAACCATGCTGCCTCACGCTACGCAATACATCCAAAGTTCGTTGAGTGACGGTTGAATCTTCCATGTCGATACGCACAAAACTGTGGTAGCCTTGTGCTGTCTTTAAGATCATCTCGAGATTTTCGATACACAATTCGCTGCTGATACCCAGACCGATCTGGGTCAGCTTAACCGAGACATTCGCGCGCACACCGGCTTCTTCAATCGCATCAAAGGCCTGGATAATATCCAGGGCTGCCTGGCGTGCTTTTTCAGGCGAATCGGTATCCTCTCCAAGGTGATCTAGGGTGGCATTAATCCCTTTACTATTCAACAACTTTATCGTTTGGATACCATCTGCCAGAGATTCCCCCGCGATAAAACGGGAAGCCATTCTCCAAAATATCGACAATTTCGTGACAATATTGCGAGCCCAGGCTGCTTTGGATAAGTAGCTAAAGAATGAGCGGACCATTGGAGTTTGCCTCGTGATTGATCAGTATTGGATTTCAATAAATTTTAGCACAGATTTAACAAAAATTTCCTGGCATAGAACTTGCAACATAAGCGAAACGAGATATACTAGAGGTTAATTATGCTACTGCAAAGTCAAAAACCGCTCCTGCGCCCACAAACCACGGCTCACCTGGCTCAAACCATGGCATTACTTGAGCTGACCACGGTCGAACTACACCAGAAGGTTGAGGCAGAACTTGCGCGAAATCCAGCTCTGGAATTAATCGATGAATTGCGCTGTCCAACCTGCCATAAAATCCTGCCACATAACAAACCTTGCCCAACCTGCACCAATTCTCTGAATGGCTCACCCGAGCAACCCATCGTCTATTTATCATCTCATGAGGATTTCTTTACCAAACCCAGATCTGGCAGCTATACAAATGACTTACCGGATGATAATCTGGCGCCCAATCGCGAAGAATTGCCAGTCTACATATTACGCCAGATCGGTCCGGAACTTCAGGAAGAAGATCGCCCGATTGCAGTTCATATCCTTACCAGTCTGAATGAAGATGGGCTATTAACCGTCAAACCCATCGAAATTGCTCTCTACCATCATATCCCTCTCTCCAGGGTTGAGAAAGTCATCCGACTAATCCAGCACGCCGATCCTTTAGGGGTGGGCTCTCTTACCCCACAGGATGCTTTATTAATCCAGCTAGAGGTATTGCGCGAAAACCTTTCCGTGCCGGCTCTGGCTGAAGAAGCGATTCAAGCAGGAATCGAGCTCTTGAGCCCACATCATCTACCTGAATTAGCCAAACACTTAAACATCCCCACGCAGCAGGCCAGGCTAATCGTTCGCTTTATCAGTGATAACCTGAATCCATTCCCAGGTCGTGCCCATTGGGGTGATATGCCCAATACTGAACCTTCGAATGGTCAGGCGAACGCCTATCATTTTGCAGATATCATCATCAGCAGGGTTTCAGAGGCTGAAAATACGGCATTGGTGGTTGAAATCGCCATGCCTTTTTATGGGACTTTGAGGGTCAACCCGTTGTTCCGTGAGGCCCTACAGCAAGCACCATCGGACAAAGCCGAGTTATGGCAGGAAGACCTCGAACAAGCCACTTTGCTGGTAAAATGCTTACAACAGCGCAATCATACCATCGTGCGTCTAATGCAAAGACTGGTCGTTATTCAACGTGATTTTATATTATATGGAGACGCCTACCTTAAACCCATCACCCGCGCGGTCATGGCTGAAGAACTCGGTGTGCATGAGTCAACCATGTCCAGGGCGGTTTCCGATAAAGCCGTCCAGCTACCCAATCGAAGAATCGTTCCCCTGTCGATCTTTTTCGACCGCAGCCTACATGTACGTACGGCGCTGAAACAAATCATCGAGCAGGAAACGGAGACTCTGAGTGATTCCCAAATTGCTGAACAATTATCAGAAATGGGCTTCCAGGTGGCACGAAGGACGGTGGCAAAATATCGCTCCATCGAAGGAATATTACCCGCACATCTGCGTAGTCATGTCTATAAACAACATCTGATCATTCATCAAAATAATGAACAGAGTATCGCAGCTTAGTAGTTTTATCACCCGTCAATTTGCTCCGCTTGGAGCAACCGAAATTGAAACGCTTCTCAATAATCTCCCCCAAGCTGCGGTCATCGTAAATAATTCTAATAACCGAATCTACCTGGCAAATACAAAAGCTACTGAGCTCACCGCTTACACACGCACTGAGCTGGCTGAAGTGGATTATCGAAGTTTATTCCAGGTCATTAAAGCCGACACTCCCGAAGAAGACGAGCTAAACAAGGAAAATAAAAATCCATCACCGGTCGAATTGCTGAAACGGGGCGGCTCAAAATCCATTGTGCAGGTGAATTTCAGCCCGCTGGGAGACACTAATAAGTTCTCCCTGATCACCTTCGAATTAGATGAACAGGTCCGTCTGCATAAGCAAGAAGAAGAACGCTATCATTCGCTGTGGGACCATCTCAATCAATTATCCAAAGCGGTCCTATCCAACGAATTAGCTCAATCGCTGGCTTTGATCCTCAATACCGGTCTGCAACTGACCGGTTCGAGCATACTCAGTATTTATCAAATCAACAGTCAAAACCCTAACCTGCGGCTGATCGCCTCAGCTGGAACAGAGCATGACTTCCCCGATGAGATTACCGGTCAGGATTTCTCTTACCTGCAATCACCCTTTTTATGGATTAAAGGGAAACGGGCGGTGATTAGCCTGCACCGTCTGGCTCATGCCTCGAATTTCTCTTACTTCGCCTCGGCTCCGATCGGTGAAACGAATGCAACCATTGGTCTGCTGATGGCAGTGGGCGAGTATTCTGCACCTTCCACCAATCTCTTGCCTCAATTGACATTCTTGTCCTCCCAGATCAACACCATCATCCAGGGTCATGCGCTCAATACCCAGCTCCGTCAGGATATTCAGGAGTATATGACCAGGGTCTTGACGAACACCGCCATCTTCAATTCCATCGAGGACGGGGTCGTCATCTTATCGCCCACACAAATCATAGAATCCTTAAACCCCTCCGCCGAACTATATCTGGGCTATGCCAGTGAGGAAGTCTCTGGTCAGAAAGTTGAAAATGTATTGATCGGCAGCGAGGATCTAAAGGCCGCCTTCCAGGTCGTTCAAAACGAGCAACGGATTGGCAGCATTGGCAGCTTAAAACTATTTCGCCGCAACGGAGAATCATTCCAGGCAAATCTGCGTATTATCCCCATTTTTAACGAAAATACATTGAACAGGATCATTATCCTGTTCCATGATTTAAGCGAGCAGGAAGAGTACCGGCTAAAAAACCAGCAACTTGAGCAAAGGGCACTTCTTGGTGAAGTGACGGCCAGCTTTGCCCACGAAGTGAAAAACCCGATCAATAATATTTTTACTGGTTTGCAATTACTGGCGATCAACCTGCCGCAGGATGATCCGAACCAAAAAAATATTGCCCGGATCGAGGAAGATTGTGAGCGCCTCACATCTCTGGTAAAATCGAGCCTGACTTTTGTACGGCCCATGGAATATAAGCTGGAATCCATCACCCTCAGTCAGCTAATCTCAAACCTGCTGGAACGTTGGAGATCAAGGTTGGTAAAACTCAATATAAAATACCAGGTACAGGCGGATCAATCGCTGCCCGTCATTGAGGGTGATTATCGTGCCCTGGAGCAGGTCTTCACCAATCTGATCAACAATGCCATTGAAGCCATGGAATCAAGCGGAGGGATGCTGTCCATAAAAATCAGGCATGTGCAGGAGAAAGAAGAACAGGCTCATGTTGAAGTCAGCATATCTGATACGGGTCCTGGTATTCCGGCGGAATTACGCGATAAAATATTCGAACCGTTTTTTACTACCAAGCAGCACGGCACAGGCCTGGGATTGGCCATCGTGAAACGGATCGTCACCGCACATCGCGGATCGATCTATGTCAATAGCATTTTAGGTGGCACAAATTTCGTGGTTGAATTCCCCTGTACCTCATCCTAAGGATTCTCTAAGTTAACTATGACGGCTACCATACTGATTGTCGACGACGAAGTCAATGCACGGATTAATATCGGTCAATTCCTGATTGCCCGGGGGTATGAAGTCCTGGAAGCAGCCACCCTGGCAGAAGCGCGCGAGAAGCTTAAATTAGGCAGCGCGGATATCATCCTGCTGGACGTGGAGCTACCCGATGGTTACGGTCCCCTGCTACTGGATGAGACTGCGCATATGCCGATGCGCCCACCGGTCATCATCATCACTGCTTATGGTCATATCGATATGGCGGTGGAGGCGATGAAAAATGGTGCCCATGATTTCCTGCAAAAACCGGTTCAACTCGCCTCACTGGAAAAATCCATCCAGCGCGCCCAGGAACTGGTGGCTATGCGCAGGGAGCTGAACCACCTGCGCGAATCGCAGCGCAAGGAATACTCCTCCATGGTGTGTGCCAACCCGGCCATGCAACTCGTCATGCACCAGGCACAAAGGGCCGCAGCTGCATCTGTATCCGTGTTGATCACCGGCGAAACCGGCACCGGCAAGGAAGTCTTAGCCAATGCCATTCACCAGATGGGTCCGCGGGCTAACAAACCATTTATTCCGATTAATTGTGCTGCCATTCAAAGCACCGTGCTCGAATCAGAGCTATTCGTATATGAGGCAGGCGCCTTCACCAGTGCTGAGAAAAGAAAATTAGGCTTGATGGAAGTTGCTGACCAGGGCATCCTGTTTCTGGATGAAATCTCATCCATGTCTGTGGATATGCAAGCCAAGCTGTTACGCGCCATCGAAGAGCAAAGATTTCGACGCGTGGGGGGTACGGTTGAGGTCCATGTTGACGTCCAGATCATTGCAGCCTCCAACCGCGACTTGATCGCAGCCATGGACAAGGGAGAATTCCGCCACGATTTGTACTACCGCCTGAAAGTCGTCGACCTTCACCTGCCCACACTGAAGGAGCGCAAGGAAGATATTCCGGAATTGGTGGGATTATTTATCCGCCAAAATAATCAACGCCTGGGCGTAAACATCCAGGATGTAACGCCGCGGGCGATGGAAGCAATAATTTCACATTCCTGGCCAGGAAATATCCGTGAATTGCGGAATGTGATTGAACGGGCCATGCTGTTTTGTGACGAATCCTCTATTGATCTGCCTCACCTGCCCCCAGAGGTGATTAAAGGAGCGCAGTAAAATAACTCCTGCCACTCTCCCAGGAATTCCTATCGCTTTTTGTTCTTATTGATCCCAAATGGTGTAGCTTCGCGAGAAGCATACCTGTGGCGATACTGCCCCGATGACACATACATCATACTGTACGATCGCCCCATTCGGACCATTGATCGGGTCGAGCGCCACATGGGTCATCCCATCCTTCCCGGTGGGAGGTAAGGTGTAGGTTTTGGTGATCCCATTCGGCTGTTTGACTAGCAGTGAAAATTCAATCCCACGCACGGGCGCATTGTTCTGCCGCGCTTCGATATTGATACCCTGGCTCTGCCCAGAAGAGATGAGTGGCTCGTCTTCCCAGGCGTTGATCTGTAATGCTTCTGGAAAAGAAGTGCCGCTGGTACTGGCATTGGCGCCGATGGAGAGATATTCCGACCCAAGCATGTGAGGCCTGATCTGTAACGCCTTCGGCGCGGTAGGATGGTATTCCAGACACAGGTTGGTAAAACATTGTGAATAGCCGCCATCACTTAAATTACGGTATTCAGTGATCGGATTTCCCGTAACATCAAAGCCCCCGTGCTCGGTAATATGTCCGCTAAATAACTCAGGGATATTGAAGCCTGTGCCCTCTCCCGTCTGATAAAAAGACACCCCATCCATTTGGATGGCAGGTCCAGGCACATCCGCCTGGATTCCCAACCATGAGGGTAATGGCCTTAGTTTGATCTGGTTGGTATCGGCAGGATCCAAGAACATGACCACATTTTCAAACACCATCTCGTAATTCCCATCTGATCCCAAACGAGGTGATGCTAAAGGTGCTCCGCTGAAACCATATCCCAGGCGTTCTGAAGCCTGAAGGAATAATTGTTCGGTGGCGCTATTATCCCTGGTATAGGAAGCGACTGGTGGGGTCGAATCGGAGACGGAATACTGGCAGTTATTTTCGCACATCCATACGCCATAGGGCATTAAATGCACCTGACCGGGTGGATCGGTATACTTCCGATAAAAACCAACGCCCTCAAAATACTGTTCATAACGCTGTTTGGCATCATTAGCGCTTACCCCGGTGACCGGTAGACCGATGATATCGGCACCATATTGATCGCAAAACGAAATGATTTCCTCCCAGATCTGATGCCCATTGATGTAGCGCAGTTCGGTATCCTGGGGATTTGGTTCCACGAGACCATCGATGTGCCATTCAACCGAGGCAATTGGAGAGAAGCGAAACCGTTTCAGTGGGATTTGATTCGGTTCATAAGACACGAGTCCGGAGACAATGTATTGATAAGTCACGCCATCTTTTTCAAAGGACGGTGAAATTGCAGGTCCCAGGGTATTCTCACCTCCAAATTGGCGGTAAAAATCTGCGAATGCCGGATCTACCGGGTATATTCCACGAGATGAATTGAGGGAGGGAGAGCTGCAAGAAGCTAGCAATGAAATGATCAGCAAGCTGAAAACACAAAAAAACCACTTGCCTTTCAAAGAAAACATACTCCTCCACACGAAAAAAATAATGGCTCAAATGTAGGGCAAACAAACTGCCGAATCATCCCGGGACAAGAGCTCCCGTCAGGATTCATTATACATTGTATCCAATTTACTGAATAGTAACCAATGTTGCCATTGGAT
Organism: Anaerolineales bacterium; assembly: GCA_049287485.1. GTDB lineage: Bacteria > Chloroflexota > Anaerolineae > Anaerolineales > UBA4823 > FEB-25. The sequence goes on from JBAQFX010000150.1 coordinate 14,614, forward strand.
GGCATACCTCTTGCATCATGATTTTCGAAGACCAATCAGAGGAATGATGGATGCGATGACAACTTCGCCACAAAGAAATCGTTATGGTTTTTACTATTATCCGGATACCAACCATTACCGCGAAAAAGATATCCACGTCTGGATCCCCGAGATACAAGCCCTGGGTGCTTCGTGGTTAACCGTTTTAGCGCCTCAGGACCGTGCCATCCCAGAAACTTTCATCAGGCCGGTGATTGAGGCAGGTATCCAGCCGATCATCCATTTGCCCTTATCTACCCATGGATCAGGGATAGCAAATGAACTACGAATCCTATTCGAGGCTTATGCCCATTGGGGGGTCAAATACATCACCCTTTTCGATCGCCCGAACCAGATGAAAAATTGGTCTCCTTCCGGCTGGGCACAGGCAAACCTAGTCGAAAGGTTCTTGGATATTTTCATCCCCATCGCACAGGGAGCGCTGCAGGCCGGGTTGAACCCAGTCTTCCCTCCCTTGGAGCCAGGTGGAGATTACTGGGATACCGCCTTTTTGTTTGCGGCGCTGCAAGGTTTACAAAGACGGGCCCAACAGGATTTATTAAACCAGCTCGTTTTGTCTGCCTATGCCTGGTCTGGAAACCGATCGCCCAACTGGGGCGCAGGTGGTCCAGAGCGCTGGCCTAGCACCAGGCCTTACACGACACCGCAAAATTCTGAAGATCATCTGGGGTTCAGGATTTTTGATTGGTATCTCGCCATTGCTCAGGCTGCCCTGGGTGATTCCCTGCCGATCATTCTGCTCGGGGCAGGCAGCAAAATCGGTGATCAGCTTGATCCCCGTTCACCCGCCGTCGATATTCATGCCCATACCTGGCAAAATCTGACCCTGATCCGCATCATGTCAGGGGTTGCTCAGGAATTTGATCCCGTCCCGCCCGCAGTCTTGACCTGTAACTTCTGGCTACTATCTGCTGAGCAGGGTGATCCGGAAGTAAACAACGCCTGGTACAAACCAGATGCAGACACGCTTCCGGTGGTCCCCTTGTTGAAAGAATGGGTTGCCAACGGAGGGGATGATCCATCCGCCTCATCCAAACACATATCAAAGATGAAATCTGACTTCCTGGATCCCAGACCTATCTCTCATTATTTACTGCTGCCCACCTTCGAATGGGACCCGGCCGACTGGCATCTGGATGCCATGCGCCCATTTATCAATAAATACCAGCCGACGATTGGATTTTCTCCGCTTGAAGCTTCCCATGCCAAGAAAGTCACGGTGATCGGTGGGGCTGCCAACGTTCCAGAATCGATCATCGATGGCTTATTAGCCGCAGGTTGCATTGTTGAGCAGATCAGCGGAGATGGTATGAATATTGCACCAATGCAGGCATCCCATGTTCCGGAATAGTACCTTATCAACCACTCGCCAAAGCAAATCACTCCATCAGATAACAAATAGGTGCCCTAATGAATGACATGATCTATAACTTCCAACGCAAGCCTAGCTCCCCGTTCAGTGTTCCTGACGAACCTGATCCATTCAGCTCAAATATCCATAAACCTTCGCTCAAAGTGCTTGGGCTGGGAGGAGGCGGCTGCAATGCGATCAATCGCATGATCGAGCTCGGGTTGTCTGGGGTGGATTTCATCGTCGCCAATACTGACGCGCAAGCCTTGAAGAACAGCCTTGCCCCCACAAAAATCCAACTGGGACCAAGGACCACGCGCGGGTTAGGTGCTGGTGGCAATCCCGAAGTAGGTCAAAATGCCGCCGAAGAAAGCGCCCGCCTCATTACTGCTGCCCTGGAGGGAGCCGATATGGTCTTCCTGACCGCCGGGATGGGTGGAGGAACCGGTACAGGTGCCATACCGGTGGCGGCAAAAATCGCCCGTTCCATCGGAGCGGTGACCATTGCGGTGGTGACGACCCCCTTCTCTTTCGAGATGGGTCGGCGGCAAAGGAATGCCAGTGAAGGAATTAAACGCCTCTCACCCAATACCGATACCCTGATTTCTATCCCGAATGACCGGCTGCTGGAGGTCGCCCCGCGCGACCTGCCTCTGGATACCGCATTCCGCCTGGCAGATGATGTTTTACGCCAGGCAGTCCAAGGGATAACGGAGCTGATCACGACCCCCGGGATGATCAACGTGGACTTCGCCAACATTCGTAATTTAATGAAACTGGGTGGTGGCGCACTGATGTCGATTGGCCAGGGAGATGGCGAAGATAAGGCGATGAAAGCGGTTGAGCAGGCCCTGCACCACCCGCTGCTACAGGCTACCTCAATCTATAATGCGGCTGGGATACTGGTGAACTTCACCTGCGGTGGTGAGTTGCCTTTGTACGATGTGCAATCCGCACTTTCCCACCTTCAAGCCCAGACCGGCGGAAAAGCTGAGATCGTTTTGGGTGTGGTGAATGACCCCAGGTTACAAGATCGTGTCGAAGCCATTCTGGTGATCACGGGGTTGGGTTCCAATACTCTGGAAGAAACCCTTTCGCACCTGGATCCCAAGAAATCGCCGCTCGAACACCCGATGCCCCCCAAGCTGAATGATTATGAAACCAAGCCTCAAAGCCTGCCGGATGATGAGTATCTGGAAGAGGAGATGGCTGTGTCCTCCAACGATCTGGACATCCCCGCTTTTTTGAGACGTGGGCGCCGGGTCTATATTAAGACGATGGGATAAGCGCGAAATTCATGAATTCGAATACACTCCTCAACCGGGCAGAAATCTTGATGTATTCCTCGCTCATCTCCGTGATGAGCGGGATTAATCATATCAAGTCTAAAATCCTGCAGGCACCCTCCCTCCCCACGCGACAACCTTTGGATGGTGAGGCAGCAACCAGCCAATCGTATCGTCAAGTACTCTCCAGATCCATGACTGAGGTCTGGAAAACCATCGAACAGGTCTTGCTTTCGCTACTTTTATGGGCAATCTTGGGATTTGCGGCAGGTTTTTTAATGGGCATGCTTCAACCTGGATAAATCAGCGATGAAAAATCATTCCTGGCTAAATTTCCTGGTATTTACCTGCTTTTTGGTGATCGGGTACAGCTATAGTACCCGGTTTTATGCGCATAATATTGCGATTTTGCCCACTGCACCCAAGGTGATCGCTGAAAGCCAGAATTCGGTCGAGACCATGCCCAATGGTCAGCGCAGCTACCTGCTCATCGCGGCTTCAGCTTTTAACACTTCCACTCCCAGTTTAGAGAGCATCTGGTTGGTGTCCTATTTCCCGTCCGACACAGACCTACGGATGATGCCGGTATTCCCTGCGGGAGTCGGCTCAGCCACCTCTTTCGAAGAACAATTAAGTCGGTCTTTTGGTCTCAGCAAATACAGGGGCAGCTTTGTTCTCGATCAAGGCTTTATCGATGTGCTGGAAGACAACAATTATTGGTGGAGTGGTTATTTTATCTTTGATGAATACGCCTTGAACAAGATAGCCAATCTGATGATAAAAAGCGAGGCGGATGGAAAAGATGGCCTTGGTGAAATCGCCGGAAAAGATGCTCCTGAGCTGTCAGGATACTCAGGAAATGGGTATGCATCCCAGATCGCCATGCTGCAATCGGCCTGTCAAAAATTCATCCAGACAAATCGGGATGCAGACATATCCCAGTTAATGTCACTGCTGGCGGATCATTTCCTGACCGACCTGGACAGCGAGCAGATCAGGCTGGAATGGGACACGTTGAATTCAGGCCAACACAACCCATCTTGTAGGTTTCCAATGCTGGAGATTTCTCGCCTCGAGCCCTAATGGTTGGCACGCTCTGCTCGATCTATAGATTAGTGAGGTTACTATGGAAAATATCAACGCACAGGATTTGCAAATGTTTATGCTCATCGGCACCTTTTTACTGGGCAGTATCACCTTTCTGCTAGGGCTGGCAATATTAATGTACGGGGCATGGGGGAAAGATCTGCGTACGATTGCCGACCAGACCACCAGCCTGGCACAAAAAGGGATTGCCGATGAGATATCAGGGCTGGTTGGAAATGCTTCTACCTTGTTGACGACCTTGAATGATGTGATGCGGACATCGAATGGAATAGGATTTTACCTGACCATCATCGGAACATTGTTGATGCTGTTATCGAGTGCGGTTTTACTGCAAATTATCTAATCTCCTATGACGCCGATCCCGACGATCCATCGCATCACTGAAACCTTACGAGGATCAGACCTGTCCTGGTTGCTGCCGAACTTACGGCAGGATCATGTGGTTTGGGATAGCATCCTCGATCCGGCATTTTTAGATCATTTCCTGCAATCCCAACCCGCTGACTCAACCTACCTGCCGGAGGATTTCTCACCAGGCAGGCTGGCACTGATTGCTTTAAGCCAGTCAGGATCATCCAAACAGGATGCACGGAACACTCTTGATTCGGTTGACGAAGAAGTGATTCAAACGGCTATACGCAGTTTCCAGGACCAGACCCTATTCGAAAGCGATCAGCAGGACCTGGCAACTGCCGGGTTGATCGCCCTGGCGCTGTTGTCGATGTATATCCACACGAATTCCTGGGTAAGCCTGCTGGACGAAATCAGGCAGAAAAACTACCGGGTGTGGTTGGCGCCACTGGCATGCTTATACGTATACCTCGAAAATCCTGCCCGGTTGCTCACTGCCCTGGTACAGCCAGGTGTTCCCGCCTGGCGTTATAAACTGGCCATCCATACCATCCTGAGCAATCCCTTAACCTCCTGCGAACAGACCGCGCTGTTGATGAGTCTGTGCCATGGCAATTATAACGATCCCCTCCCCGCCATCGACCGTTTAGCACTGGTCCAGGAATTATCCGAACAACGCCCACAGGCTGCTGTGGATTTCTGTAAGAAATGGCTGGAGGTCCAGCCCGCCTATGTTCATCCGGTAGATGCGAACTTTACCAGGACAACGGATACGATCAGCCAGCTGGTAGAAAACTTATTCCAGATCGAAGTAAGGCGCATCAGTGGTGACAGCGAGGCGCTGGAGGGTTTACTGGAGCATGAGAATTCTTTCTCCCAGGATCTATACACTGGACTGATCCATCATTCTCTTTCACTGAGTTCGGAATATTCTGCGAAGAGTCTTGCCAGCCAGAAAACCATTGAAATATGCCAACAATCTGTCCAATTTTCAGAGAATAATCATGAGGGGAAATATTCCGCAAAGCATGCGGCTTATGCCCTGACCCTCGCCGACCAGGGCCTGTACGAAGAAGCCCGCGCCTGCCTGCCTCCCCCAGGCGAACCTCTTCCTTCGCAGGTCCACCTGCTTTATGCAATTGCCAGGGTGTCTGCTGATACTGGAGAGGAGCAACGCGCAGCGGATGCCGCAACCCGCATCGTATCACTGCTGGATGAGACTGCGAGCGAAAATGAAATCCCCGTCTGGGGTGACCAGCTCTCGCTGGATCGTCTCGGTAAGTTACTGCTCGACTTACATAAGCCGGATGAAGCCTCCCAGGTGCTTGAGCGAGCCGGTCAAATCTGCCCGAATGACCTCAGCTTGTTGAAAATGCTGGTACAAAGTTATACCCGCTGCCACAAGGATGCTGAAACGGTTAAAACCTTGCGCGTGCTCGTTGCGTTAAATCCAACCTGTTTGGATGATCGCCGGGCACTGGCGCAAGCATTGGAAGAGCTGAATGATTGGGAATCATCCCTGAATGAGCGTGCAAATATCCTGGAAGCAAAACCAGAAAATGGAAATTTGCCTGATACAAAGGATATCTATGCCTATGCGCATTGTGCGCTGAAAGCCAGCCATGCGGAACTCACCATCAAGGTCTGCGATGAGCTACTGGCAAAGAATAAAGAAGACGGCCAGGCGCTGGTATATTCTGGTGAAGCCTATCTGGCAATGAATAAAATCGATCAAGGCATGGGTGCCTTGACCCTGGCAACCCAGGTTGCGCCTCACCTGGCCGATGCCTGGTTGGCCCTGGCGGTTGCTCAAAAGAACCTGTATCCTGCCGCAACGGTGATCGAGACGCTTAAAACGGCCTCGCAAGCGGTGACCGATTCTGCGCTGATCCATTTTGCCCTGGGGGATCTGTATCTTCAGGATCATGCCCCCACCCTGGCCCTGCCGGAGCTACAGACCGCAGTAGAGTTAGCCCCCTCGAACCCACAAATCTTGCTGAGTTACGCTCAAGCTCTATCGGTCCTCGGCCACCTCGAGGAAAGTCGCCAAGTATTATCCAAGGCCTATGATCTGGAACCTGATTTCCCCGGTCTGGCACGCTTATACGCCAGGATCCTGGTGGAATTGGGCAGGCTGGAAGAAGCCATCGCTCCCTACGAAACGCTGTTTAATTCCGGATCGCTGAGCGATACGGAAGCCCGACTGGATTATGCCCGTTGTGTGCTAACCCTGAACAAACATGGGACAAGCCTGCATTCACCCATGAAAGCCCTGATCGCACTCAATGAAGTGCTACAGATCGATCCTGAAAATGCAGAAGCGAAAGCCCTGACCGCCGAGGCTTTGTCTGCCAACGGTGAATATGAGCTGGCCTTTCAAGCTTTCCGTGAGGCCTTAGATACCTGCCTGACGCAGGATAAGGAATGGTTCGAGCGCCTCTCCTATGGGTTTGGCTGCACAGCCAGCGCCATTGGCAAACATGATATTGCCATCGCCGCCTTGCAAGAAGCCGGGCAGGCAAAACCCGACAGTCCTGCCATTTTTAAGGCCTTATCCGATGCCTATTGTTCGGCCAATTTACCCGATGAAGCCATGCGCTCTGCCCGCAATGTGCTGGTCATCGACGGTGAGAATCCCGATCAGCTGTCCTGGTTTGCCGGACAGGCAGCTAAACTGATCCAGGATGAGAACGCACACAAATCCAATTCCGCCACGGGTGAAACGAGACAGGCTCAAGCTGAAGCGTTGAATGCCCTAGCCAAAGCCATCCAGCTGGCCCCTACTCGCTCGGATCTGATCGTGCAACTGGGAAATTTTCAAGCCAGCATAGGAGAGACTGCTGAAGCCCAGAAAATCTTCGCTTCCATCGCGGCCCATGAGTTTGCCAGCATCGGTGATCTAAAAAGTGCCGCAAAATACTTAAGCGAGCAGGGAGATCATGCTTCTGCCATCGCCTGCCTCGAAAATGGGATGATGCAGGATCAAAAAGCCTCGCAGGAACACGATCCTTCCCTTTACACCAGCCTGGCGCAGGAATATGTGCATAACCATGATCATACCTCTGCCATCAATACGCTGGATAGCGCCATCGAACTTCTCCCCGGTGAGAGCGAATTACTATCGTTTAAAATCGATATCCTGCTGAACCTGGGTCAACCCATCGAAGCACTGCATGATATTGATACCGCCTTGCAGAAAAATATCGTTGGAAAAGTGAATACAGATCTACTATTCCTGGCCTCACAGATCCATCGCTCGATCGGAAATTTAGCCGAAGCGGCGAAATATGCCCGTCTGGGTGTGGCCGCATATTTAAAAGACGGCTCAGAAAAGAATATCTCACGCCTGCCCTTCCCATACCGGACACAGATTGCGGAAATTTACCGGGCGTTGCTGCAGCCAGATCAGGCTTATTATATATTAGAGGCGGAACCTGGGCTGGATTTGTCAGGCACGATTGATACGCAAGCGACCCTCGATTTCATCTGCCTGCACACCGAGCTGGCCCTGGAAAGTGGTGAGCGCATTCGAGCGGATATCCAGGATCTTAAGCTTGAGGCCTCGCATCCATCTTTCAGCCGATTAATGGCGATCAACGCACGCCTGATGAACAAGGCAGGCAATACCAAGCAGGCGCTGCAGCTGTTCCAATTGGCGCTACAGCATGCCAGCCATGGTGATCAAACTTCCCAGTTTTCCGATTGGAACGCGGCCACTCAAAACTACTTGAACCAGGTCTCGCTGATCGAAGCGGCACAGGATTTGGGTCTCTGGGATCAGGCCTGGAGCTTCTCTCAACAATTCAGCGGATCGGCGGAGGCAGAACCCTTATCCCATCTCCTCCTGGCCATGACGATCATCTTAAAGGCTGAATTCAACCATTGTTGCGAAATCTGTGAGGTCAGCCAACATAAGCCCAAAGCAGACAACCTGTCTTCTGATGCATTGCATTCATGTAAACAGGTTCTCGATCAGGCGAAATCCATCCTGGAGAAATTTCAAGTTGAGCCTGTGGTGCCTCAATATGAAATCACCAAAGACCAGATCTATCGCTGGCAGGCACGAGCAGACATTGTATTCGAAGCCGAGGAAGAGAGCAGCCTCGGTCCACTGGATGCCCTCGCCCGTCAACCGACCGCTGGTGATCTGGCGGCAGTGATCAGTTATCTGCATAAAATCTACCGGGAAGACCCGGATGGTGAGGCCCTCTCGAACATCATCAAGCTCGCCCGACTAAATCCCAGAAATCCTGGCGTGATTTTCCAGGTCGCCTTTGCCTTGCAAGCCGATAACCCGGCTGAAGCGATGAAATCACTCCAGTCCGTGCTCGAGCAGAATCCAAATGCCAAAAATCCTTCCATCTCCTTCTGCAATATCCTGTTAGCCAGGATCGCCGGAGATCTCCAGGAATTCGAAGCAGCCCGTAAGGCAGTGGAAGCGGCCCTCGACTTCTGGCAGGACGAACCCGCTTGGCACGTCCTGGCGGCGCAGATTTGCGAACAAGCGCTTGACATGAATGGCGCCATACACCATTTGACATCAGCCAGCGAGCTGGCACCGGACCAGCCTGCTTATCATTTTGCATTAGGCAAGACCTATTTCGAAAATGCCCATGAAGACCCGCAGGCACTCTCCCAGGCGCTTAAATCACTGGAGCGTGCCAATAGCATCGAGCCCAATGACCTATCCACCCGAATGTACCTGGCCCACACGCATTACCTGCTGCATGACCTCGATCAGGCGGAAGATAATGCTCGCCAAGCCTTGCTGCTGGACTCAAACCGGGCAGATATCTATCAGCTCCTGAGCCAAATTTCTATCAGGAAAGACGATTTCCAGGGAGCATATGAATATGCCTCAAAGGCCATGCAAATCAGCCCGAAGGATATGCAATCCACCATCACCCTGGCACAGGCCTTATCCGCCTTAGGCAGGTATAGCGAGGCACTTACCCGCTTGAACCAGGTGATCCCCATCGCCCCTGAAGATAGAGCACTGCAGCTGGAAAGGGTCAACGTGATCAAGAAAATGAATGGCCCCCGGGCAGCTCTGGACGAACTGAGCCAACTGAATGGTAGCTATCCGGATGATTTTGAACTGCTCAATGCCCTGGCAAAAGCATTTCTTGAAGTGGATGAGCCTGAAAATGCAGCTAAGGTCGCGGAGCAGGCTTTGAAAGTATGCAATGAAAAAACCTCGCCTCATGAGCAGGCCAATCTGCACCTGCTGATCGGCCAGGTCTTACGCCAGGCTGGACAATTGGATTCATCCATCCAGCACCTGAGCCAAGCCATCGAATTAGCCCCCAATCGCCTGGAGCCCTATCTTGAGCTTGGCCTGGCGCGTAAAGAAAGGCGTGAATATCAGCAGGCGCTGAAGATTTTCGAGCAGGCTACCATGGTCGCCCCCAATGATCCCCGAGCTCCCTACCAGGCTGGCCTGGCATTGAAGGAAAGTAAGGATTACAAATCTTCAGAGACCATGCTGAGGCGGGCGGTGAGCCTGGCCCCCAATGATCTGCTCATCCGCCGCCAATTAGCTGCCGTGGTGGCCCTGAATCTGGTACATAACCCCCGGTCTGGAAGGAACAATCCCGCAAAATGAATGTGATGCCTCATCGCCCCCCCGGCCCTGACCAACCCATGCCCCGCCAGCTTCTGCTCACCCTGCTCAACACGGCCTTAAGTACCGGGGAGCTGCGTTATGCCCGTAGGTTATGCACTGCCTGGTTGGCGATTTTCCCCGGAGATTTACAGGTCAACCTGTTCCATGCGCGTGCCTATTACAAAGAGAATTCACCCTCCTTGCGCCTGCATGCCTTGCCCATTCTGGAAGAGATCTGCCAGCAAGACCCAGAGTACCTCGAAGCGCAGGAATTACTGGCTCTAGCGCGACAACTATCCGGAAATAACAACCATCTGGTAGCCAAAGCCTGCGCCAATGCCTTATCCCATGGTCACGCCGTAAAAACAGGGAAAAACGGGCGGATTTCTTCCTGGGCCAAATATGTCTTCGAGGCGCGCAGCGCCCTGAATCAGGTTAAAGCCGGGGAAAACCAGCAGATTGACAAGGCTGAGTATTTTATCCACAAGGCTCTGCTGGAAAATCCGGATACTCCCCTGGCAGCCATCGTCCATCTACGGACGCTTGAATCCAAAGCAGCCATGCCCAAGCTCGCCGTGAGCAGCCTGGCACAGATCTATCACGAGCGCTGGCCCGCTTGCCTGCAATTCCAGCTGGCACTGGCCAACGAATGGATGGATTCGGGAGAATCCAACCAGGCGGTTGAGCTGCTGCACCAGGTGGTTTCGAAAGACATAACCGCACAGGTGGCGAAGAGGATGTGGGGAGAACACCATCCCTATGCTTCGCTCTGGCCGGCCGAGATAGCAGCCACCAATAGCGGGCCGAATAGCCCGCAGAACATCCCCATCCCCGCCGCAGTGGCATCCTTCCTGGGCTGGAACCAGCTATCGGCGAGCAGCTCTCATTTTGATCTTGCCTCTGCATCGACGGATAGCTCATATACTGAAGCATCCGATTTTCGTCAGGCTACCCTACCTGGTTATCAAAACGTTAACAACTACCCAAAAGATGCTGGATCCAATGAGTTACCGACCTTGAGTGAGCCTGCACAGGCGGTGCAGACAGAGCTCGAGCGCATGGCGGATGAGCTCAAACGACCTCATCTCGTCCACGAAGATGGGAAATTTCCAACCTATGTCGTATTCACCACCCGTGCCGGGTTAGCGGCGCAGTATGAAGCGGCGGAGCTTCAGGCCATTGACGATGAATTGAAGAAGCTGGTTAAGGTCATTCGGGGACGTAAGATCAACCAGGAGCGGTGGGGAAGCTTGCTGTTTTATGCCGATGACCCATCCTGCACCGTAAGCTATGGACTGAAGCCAGCCATTAACCATGACCCCTGGCAACTGAAACTGATCGTCACCGATCTGGATGCGGCCATGGAAAAACGCGGCGAAAGGATTGGCGCCCTGCTCATTGTGGGTGGTCCGGAAATTGTGCCATACCATAACCTCCCCAACCCGGTGGAAGATGCCGATAGCGAAGTGCCCTCCGATAACCCGTATGCGGCGAAAGATAGTAATTACTTCATCAGTGATTGGCCGGTCGGGCGTGTTTCGGGAGGCGCAGGTTCGGATGCCAGCCCTCTATTATCGATCCTGAAAGAAATCACCAACCGTTATGATCAAAATGCCAGCAAGCCCGCCTGGTATCTGCGCCTGATCGAGTTTTTGCGCGAGATGGTTAGAACACGCTTATCCAAGAAATTATCGAGTTTTGGCTATACCGCCGCGGTCTGGCGACTTGCCAGCCTATCGGTCTTTCGCTCCATAGGTACGCCAAACGATCTGCTGATCTCCCCACCCGTCCATGCCTGCGATGAGGCCATTACAACCCATGCTGAAAACACGTCCCAGGATTGCAATGCTTCAGCGTGCCTTTTTCTTCCCGAGACCCGCCTGGCCTATTTCAACCTGCATGGCGTCCCCGATGCAAGCGAATGGTACGGTCAATGCGATCCCAGCCAGCCTGAAGCAGGTCCGGAGTTTCCCGTCGCCATGCGTCCAGAGGATATTCGCAACAGTGGTTCAGCACCGCGCATGGTTTTCACGGAAGCCTGTTATGGAGCCAATATCATTGGAAAATCCGTTGAGGAGGCGATCTCGCTGAAATTTCTGGCCTCAGGAACCCAGGCGGTGGTCGGCTCGACCTGCATCTCATATGGCTCTCTTTCCGCACCTCTGACCTCCGCCGATCTGTTGGGCAATGTCTTTTGGAATCTGCTGCAAGAAGGTTTCACGGCTGGTGAATCCCTCCGCAGAGCAAAGATCCATCTCACCCGCGAGATGCATAGTCGGCAGGGTTTTTTGGACGCGGAAGACCAGAAAACACTGATCTCCTTCGTATTATTTGGCGACCCACTGGCTCAGCCCTTCCAGGCGAAAGTCAACCCAAAAACGATGCCACATTTATCGGATTCTGCCATTCCCGTGCCTACGGTTTGTGAAAAGTCCTGCGAGGGCGAAGCCGGGTCGACCGTTTCCCTGGAGACCATCGCACACCTGAAGAGCGTGGTGGCGCAGTATTTACCAGGCATGGACGATGCCCAGGTTAACCTGTATCATGAGCATCAGATTTGTTCGAACCTATGTGGGAATTGTGGTTCTGGCAAGCAGTGCTGCTTATCACAAGCCAATGCAAAAAACCCCTCACCCCTCAAAACACAGCGGCGAGTGGTCACCTTGAGTAAGAATTTCGAGCAAGCCGAGCGTATCCACCGCCAGTATGCCCGCCTGACCCTGGATGAGCAGGGCAAAATCGTCAAGATGGTGGTTTCACATTAAGGTTTTCTCAACTCGCTGTATTCCCCTTTAAAGGCAAAATCAATCCTTTCGTGGTATCATTTCTCCGGTTTTTCAATTTCTATGATGACGGATCATAACTGGAGAAAGATTGAGAAGTAGAGCTTCGTTTTCTTTTCTTCGCTGGGGGTCCTTGCTTCTCATCCTGCTTGCGGTCGTGGTGACTACCCTGCAGCTGGTCAGGTTCAGCCGGCTGTGGATCAATTTCCCATTCAATCTATCCATCGCCGGCGTGCCGGTTGGGCAACTTTCACGTCAGGCTACGGCAGAAAGGTTGCTGACCGTTTATTCACAGCCGATTGAGCTGTATTACAACGATGCGTTGATTGACCTGTCACCTACCACGGTAGGCTTTACGCTAGACACAGATTCCATGCTGGCAGTGGCCGAACAGGAACGCACGCGCACATCCTTCTGGGAAGCCTACTGGAACTACCTGTGGGATCGACCAGTTTCCCCCATCGATATCCCCTTAAGTGCCACCTATTCGGAGGACAGGTTACGGGAATATTTAACCACCGAGATTGCCAGCCGTTACGATCAGCCCGCCACGCCCGCCATTCCAGTCGTGGGAACCACGAATTTTCAGGCGGGAAGTCCAGGTTCCGAATTGGATATCGATCGCGCCATTCCCATGATTGAGGCTTCACTTTTTTCATTGAAGCAGCGCTCGGTGGTGTTACCCATCCAAAGAACCGCTCCCTCTCATCCCACCTTCCAAAATCTGGAAGTCCTGCTC
>JBAQFX010000151.1:0-23832 GCA_049287485.1 Anaerolineales bacterium
GTTCAGGTCACTACCAACCCGGTGCTTTTGACGTCTATGTTTCCCAATCACAGATCAGGAGATATAACCTGCGTGATGGTGACCTGATCATTGGGCACGTCAGACCACCCCGCGAATCGGAAAAGCATTATGGTTTACTCAAGGTAGAAACCGTCAATGGATTCGATCCTGAAGAGATCCGCAACCGACCTGCCTTTGAAAGTCTCACCCCCATCTTCCCAGATAAACGCTTTAATTTAGAGACCGACCGTCATACGCTGGCAACACGCCTGATCAACATGGTGACCCCCATCGGACGTGGTCAGCGGGGGCTGATCGTATCGCCGCCTAAAGCCGGCAAGACCACCATCCTCAAACAGCTCGCCAATGCGATATCCACCAATCACCCTGATGTTTATTTGATGGTTGCCCTGATCGGTGAGCGACCGGAAGAAGTAACGGATATGGATCGCTCGGTGGACGCTGAAGTAATCTCGTCAACCTTCGATGAACCAGTGACCTCACATGTGCGTGTGGCTGAAATGGCATTGGAACGTGCCAAGCGCATCGTAGAAACTGGACGTGATGTGGTGATCCTGATGGACTCAATCACTCGACTGGCACGTGCATATAACCTGGTCGTCACACCATCCGGTCGTACATTGTCTGGAGGTATTGACCCATCCGCACTGTATCCACCTAAGAGATTCTTTGGGGCAGCGCGTAATATCGAAGAAGGTGGATCGCTCACTATCATTGCTACCTGCCTGGTCGATACAGGCTCTCGTATGGATGACGTCGTTTATGAAGAGTTTAAAGGCACGGGTAACATGGAACTTTTGCTTTCACGCCGCCTGCAAGAACGACGCGTATTCCCTGCCATTGATATCGAGAGATCATCTACTCGTCGTGAAGAGCTGTTGCTTGGTCCCGATTTAACCCCCAGGGTATGGTTGATGCGTCGAATGTATGATCAGATGATCGCTGCACCTCCGTTCGGAGCTGGTATGGATCCAGCAACCGCTACCGAGGCTATCCTTCAACGTCTCTCTAAAACTGAAAATAATCTAATCTTCCTGGAAACCTTAAACGAAGACCAGGACTGATAACCTTTGCGAGATTAATTGCGATTATTGATAATGCGGTTATAATAAACGGGCTTTTAATTGGTATTCATCATGGCTGAAAATAATCAAAAAGATACTCATCCCTCCGTTCCGATCCTGCAAACCACTAATAAAGACGTAGTTCGGGAACCGAATGGGATAGTTTTAACTGGTGTATGGATGTTGGCTTTAAGCCTGGTTTTGTTGGCTGGTTATATCGGATGGCGAGTACAATCTACACAGGCTGCCCCCGCTGCTCAACCCACCACCGATGCACCGCAAATTAATCTGCAGGAATCCTCAGCTATTTCTGGTTCTGCAGCTTTACCTGGCTATACCGAAGTGTTCTACGAATCAGGAATTATCAGGCGGACAGCTTTACACACAAATATTCCCACGCGTGAGCGCAGTGATGTGATTGAATATACGGTCACTACCGGTGACTCGGTTTTTGGTATCGCACAGAGCTTTCATTTACAACCCGAATCGATTCTGTGGGCGAATTATGACCAGCTGAACGACTCACCGGATATGCTCGACCCAGGGATGCAGCTCAATGTGCCCCCACTAGATGGGGTCTATTACCAATGGCAAGAAGGTGACACTTTAGAATCTGTGGCGGCGAAATTTGAAGCCAAAGTGGAAGACATCCTTGGTTGGGAAGGCAATAATTTTGACCTGACCAACCCTCAAGTGGAACCAGCGACATGGATCATGGTACCGGGGGGGCATCGTGAATTTCGTCAATGGCTGGTGCCAACCATTGCACGCACAAATTCAGGGGTTTTAAAGTCTGTGCTAGGTCCAGGAGCGTGTGAGGGCAACTATGAAGGTGCGTATGGTTCAGGTGCATTTGCCTACCCAACCGCTTCTCACGTACTCTCAGGCAATGATTATTGGTCTGGCCATCTGGGTATTGACCTTGCTGGAAATTTAGGAGATGGGGTCTTTGCCTCCGACGCAGGTGTAATCGTATTTGCAGGGTGGGCCAATGGCGGCTATGGAAATATGGTGATGATTGACCACGGGAATGGATATCAAACCCTCTACGCCCACTTGAGTGCTGTGAGTGCGACATGTGGTCAGAGTGTTTACACCGGCACTTATATTGGTGCAGTGGGAAGCACTGGTAATTCAACCGGACCTCACCTGCACTTTGAAGTACGTTATATGGGTGGTTTTATCAATCCGTGGTATGTGCTACCACCACCATAAAATCAATACACCTTTACAGTATGATAAATTAACAGGGTAACTAGACAAAGGGAGATCAATGCCTGAACATGATATGGATTTTGCGACCCAGATCATCGCTGAAACTGATAATTTGCATTATCAGGTGTGGAAAGCAGATGAACCAGATGGAGAAACAACTTATCATCTGGAACTAAATAACGTTACCGTCCATTTTTTCAATGAAGAATGGGAAGAGTTCCTTCAGCTAATTCGTTTATTGGGGAAGAAGTAGGTTTTCCTTTAGAAATCCCTCACAACCGATCATTACGGGCTTGAAATAATCTGGGTTACGTAAGGAATGACCGTTTCACACGGCTGGGTGAGATGGGTTGAAATGTGCTCCCAGTCCATGGTTGCTCTGGCAGCCCAACTGGTGTACATTGCATAAGACAGGCAGCCGGGACCAACATGATAATCCGCGATAGTAAATTTCCACAGTTCATCATAACTGGCAACCTCACCAGCAGTCCTACCTGTGGCGTTATACATAATTTGGGCGACCTGCTCACAATTCGCTAATAAGGTATGGGCTACCAGGCTGATACTTGTTTCCACGCTGGTCAGGTCAATTCCGAATTCACAATTTGCACAATCTGCATCGGCACTGGTTGCCAGAGCACCTCTCAGTATTGCCTGAGTATCTGCATCTAATTTAAGGTAGCCAATTTCACACTGGTCCTGGCTCAAAACAAAAGGGCAGAATTGGTTGAAGAAGGAAGGATTCCACAAGAGCAGTGAATCCGCACCATTGTCTGTTATCTGACCTAAACCGAATTCTTGGGGTTGCTTGAATACCCCGGGCCAGAACTGGCTTTCTTGGGCAAACAGGTTCTTTAGTAACTGAGCAGGTACCTTGGTGTCCCTTGCCACCTGCATGATCTGGTCATCGAACTGATTTTGCCAGATGATGACCTCTGGCATAGCAAGGTCTACGCCACAATTATCAGCATAGCCGTTGGAAAGCAAGCCACCACCAGGGCAAGAGGAGGCATTCACGATTCCTTGCGCAATCAATCGCCCTGCCAGGTAGGCATACGGTTGTTCAGTGGCTAGAAAAGCTGGGTCTTCCGGGGTAGAAAGCCAGTCTGGAACGCCACCAACGGGTGGAAATGCCTGCCATACATCTGAACATGTGGCAAGTTCATTACCTTTCCATTGAGATGAAATAATATCTACATACCACCCCCCACTGGTCGGTGTGGCGCTTACTCCACTATCAATGACGCGCACCATGGCAGTAAAAACCGCACTCGCATCTCCAAAGCTTGAATCAGCCCAAAATTCGATCGTTGTTCCAGCTAATCGGGTGGCATGTAATGGCACATCACAAGTATTCCCCATACAGGTTGTTTCAATGCCATCCATCTTCACATGGATGGCAGTAATTTGCTCATTTGGCAGAGGTTCTTCACCATCGAAGTGCAAATCAGGTATGCTGGGGCAGAGATTTTCAGGTGGAATTGGTGAGCAGCCACTCACCGTCACAGAGACTTGCGCTGAGGGTAAATCAACCAGGATTTCCTTTTCAGCAGGGGCACTGCCGATATAATAAAGATATAAACCGGTGCAGCCAGATGTAGGGATTTGTCCCTGATCCAAACCCAGGCAAGGTTGGGTATTGATCCATTGATTGTAAATCGTACCGCCACAATCTGTTAGCACATCATCGGCAGTGGGCCAACCTTCATGATCAATATAAACCTGGCATAAAAGGTTATTGTCAGACCACTGCAGCAACCACCATTCATAACGGATATAAGAGACGATGATGGTTGCCTGGCGTTCTTTTGGATCAATCGTAACATCGGCAGCACGAACAACCCCCGTTCCAGATAAATTGATGATCAAGAACAGACATACCAAAACCGAACGGAAAAGTCGTCTCAGCCTTTCCATCTGATCAAACATTATCATGGTTATTCATCATTGTCAATATTCCTTGCGGCAATGTAAAGTGCGTGATAAACTGAAATTATGCCTCAAATCATCTATTTGCTCGATGGCCATGCCCTCGCTTACCGGGCATATTTTGCCCTTACCAGAGGTTCCTCCACAGCATTCACCACTCATTCCGGAGAACCCACGGCTGGTGTATTCGGTTTTACCTCCATCCTACTTCGATTACTCGAGCAGGATCACCCGGATTACCTGGCGGTGACCTTTGATACAGGCAAGACTTTTCGTGATGACTTATTCCCCGAGTATAAGGGTACACGTGAAAAGATGCCGGATGACCTGCGACCTCAAATGGAACGCATCCGTCAAATTGTTGATTCTTTCAATATTCCCCGCCTGGAAATTGAAGGCTATGAAGCTGATGATGTTTTAGGCAGCCTGGCACGTCAACTTGCAGCTGAGGGTTTTGGTGTGAAAATCATCACTGGAGACCGTGATCTACTGCAACTGGTAACCGATCGCATCCTGGTAAACTTGCCTGGTAAAACGATTGCGGATGCCAGGGATTATTTTCCAAAAGATGTGGTTGAATTATTCGGTGTGAAACCAGAACAGGTAGTGGACTTTAAGGCCCTGGTTGGAGATAAATCGGATAACATCCCAGGGGTTGCTGGTGTGGGTGAAAAAACTGCCGCTTCTTTACTAACTACTTATCACACGCTGGATAATATTTATACTCACTTGGATGAAATCTCAGAGAGTACCCGTAAAAAGCTCATCGCTAATAAAGAAAATGCTTATTTAAGCCAAAAACTTGCCACCATCGTCACAAACCTGAAAGTAAAACTTGATCTTGATATGGCTCGCACAGAGCATTTTGATCCCGCCAGGGTAGAGGCATTATTTCGTGAGCTCGAGTTTCGTGCTTTAATGGGACGTTTAACGGCGTTATATTCTGCTTATGGAAAATCACGCTCTACAAAGCAAGAGCAACTTTCCCTATTCACCACTGCCACACCGTCAGCGGAACCAGAAATCAAGCACGAAGGTGAGATCATTGTCCGCGTGGTAAATAGTGAGCAGAGTTTAGCGGATTTGATTCAGGTTTTACAATCGGCGAAAGTTATTTCCTTCGACACAGAAACCACGTCCACCGACCAGATGCGCGCTGACCTGGTGGGTATTTCGCTAGCTGTGGATAAAAATGAAGGCTGGTACCTCCCTGTAGGTCATCGGTCTGATCTTGGTCCGCAGTTAGTTGTTGATAAAGTGATCAACGCATTACGTGGGCCATTAACCGATGCCAAGATAGCGAAAATAGGCCATAACATTAAGTATGATTATGTCATGCTGGCTCGTTACGGTTTAGCTCCCACACCGCTCACCTTCGATACCATGATTGCTGAGTGGTTGACTAATCCAACCTCCCACAATCTTGGACTTAAAAACTTGGCCTGGGTGCGATTGGATTTTCGCATGACCGAAATCACAGAGTTGATTGGGAAGGGCAAGAAGCAAATAAGCATGGACCAGGTCCTCATAGAAAAGGCGGCACCTTATGCAGTCATGGATGCCATTGCTGTCATCCGCTTGATGCCCGGGTTACAATCTGAGCTGAAGTTAAATGACGCCCTAAAATTATTTGATAAGATCGAAATGCCCCTTGTCCCAGTCATTGCAGGTATGGAGATGACAGGGATCGCTCTGGATATTAATTTCCTGAGTAACATGTCCAGTGAGATACAATCACGCCTGGATGAATTGGAAAATCGCGTATTTGGATATGTAGGAGAACGCTTTAATCTGAACTCCACCCAACAGCTGTCCAATGCGATATTCAACAAGCTTAAACTAACACCTCCCGACCGCACTCGCCGGACAGAAGCAGGAAATTATTCCACCTCCGCAGAAGTGTTGGAATCATTGAAGGGGGATCACCCCGTGGTGGACCTGCTGCTTGAATATCGTGAGTTATCAAAGCTAAAATCCACTTATCTAGACGCCTTACCTGCCCAGGTGAATCCTCGAACTGGGCGTATTCATACTTCGTACAACCAAGCTGGCAGTGTGACCGGAAGGATTGCTTCATCCGATCCAAATTTACAAAATATTCCGATTCGCAGCGAACTTGGACGGCAGGTTCGTGAAGCTTTTATTGCTGCAGAGGGATGCAGCCTGCTGTCTGTGGATTATTCTCAAGTGGAGCTACGAATTGCAGCGCATATGTCTAACGATAAGGCCATGTTGGCTGCTTTCCACGCAGACCAGGACATTCACACTGCCACAGCGGCAGCCATTCTGGGTAAGTCCATTGACCAGGTGACCAAGGATGAGCGACGCAATGCTAAAGCGATCAATTTCGGCTTGTTATACGGTATGAGCCCGTACGGTCTCACCCGCACCAGCGACCTAACCCTTGCGGAAGCAGAGGATTTCGTTGAAGCATATTTTAAGCAATTCCCTGGGGTCAAAGGTTATCTTGACAGCATGCGTCGTTTGGCTGCAAAGCAAGGATATGTAGAGACTCTGCTCGGTCGCAGGCGCTACTTCCCAGGATTGAAATCAGGTGGAAATCAAGTCACCCGTGCCAGAGAAGAGCGAGAAGCTATCAATGCCCCCATCCAGGGGACAGCAGCAGATATTATGAAGATTGCCATGATACGAGTAGCAACAGCTTTACAGGAGAATAACATAAAAGGACACATGCTCCTTCAAGTACATGATGAGCTGGTCCTTGAATGCCCTCAAAATGAATTAAAAAAGACCGCCCGAATTGTTCGCTCAATGATGGAAAATGCTTATAATTTAACTGTTCCCCTTAAAACCGAAGCACGCTATGGTCATGATTGGGGAAACTTATCAGTACTGGAAGAATAGGAAGCAAATATGAGTGGTGACCAACAAGCATTTCAATATGCGATGAACCAGGGTCATTCTGCCGCCTGGGATCTGGACTGGGAAAAAGCATCTTCATTCTATCGTGTTGCCCTGGCTGAATTCCCTGAAAATGCCAGTGCTCTTACCAGTCTGGCACTGGCGTTTTTTGAGCTACAAAATTTCTCAGAAGCGCTCGAATATTACCAACGCGCTGCGAAAGTCTCTCCTAATGATCCCGTGCCGATGCAGAAAGTGGCTGAAATACAGGAACGTCAGGGTAATCTGAAAAATGCTACAACTTCCTATATGAAAGTGGCCGAACTATATGCTCGCAACAGGGAAGTTGAAAAGGCGATCCAGAATTGGATTCGTGTTACTGCTCTGGATCCTCTGTATTTGGCTGCTCATACCCGCCTGGCATTGGTATACGAACGTCTGGGTCGCACCACGGAAGCCATGGTGGAATATATTTCCATTGCAAGCCTGCTTCAGAGCCAGGGAAATACTCAAACAGCCATCCAAACCGTGAAGCACGCCCTGGAAGTAGTTCCAAATAGCAAAGAAGCGAATCTGGCATTGACATTGCTTCAAAGTCGGAAACCTCTACCCACACCTAGCCGTCCACGAATCGCAACGGGACCAGCATCAATGTCTCACTTCTATCCGGGTGAGACTCCAACGAGTGAAGAAGAATCACGACCAAGGATCGATCCCATTCAGGATTCAAGGCAAAAAGCTTTAGCTATGCTGGCGGAAATCCTGTTTGAACAGGAAGAGACTCAAGCACCACAAACCCGTAAAGGCTTAACGAACATCGTGAAAGGGATGATGGGTGATGAGCAGGATCAGTATGATCAAACCAAGCTTATCCAACACCTCAGCCAAGCAATCGACCTGCAATCTCATGGACAGGAAAAAGAAGCTGCCAATGAATTAGAGTCAGCTATGGAAGCAGGATTAGAAAGTTCTGCAGCTTCTTATTTATTGGGTTTTATGCAATCCAAGAGTGATCAATTCGAGAGCGCAATAGGAAATCTAAGAAAAGCAGTTCAGCATGAACTATTCGGATTAGGATCCCGTCTGTTATTGGCATTAACTTTGTTCAAGATGGATTCGGTCAAAGAATCTTCCGTAGAATATCTTGAAGCATTGCGTATTGCTGATTCTGAGAGTGTATCTGCCGATCAGGCTGAAGAGTTGCGCACGTTATATGATCCCCTGATTGAATCTTTCAGCCAAGAATCAGATGAAAAGTTTCAAAAGCGAATTTGCGAAAATATTAGTAAAATGCTGATCCGCCCGGATTGGCGAGAACAAATCCGTCTTGCTCGACAACAATTACCTGGTCAACCATCCGGGTCAACCCCAATCCCCTTGGCAGAAATGCTGACCGAAGCCACCAGTAGCCAGCTGGTTGAATCACTGGCGAAAGTAAACCAATTGGCACATTCGGATAAATTACCCAGTGCAATGGAAGAAGCGTTTTATGCGTTGAAATTTGCACCAACCTATCTGCCACTACATATATGCATTGGGGACTTACTCGTCCAAGAAGGCCGTATACCTGAAGCAATGTTAAAGTATTCTATTGTTGCAAAAAGTTATAGCGTGCGTGGTGAAACCAATCGCGCGATAAACCTGCTGAGGCGAGTGACCGAATTGAACCCGGTTGATATGGAAACCCGTAATAACCTGATTGATCTCTTAGTCACTAAAGGTAAAGTTCAGGATACCATTCAGGAATATACGAAACTTGCCGAATCCTATTACAACATTGCAGACCTGCCCATGGCGCGCAAGACCTATTCGCTCGCCTTCCGCTATGCGCAGCAAGCCAATGCTGATCGGGAAAATAAAGTAAAACTCATGCAACGGATGGCAGATATTGATATGCAAAGCCTGGATTTGCGTAATGCCATCCGTGTGTTTGAACAAATCCGTAATATAGATCCTGATGACGAGAAAACACGTAACATGTTATTTGAGCTTAATAATCGCCTGGGGCAATCTACCCAGGCTATGGCTGAGTTGGATAATTATCTCAACCATCTGATCACTTCACATCGTACAACAGAAGCACTGGAATACATTAATACTAAAATCCACGAAAACCAAGAGCAACCCACGCTTTACCGTCGGCTGGCCGAAATTTATCGCCTGCTTGGACGCAATGAAGAAGCGATCAACCAACTGGAAATGGCAAAAGAATTATTCATTCAAGCGGGAAATCGCTCAGCAGCTATTGAAGCCCTGCGCACAATTTTAGCTCTTAATCCATCGAACGCCAGTATGTATCAACGGATGTTAGTAGATCTGGAAGCAGAAGGTGCTAGCGCTAATTAAACATTAGCGTTTTTCAATAGATTTTGCATTTTATAGGGGAATATCATCCTATCCATTTCTACAAATAATGCTCTATTCGGTAAATCAGAGGATACATTTAAAGAGGAATTATCGACAGTAACTATTTATTCAATAGAACGTTGCTCAAATCTGCAGTATTCTCCAGGATCAGATCAGCTCCAGCCCGTTCCAGTTCTTTTTTTTCTCCAAAACCGCATAAAACACCAACCGTTTGAGCACCCGCCCGTTTCCCGCTCAGGATATCGACGACTGTGTCACCCACCATTAAACATGAAGCACTATCGACGCACATCCTTGTAGCTGCCCATGCGATTGGATCTGGATATGGTTTGGTGTGCACACAGGTCTGACCTGTGGCGACTGCAGTAAAATATGGAAGCAATTCGAATTGAAATAGAAACCTGAAAGTAGATTTCTGTCCACGCGCACTGATGATGCTAAGCGGATAATGACGGGACAATTCCGCTAACATTTCCCTAATGCCATGAATCAAGCTGAATGGTTGAGAAGTCTCTCCAATCCCCATCTCATAAAAACGATCCCCTATTGCTACGATTTTACCATCCAGTCCTAATTTATCTGCCAGGTGATAGACCCAATTACCCGGACCTTCGGTGAACATAACCAATCTTCGCGCGGTCCTTTGTACAACCCGTTCACCAAGTAGGTGCCGCATTGGATTGAATAACCAGACCAATTTTTTTACGAACTGGTCATCTGTGTCGCTTAATGTCCCATCGACATCAAAACAGATTGCCTTGATACGCGCAAGGTCAATGGTCATGGTTTTACAGGCTACCTGCCAAAGAACTAGCTAATAAAACACCAGCCCCGATGATAACCAATAAGCACAGTATCAGGATCATCACTGCAGTAATCGTCAAGCAGGAAAATAGCAAACGTTGGATTGTTCCAGGCATAAACACCTCTCCCAGGATTGTAAATGCTATGGTCATCTATAGCAATGGCAATCACCTATAATATGGGATAAAATACAGACGTGGATGAGATTGCATTAATCCAGGCAGCAAAGGAAGGCGATCTAGACTCATTTAATCGATTAATTCTGGCTTACCAGGATTTGATTTATACCCATGCTTTTCGCATGATCGGCGAAGAAGAAACAGCAGACGATGCAACCCAAAACACATTTATTTCAGCATATAAGCATATAAAATCATTTCGTGGTGGGTCATTCAAAGCCTGGCTGTTGCGTATTGTAACCAACACATGCTACGATGAATTGCGCCGTCGAAAACGACGACCAACCGTGCCCCTTGAGCCAATGGATGATGCTGGGGAAGAAGTGGAATCAGCCCGATGGATGGAAGACCCAGCAGATCGCCCGGAAGAAGAGGTGGAACGAAAGGAACTTCAACGTGCCATCCAACATTGTTTGGAGAAGTTACCCAATGAATTCCGGTCGGCAGTGATCATGGTGGATATCCAGGGATTGGACTATTTTGAAGCAGCCCAGGCGATCGGTAAACCTATTGGAACGATCAAGAGCCGTCTTGCACGTGCTCGCTTACGATTGAGAGATTGTTTAAATGGATTCGCGGAACTATTACCGGCTGGTTTTCGTCTTAGATTAGGGTGAAAGATGAAAGACCAGTTAACAACGCGTGATTATGAACTGCTCTCAGCTTACCTGGATAACCAGTTGAGTGATAATGAACGAGCGCTGCTCGAATCTCGCCTCAAAACCGATACAGCATTGCGTTCGGAATTACATGAGATCAGTAAAACGCGCTTATTGCTACAAAGTTTGCCAAGGCTTCGCGCTCCGCGTAATTACTATATCCAGGCAGAGGCTATTCAAACCCGTCCAAATCTCCGCTTAGCACCGATTTTTGGGATCGTTTCAGCCGTGGCGAGTGTACTATTAGCGATAGTGATTTTTAGCAGCACATTTTTCTCATCCTCAGCTCCGGTGGCGATGGCGCCTGCCCCCGAACAACCGGTTGAAACAATCACTGTTCAACAGGAAATCCAACGCAGTGGAGCAGCTCAGATTACTCCAACGGAAGAAGCTCCAGTGACCATGCTGGGAGCTCTTCCAATGGCTACATCAACCTCAGAGGCTGGTGCATTATTACTTGGCGAACCGCAGGTTCCCACCCCTACCACGATCTATCTAAATGCCTTGCCTCCAACCTCTACACCTGAAAATTTATCTACATTGACCGAGGCGCACACTGAAATATCAAGCCAGCTATGTGAGCAATATTATGATAGCGGGAGTTATCCGATCGATGCTCTTCCTTCTAATTGCCCTTCACCTACACCAAGTCTGACTCCCACGAGCACATATTCAGAGAGCATTCAGGAATTGCATTCCTCACCAACACCCATGGATACCGATACAGCCACTTCTGTGGTTACGCCAACCCCAACTGCTTCACCCACACCAACACCTACTCCAATGGAGATCGCCCCATCGATAGATAAAAGCATTCCGACCGAAGCAGCAGAAGCACCATCAGGTCTCACAACCCCGAGTCAGGTGATGGGTGCAGGCAATCCGATCCCTTCAGGTCAAGAGCAAGCAGTCAGCACCCAAAATAATACTGATTTTTCATTCCTGAACTATCTGTTGCTGACCGTGGAGATAAGCCTTGCCACCATCGCAATTATTGCTGGAATTCTCGCTATCATCCTCAGGATAAGATCGGGCAGATGATCGAAAGTCCCATCAACTTCTGCCCTCGTTGTGGTTCCACACTTAGCAGCCAACTTCATTCAGGTAAGTCACGACCCACCTGCCCCAACTGCGATTGGGTCTACTTTCCCGATCCCAAAGTGGCGGTCGCCATCCTGATCAGGAAGGAAGACCGGATTCTGCTGGTTCAACGGAGGTATGATCCTAAAAAAGGTCATTGGACATTGCCAAGTGGCTTTGTCGACGCTGGTGAAGATCCAGTAGAAGCTGCTAAACGTGAGTGTCTGGAAGAGACAGGTCTCCAGATCCACAATATCAAATTATTAGATGTAATCTTCAGCCAGGAACACCCTCGTGGAGCCAGCATATTGATCGTTTATCGTGCGGAAATTCAATCGGGGCGATTAATCGCCGGGGATGATGCCAACCAGGCTGGTTTTTTCGATCTTCACGATCTTCCTCCTTTAGCGTTTACCTCAACCCAACAGATCGTTGACCGATATTTTAATAATTAAATTTATGGTAAACTTAGCCATTAGTGAGTAAGCAACCCAAAATAAAAGACAATAAATTCGCCAGAGGAGAATATTTATGCATCGGAAAATGACTAAACCCGTGTTATTTCTATGCACAATTTTGATCGTGACGATGGCCGCATGTGGAGGTAAGCCCACTGCCACGTCCCAGCCCACAGCGACCAATCCTGTCGCCCAGGAAAAACCTACTGAAACTGTAGCACCCAAAGCAACAGAAGTTCCCTCAGGTCTGGTTATGAGTCTCACTGATCTAAAGAAAGCGACCATCCAGATTGAAGCAGAAGGGACATTTATTGATCCTGAATTTGGATATATGGCTAATATTGCTGGAAGGGGTTCTGGTTTTATTATTGATCCATCAGGAATTGCCGTAACCAATAACCATGTTGTTACCGGTGCTGCACTGCTCAAAGTATGGGTCGGTGGCGATACTACTAAAGTCTATAACGCTCGAATACTGGGTGTTTCGGAGTGTTCAGACCTGGCAGTTATCGACATTGAGGGAGATGGCTTCCCATACCTTAACTGGTATGAGGGTACTGCAAATGTCGGTTTAGAAGTTTATGCGGCAGGTTACCCTCTTGGTGATCCTGAATTCACCCTTACGAAGGGTATCGTATCGAAAGAAAAAGCGGATGGTGAGACCTCTTGGGCATCGATAGATTCAGTTATCGAACACACTGCGACGATCAATCCTGGCAACTCAGGTGGACCTTTAGTAGACGCCAATGCTGAGGTGGTTGGGATAAATTATGCCAGTGTCAGCTCAACCAACCAATATTATGCCATTGATCGCGGAACTGCCCTTCCAGTAATCGAGCAATTACGAGTAGGGAAAGACGTAGATTCGATCGGTATCAACGGTCAGGCAGTCTCCTCAGATGATGGTTCTATTACCGGAATTTGGATAAGCTCGATTAAATCCGGCTCACCCGCTGATAAGGCAGGCGTAAAACCAGGCGATATTCTTACCTCGCTTGAGAACCTGTATCTGGCTACCGACGGTACTTTGAAAGATTATTGTGATATCCTGCGCACTCATAATCCAGATGCCACCCTGGCAATCCAAATATTACGGTGGAATACCCAGGAAATCCTCGAGGGTCAGCTTAACGGTCGTGCTCTAGAAGTTGCGGCATCATATAATGTGCCTACCGAAACGACTGGCCAACCGGGGACAACAGAAACTGGTTCTTCAGTCCCGGTTAATTGCGAAGCCAGCACGACCAGCGGTTATAACACCTGCTGGGATGATTCGTATAATATCTATGTGGATGTCCCAGATTATTGGACGGATGTAAATGGCAGCACGTGGACTTATGACGGTCAAGATATTGGAGTAGCAATATCCGCAGCGCCCAGCCTTTCAGATTTCCAAGATTATTATGATGCTGAAGGCGTGTTCTTTGGTGCCTCTGGAACATTTGCACAAATCATTGGCTATGTCGAATTACTCGATTACTACACCACAGCCTATCGAGGTAATTGTGACTACCTGGGAAGATTTGATTATGATGACGGGGTTTATCGTGGGAAGTATGATCAATACAGTAATTGCGGAGGGATTGGTGGTTATGATGCCTACGTGCTAGGTGCCAGGGATATCGAAGATCCTTCCACCAAGCTGATCCTGGTGGAGATACAGGTATATCCCAACGATACGGCCACCGTTGAGCAAATCTGGGGTACTTTCTACGTATACTTCTAACCAAATTCATCAAAAGACCGGGCGAAAATCCCGGTCTTTTTAGTTAATTATTTAATCACGGAAAATGAAATAGCCGTAGCATTTTGGTTTCCAGCAAAATCGTAGGCAATAACCTGCAGGTTATGCTCACCCTGTACAATCGGCCATAAAACTACGAACGGAGCTTCATATAAGGTGGATATCAAGTGATGTTCCACATAGAATTCAACCTGTTTGAGGCTTGAATCATCGCTTGCCGAGACTTGAATGATGATTGATGCGCCTTGTTTATAAACAAATATCTCGTTCGCTTGTGGAGCAAGGATTTGCACCTGTGGCATCTCGTTATCAATGGTAACCTGCAGGAATGCCTGTTCTACCTGTCTATCCTGCTTTACCACCAGCAGTTCCACCACATAAGTTCCGTGAAGGCCTGCGGTATCCCAGGTTCCGAGTAATCCATCCTGCACCGGCTGATCGACATCTTCCCCAATCTGGATCCACTGTTGAGGATTTAGCCCCTCTCCGACCTGTAAGCGGTAATAGGCAAAGTTTTCCCCCCTGGCACTACCATATAGTCTTACCAGGCCTGCTACATGGCCAAACATTCCAGGAGTGTTGAAGCTCACATTCTGTGTAGATGGTGACGGTAGATATTTATCATCATAGGTATCCGGGGGAATTGGAAAACCAGATTGTTTTGCCCAAGCCATGGCTTCGGTAGGAAGCGTCAGATAAATCTTCTCTTCTACCAGATTAGCCGGGGTGAAGATCGTCGCTAAAAATCCGGTTTCCCGGTTGACCCAATATTTCTGGTACAGGTTATCAACTTGTGTCGGTTCATTGCCTTCTAAAAACACTTCTTCTGCAACCGCTGGGCATAATGGTGAAACCAGCATGCCAGAAGGATCACACACCAATGTCCGGATAATCCCTGAGGGTACAGCGAAATCCTGTACGGGAAGTTGTTTGGTAAGGGATTCCATGATTGCATGCCACAGATCATCAGCAAGTTCCGGTGCATTGTTGGTAAATACGGGTTGTGAATGACCGATCCATACTCCAACCACAAGCTGAGGGGTGTAACCAACAGTCCAGGCACTGGTATGATCCATGGTGTTCCCTGATTTAGCGGCTACAGGACGTCCAATTTGCAATTGATTATGCTGCCCTGAGCTGGTCTGGTGATCGTCCTCTTCGCTTAGTAAATTGCTGGTTAGATAAGCTAACTGGGTGCTGACTACCGGGAGTGTTTCGGGTTCAGTCCAATCCAGCCAGGTCCGACCGTTCAAATCAGTCACACTCAGAATACTGGTCGGATTCAATCCAGCTGGAGCAGCTTCTTGAGCGCTTTCCTGGTCAGGTTGACCTGCCATCACCCCCTGGTTGGCCAATACACCATAGGCACGCACAATCTCTAATAATGAACTTCGTTGAGAGTATAGATCGTCGATCGCCGCCTGAGAGATCGAAAAATTCTGCGCTGCACGGATCCCCAATTGTTTTTCGGTCAACCATACATTTTCACTCCCAACCTGCTGATACACTTCAGCTGCTGCGCCAATATAATCATTGACAAATGCCGCCCGCAAGCTTACCGGACCATGATAAGCAGCCAATGCTGGTTGGCTGGCTTCACTAAAAACGAGGTTTGAATCGCTGGTTGCATCCTTCACAGGGATGTCCCATAATAAAGTTGCCGGGCTCATCCCATGTGAAAATGCCGTCAGATACAAGAAAGGCGAGACGATAGTCCCTACTGCATGTTGGTTGGGGATTGACGGTAGAACATCAGGAGATTCGTCTCCGACCATGGCCAATATCTGACCTGAGCCAGGATCCAGGACGACAATATTAGTGAGTAAATCCTGCCCAGGTGATGTACCTCCCATTGATAAATTGGGCAAGTAACTAGCCGCATCACATTCGGAAGGTTGCTCAATAAATCCTTGCTGCTGGGCTCCTTGCAAGCGCGCCAGTTGAACTTGCGATGCACAGCTTGCCTGGTGCTGTAATTCATAATCCAGGCTGGTAACGATTTCATAACCACCACGATAAACATGTTCCAGCGGTAAAGACTGGCTCAGCTGGAATAAAACCAGGTTCGTAAATGCTGGAGATAGTGATTGCAGTGCAGTTTGAGGTTGAAACTGGAGATACTCTTTCAATGCTTGGTGTGCTTCATCATAACCGATAAAACCTTGTTCAAGCATTTTTACAATGATCTGAGCCTGCAGGTCTTTAATCTGAGATAAGTCATTCCATGGATCGATAGATGGAGACTGTTCAATTGCTAGCAGCATGGCAGCTTCAGCTAATGACAATCTCTCCGCTGGTTTACCAAAGTACACTCGTGCAGCTGCATCCACCCCGTAAATAAATTTCCCAAATTGGGCACTGTTAACAAACCATTCTATTATTTTTTCACGACCGTATTGGGCAGTCAATTGAGCCGCTAACAAGCGCTCGCGTAGATTTCGCTCTAAAGAAGGCTTTTCACTATCTAGTACCAGATTGGCGATCAATAGCTGAGCCAAAGTAGGATGGGTACCTTCCGTTATTCCGCTCAGGCTGTAGCCCGGTTCTTTCCAAAATGCAGGGTCGTAATTGGCAATAGTGGCATTTGCCAAATAATACAAAGATTGGTTTGATATTTCTCCATCCTTCACGGTCAGTTGGATATATTGTTTACCTGTGGCAGCGGGGTTTTCCAGG
This sequence comes from Anaerolineales bacterium, assembly GCA_049287485.1. GTDB lineage: Bacteria > Chloroflexota > Anaerolineae > Anaerolineales > UBA4823 > FEB-25. Next base: position 17,059 of record JBAQFX010000151.1, read on the forward strand.
CTCAGGATGAGGTGTTGGTGGGTACGATCATACAGACGAGTTGGCTGGAGAAAAACACCATTTGGAGGTTCCAAGAGAGATGGGATTAAGGCGGGTGAGGGCAGGTCGCGGGTCAGGCCGAGGTAATAATTGATACCAGCTAAAGTTAAAATCACAATAGCCAGGCTGATCAAAATTCCACTGATCAATCCTAACTTAAGCCAAGGCGAACGGTTTTCCCTCGTGTATCGCCTTTGTCGGAATTTGATCGTTTGAGAGACAGTTGGCATGGATGGTTGTCGAAAATACCTGCCGCTCTCCGAACAATGATTCATCGAGCTGGGCTGCTTGCTTTATCCAGAGGCTTGCTTGATTGTCTTGTCGACAGATAATAATAGCTCCCTGGCCGATTGCCGTGTACCATCACTGACTTCGCCCATCATTTGAGCCAGCTCAATCAAACGCGCCTCTCCATTAAGAGATTCAACCTGCGTTTCAGTGCGCCCGTCTTTGATCTGCTTGAGAACTCGGAGATGTTGTTCACCATAGGCGGCTAATTGAGGTAAATGGGTCACGCATAATACCTGGTGCCGGCGAGCCAGTTCCCATAATTTTCTGCCCACCACCAGTCCCACGCGACCTCCAATGCCCTGATCGATCTCATCGAAGATCAAAGTTGGCACTTTATCAGCTTGTGCCAGAACATTCTTGATAGCCAGCATTAATCGTGAAGTCTCTCCACCTGAGGCGATTTTCACCAGAGGTTTCAATCCTTCCCCTGGGTTTGGTGCTACTAAAAATTCCACCTGTTCCAAACCTGTGGAGTCGAAAGTCACTTTGCGTCCATCACTCAGGGGAGCGCCATCTTCTGCTTGCTTTTCAGAGAAATCAACCTTAAATTTAGCTCCCACCATGCTCAGGTGCATCAATTCGGTTTCAAGCATAGTTTCCAATTTCTGCGCGGCTGAGTGTCTTTTTTGGCTTAGATCTTCGCCAATTCTCCCCAGCTTAATTAACAACTCCCGTTCGTCATGCTCCAACTCCGAGATGCGCTCTGAAGCGTGCGTGATGGAATCCAACTGTTTCCTGGCTTGTTCCAGGAAGCACAACACGGCTGAAATATTCTCACCATACTTCCGTTTCATGTTCTGGATCAGGTTAAGGCGTTCTTCCACCTGGTCTAAGCGCCTGGGATTGAACTCAACTGTTTCCAGATAATCTCGCAAAGTAGCTGCAAGGTCAATCAGCTCATTCAGAGCATTTTGGGATCGCTCACTCAAGTTTTCTTGCTGGGGATCTAACTTGCTCAGGTTGTTGAGCAGGCTGGTCACCTGCCCGATCAGGTCGGAAATCCCCGGAGATTCAGGAGTTCCTTCATCGAGCAATTGAACCGCCTCCCGGGTGGTGGAGACGATTCCTTCAGCATTAGCCAGCCGGGTGCGTTCTGCGCGCAGCTCTTCTTCTTCCCCCTCAACCAGCCGGGCTGCATCAATCTCGTCAATCTGGTAATTGAGCAGGTCAATTTGCCTGGCAGCATCGCTCTCCGCTTTACGCAGATCTGCCAGCTCTCGACGAGTTTGGACCAGCTGGTGGTAAACATTCTGGTATTCTGCCAATTCCTTCTCCACGTGCGCATACCTGTCCAGTAATCCGAGATGCTGTTTCACATTTAATAAAGATAGATGCTCTGATTGACCATGGACATCCACCAGGTATTCACTCAGCTCGCCTAATACGTGAATATTGACCGTTCGCCCATTCACCCTGGCGAAACTACGTCCATTGCTCCTGATCTCACGCCCCAGGCTGAGCAATTCGGTGTCATCCTGGAGAGCTTCTCGCTCAAGGATCTGCCTGACGGGTTGACTGATATCGTTAGAAATCTCAAACCTGGCCTCAACCAGGGCTTTTTCCTCACCAGCCCTGACCATGGTCGCGTCTGCCCGGCTACCCAGGATTGCCTCAACCGCATCAATAATGATGGATTTGCCTGCACCCGTTTCGCCCGTGAAAATGTTCAACCCAGGGTTAAAGGCCAGGTCCAGGTTATTAATAATGGCGAAATTCTCAATGTGTAATTCGCTGAGCATACTTAACCGATTTTTATGCCTGCCAGGCGGGTATACAAAGCTGAGGTCATTAAAACTGTGTACGCCAGGTGCCAGATCAGTCCCAATAAGCTGAACGGGAAAATAAACTGTAGCCCAAGTGGAACACATCCCAGGACTGCCCCAATGGCAGCGATGATGTACAACTGCCTGGAGCGCCTACGGCGAGTGATGAATCGCGCGATCTCTGCAATCACGCCACCTGCAATCGGAGCTAATAAAATGATGAAAAAGCCCAGGCGGAAGGCAATCAGGCTGCCCAGATAGGCCAGGAAGGCAACGCTAACAAATATCAGTGGATAATCCACCCATTCAGCAGTCTCAAAGACCTTTTGTTGCCCTCGGATACATTCTTTGCAGCGATAACCGGTTGGTGTGAGCACGGCACATTTGGCACAGATCGGTTTTTCACACTTATTACAACGAAGTGATGTCTCAACATCAGGATGGTTGGCACAATACATCTTCGGAGGAGTATCAGTCATATGGTAACCTTAGCGATGATTCCCCGTAGATGGGTTCTGACTCATATGTGGGGTTAGATTGCGATAAAAATATCCGGGATCCTGAAAACGGATAAATTTAACCACATGCGGTGAGGCATAGACATGGACCCGGTCGTCATTGGCCAGACTAATAGGTAGCTGCCCATCGATACTGAAGACTGCCTGGTGATCAACGTTAACCGTGATGCTGACGGAGGAACCTTCTGCCAGGACGATGGCTCGATCCAAAGACAGGTGGGGAGCCACCGGCACCAACAATATATTGTGTAATTCAGGTGGCAGGATAGGTCCACCAGCTGCCAGGGCATAAGCCGTTGATCCGGTAGGGGTGGCAGCAATCAATGCATCTGCCACATAGGTGGTCAGGAAACGACCATCCACATACGCAGTCAAATGCACCGCTCGGATAATCTGTCCACGGCTGACTACTACCTCATTAAGCACTTCCCATTTTCCTAACAGTGAATCTGCTCGCCATTGTTCAGCATACAACATCATGCGCTTCTCCAGCCAATAATCCCCTGCTAAAAGCTGCACCAGGGCATTTTGCCATTGAGACCTGGCAATCTCGGTCAGAAAGCCGAAGCGACCCAGGTTGATCCCCAGGATAGGTACATCTGATGGACCACCCAGGTGACCCGCCCGTAACATAGTGCCATCACCGCCCAAAGCGATCAGGATATCAAATTCACCCTGTTTAACCCGGCGATACATGGCTTCATCATAGAGAAACCCGTGTTGCGTTTCAACGCCTTTTTCATTCAGATATGCCGCGATGGCAAGCGATTCTTTCTCGGTATCCGGTAGATTTTGAGAGCCGAGAATAGCGATCTTGCGAACAACTTTATTCTCTTCAGTTATCATATCTCAATTATATCCTGAGTGCCTGATCACAAATGGATCGATAACCACAGCGCAGGCAGCGTTTTCCTTCCTGGTGAGAACGATTTACCTGATTACGAACAGTCTGCGCTTGCATTTCTTGGATTGTCCCCTTGACGGATGATTCCAATGACCTGGTAAAATCAATCGCAAAAGTTCGCTCAGGATAGTGGATGATGCCATATGAAGGACGGTATCCATATTCCACCTGCACTAACAAACAATATGCCGCCAGTTGGTAGATATGTGAATCATACGGCACCTGGGGAGCTCGACCGGACTTAACCTCAATGGGGATGACTAGTTTGCCTTGCCTGACCAGATAATCCGGCTTGCCAGTCAGTCTTATGTCAGGATCATAGAGTGGTTTCTCCACTTTACCCCACTGGCTTGTATCGGTATAAATGATCCTGCCTGCAGGTATTCCTGCCATATGTCTCTGGCGATATACCAGGAAAAATAAGACCATGGCAATCGTCAAAAAAAGGACCGAGAGGTAAATCATGGGCGTTCTGCCAATCCTGGTGGTCAGACCCTTACAAAATAACCTGCATGATCCAGATAATCGCTGTCAGGATCGCCAGCATCAAAGAAGAATATGCAAAAATCTGGAGACAGTTACTTGTTGCCACCACACGCCCATGTTGCTGATGAATTTCGCTTCCCCCTGCTAATTCGGCTTTGTTGTCAGATTCATACCCCTGCAGCTGATACCACCAGGCACGCTTACAAAACAGGAAAGTCCCTATTTCAGATGCCCGAATAACTTTCATTCTTTTTGGTTATGCACGTCCAGGGTTACTTCAAACTCCCGAATGGTATTTTCGAGGCGTTCTTGGCGTAAGCTGAGCGTAAAGTCACCTCGCGTTCGTTCGATGATGCTACGTGCCACATCCGTTAAGCGCCTTAATCCCCCTGTGATTGCATCCGGGTAATCCATGGTCACTAAAATGGCATAAATATCATCCATCTCGTTCAACAAGCGTTTCGCTTCGGTTGGATTATCTTTGAGCAGCATATCCAGGATACGCCTGCGTAGCTCACCTACAGCTTCTGCCAGTCCTTGCAAGTAAGTGGCAGGCTCCAGCAGCAGGTCTTCGGGTGCGGGGAAATCATGGTTATTGATTAGAGCAAATACCAACGCAGCTTCCGCGTACTCTTTAAGTGCATCCTGCGTGTAACCGGCATAAAATAATTCTGGTAAATTCGCCAGATTATTGCGCAAGGATAGGACTAATTTATAGGCCTCATCAAGATGCTGGCGCGCCAGGGGATTTTCGTCGCGGTGGACTGCCCGAATGGCATGCGCACAATGGCGGGTGAGTGTGCGCGCCTGGGCAAGAGCCCGGTCACGCTCTTCTGTGCACACCTCGAAGGACCGGTGAATTTTTTCTGCGATTTCTTCTAGTTTCTCTGGCATAGAATTCACTCTTTTGGGGGTGCCGGTGGACGGAATAAGAAATCTGCCAATGAGTTTTGTCCTGGGATTTTTATCTCCCCAAATGCAGCTTCGTAGCGTGACAGATTTTCAGCCAGTGCCCTTTGCAGTAATTTGGCACCTAAAGGTGACATAACCACGCGAGTGCAAACCCTCGCAGGGGTAACACCTGGTAAAAGGTGGGCAAAATCAAACACCAGTTCTGAGGGAGAATGTGCGATTCGCACGACATTGGCGTAATCTGTTTTCAGGTCATCAGGTACCTCCAATGTCGGTGGTGCTGGAGCTGCTGGACGTTTTTGGTTAGGAGTGGACATATTTATTTATCCTGACTTATGTGAATACAGGAGCGGAGGTGAGCTCCGCCCCTGTTTGGATAGGTAATTAGAACGGAATATCACCCGTGTCCTCAGCCCCTGGGCCTTCACCTGGAGGCGCTCCGGCACTCTCATCTTCTCCTCGTGTGGATAAAAAGCGAACAGTCTGAGCATTGACTTCGAAGGAAGCACTGGGTGTGCCATCCTGGCGGTTCCAAACGCGCGGACCACCCGTACCTGCATCGGGGGTAAGCCTGCCCTCCACCAATACTTTACTCCCTCGTTTCAGGAATTGATTGCAATTCTCAGCAGTCTTACCCCAGGTGGAAACGCGGAACCAGATCGTCTCTTTGACTAATTGTCCATCACTTCCGGTGAACTGGCGGTTCGTAGCGACGCTGAAGTTCGTCACCGCCTGGCCGCTGGGTGTGTAACGCATTTCGGGATCGCGGCCGAGATTTCCTACCAAAATAATAGTGTGATACATGGGGATTCTCCTTTTCGATGAGCGGTCTGTCTAAGGATCCGGATGAACACCATCCGGGGCAGAACCTATGGGGCACTCATCGGTCTATTCAGAACAATTGTACTCGTATTCGCTAAAAATAAAAGGTGTTTGGTCAGTTTATTATGGCTCGTTCCTGAACTGCAAGCAATAATGATGAAAGGTATTGCTTACCCATGCATTCCCCAATCCATAGGGAGCTAAACGCTGGTTATCCTGGCACCAGATTTTTTCATCTTTGAGGGTATATATGCTGCCCAGTTTACCCGCCAGATCCCATGCCAGTGGATAGACCCTGCCCTCCTTTTTGACATTTTTTACAATGATCGTCAGGTACGCTCCCGGACGTAGGTACGGTTTTATGCCTATGTAGATATCGGAAAGCCGTTGTATAAACTCCTTATAGTCCTCAATATTGCCCAGATCATGCGGATCATCCGAATATACAACATCCAATTCCTGGGATGATCGGCGAGCCTTTTGTGTAGCCGCGCCACGTTGGTGGAGCATATCCCAGTAAGGTGGGGAGGTAATTACATAATCAATCGGGGGAATCTGGTAGGTTGATATAATTTCACTGATGTTACCTGCATCCCCAACAATCAGCTCACAGAGTAAATCAATAGCAAGCAATCCTAACGTCTGCTTCTCTTTCATAAGAACTTGCTGGGCGATCTCTGCATAGGTTGGGTTTAACTCAATCCCATACCCTTGCCTGCCGCATCGTAAGGCTGCCACCAGGGTGCTGCCGGTCCCCGCCATGGGATCAAAAACCACCTGCTTTGACTTGGTGAAAAAATTAATAAATTCCATCACCAATGTTTCTGGGAATTTAGCTGGGTGGCGTAAAACTTTTTTTTGCCTGGGCGGTGGATTGTGGATAAACCAGGATTTTTGGAATTTTAACCACTCTCTAGGTGATAAGTCATTGAGCCGGTTGATAAAATTGCGTTTGGGCATAGTTATTAGATGATTATTTTAATCCTGCTTAGCGATTGATTTCATAGATGACGAGATTGGAAAAATTTACCGTTACTGC
>JBAQFX010000152.1:0-15951 GCA_049287485.1 Anaerolineales bacterium
GTGTAAAATCGTCGCACCTACCTGGCTCTTGATGTCATCTCCAATGATGGGTAAATTTCGTTCTTGGAACCGCTTTGACCAATATTCTGAGCTAGAAATGAACACCGGGATGGCATTCACTAATGCACATCCAGCTTCCAGCACCTGTTCAACATACCATTTAGTGGCCATTTCCGAGCCAACCGGAAGATAGTTAATCACGACCTCCGTCTTGGTTTCCTTCAAGATATTAATAATATCGGCGGTTGGTCCGGGTGCTTTTTTAAGGATTTGGGAGAGGTATTTTCCTAGGCCATCGTGGGTCATGCCTCTCGAGACTGGCACATTCAATTTCGGAACATCGATAAATCTATAGGTATTGTTAGGGTAGGCATATATCGCTTCGGACAGATCCTTCCCTACCTTTGTGTCCACCACATCAAATGCGGCAGTAAATTCAATGTCCCGGATATGATATCCACCGAGATTTACGTGCATGATTCCAGGAATTTTTTCATCATCTTTTGCATCGTGATAAAAATGCACACCTTGCACCAATGAAGAGGCACAATTTCCTACACCAATGATAGCTACACGTACTTTTTCATTACTATTACTCACAATTTACCTCCTGGTTATTTTTCCTTAAATAGTAAGGGCTCATAGATGATATCATTATTCTCCAAATCATGCATATCTCATAGTATCATGAGAGGGAGTATGCTATTATCAGCGATCATCCCCGGCACTTGCCAAAGGGGATTGGCTATATTATAATCCCAGGCGTTCGGGGCGTGGCTCAGCCCGGCTAGAGCGCACGGTTCGGGTCCGTGAGGTCCCGAGTTCAAATCTCGGCGCCCCGACTAAATTAAATTCTGTAAAAATCTCCCTTGGTTTGCACAAAGGGAGGTTTTATACTTAATAAGCCCATCTTGCGCTTAAAAATATCATTTGTCCGTTCGGGGTTTATCGAATACAATAACCGGAGGGTAGAACCAAATTAATTTGGAGCATTACCATGAGACCATCTAATCAACAAATTGATACATCGATTAAGGCTTATGCAAGAAAATGGATGAAATCCCTGGATCAGCCCCGCCCTTCAACCACGCTGGGTTATTTTTTCGTAGGATTGTTTATCCTATTCTGGTCTTCTTCTTTGACTACCATGCTTGGATATGACATCAAGAGAGTAGCTGGATCCTTTGTTTTTATTGGTGTAGGTCTGGTGTTAACCTTAGCCACTTGGTTTATCGTCCGCTTAATGTCAACGATTGGCATTGACAGGCCAACTCGCTCAGCATTATTGTTAAGCGCGGTGATCGGTCCATATGTAAATATGGCTGTATATTATGCCTGGAATTCGGGGGTCATCAGCCATATTGTTGGATTTATCGCTTCAATTTTTGCTTTTATAGTTAGCCTGCTTTTAGATAAACTCATGGTGAAAAAACCTGAAACAGAAGAATGATGTAACCCATTATCATCATGCAAATAAACCAACTCGGTGCAAATCAACAACAAATCATACGACTCCCAACGACTGCAAAAATTTTCCTGGAAGGACCAGCAGGTACCGGGAAAACCACCGTTGGGGTTGAGCGGATGTTGTATTTAATGAGCAGTGATATTCCAGGTAGCTCCATACTGGTCGTTGTGCCTCAACCTACCTTAGGAACACTTTATCTCGAAGCTATGAATACACCTGGGGTTGTGGCGGGAGGAATGGTAGATATTGTTACCATCAGCGGCTTAGCCCGACGCATGGTAGATTTATTTTGGCCGATTGTGGCGGAAAAAGCTGGTTTTTCCAGACCCGAGGTACCCCCAACTTTCCTGAATCTTGAGTCTGCTCAGTATTATATGGCACACCTCGTGCACCCGCTATTAAACAAGGGATTGTTTAACTCCGTGACGATTGATCGAAACCGTCTATTCAGCCAGATTATCGACAATCTGAATAAAGCCTCTGTGGTGGGCTTCCCCTACCAGGAAATTGGTGAAAGGTTAAAATCAGCCTGGTCTGGTGAACCAGGACAATCTCGGATTTATGATGATGCTCAAACATGTGCCACGCTGTTTCGCGGATATTGCCTGGAGCATAATCTACTGGATTTTTCTTTACTATTGGAAGTATTCTGGCATCACTTGTGGAAATCCAGTTTGTGCAAAGAATATCTCATAAATACCTATCGTCATTTAATTGCTGATAATATTGAAGAAGACGTTCCATTAACCCATGATTTATTCTCTGAATGGCTACCTCAATTAGAATCCTGTCTGCTGATCTATGACCAGGAAGCGGGATACAGGCGTTTCCTGGGGGCAGATCCTGTGGGTGCTCATCGTTTGATAAAAAACTGTAGCGAAACATTTTTATTCACAGAATCGTACGTTTGCTCGGCCGAAATCCAATCTTTGGCTACACACCTGAAAAATAACCTCTCAAGAAGATTTATTGCAACTTCAAGCGTCGACCCACGTCCGGCATTGACGCATGAAACTCACACCTATTTCCCACAAATGTTGGATTCGATTTCCAATAAGATAGAAGAATTAATCCATGAAGACGGTGTTTCTCCCAAAGATATTGTCGTTTTAGCACCCTTTCTTTCCGATTCACTACGTTTTTCAATAGTAAACAGACTTAAAATCAAACATATTTCGGTAAAAACCCACCGACCTTCACGCAGTTTGCGCGAGGAACCGGCAACATTGTGCCTGTTAACCCTGGCGTGCATCGCTCATCCCGGATGGGGATCAGTACCTACAAAGTTTGATGTCGCTTATAGCTTGATGCAGTCCATTGATGGATTGGACCTGATCCGGGCAGAGATCCTGACTGAAATTGTCTATCGCATCAAAGAAGAAATTCTCACCCTTTCTCCTTTTGACCAGATCATTCCATCATCGCAAGAACGAATTTCTTATGTTCTGGGTGAAAAATACGAACATTTACGTTTATGGCTAGAGGAATATCTTCATTCAGGCCCCAGCGAACTTGACCACTTTATCAGCCGACTTTTTGGCGAGGTGTTATCACAACCAGGCTTTGGTTTCCATGCTAATTTCGATAAAGGCCAGGTGGTTGCTAACCTGGTGGATTCGATCCGAAAATTCCGCCGCGTAGTTGGGGACAGCCTGGTCGAATCCGGAATCGACATCGGTAAAGAGTACATCGAGATGGTGCAGGATGGCGTCATTGCGGCTCAATATATTCCGAGCTGGCAAAGGCAGGACGAAAATGCAGTTTTCATCGCACCCGCGTATACATTTTTGATCAGCAATTATCCCGTTGATATACAATTTTGGTTGGACGTAGGTAACCGGAGCTGGTCTGAAAGACTTTACCAACCGCTTACCCATCCCTATGTACTCAGTCGAAATTGGTCAGAAAATAAGACCTGGACGGATGTTGAGGAGGTAGAGACGAGCGAGCAAGTGCTGTATGCCTTAGTTTCCGGGTTGCTAAATCGATGCAAGCGAAAGATCTATCTGGGGTTAAGTGAATACAATGAACAGGGCTATGAACAACGCGGCTCCCTTTTACAGGCATTTCATCGTATTTTGCAATCCCTGGTGACCGATTGAATGAGAATCATTGATGTTTAAGCTGCGTCCTAAACAAGAAGAGATATTACAGTATACACGTGGGAAAATGGGGATTTCCGCTGTCCCAGGGAGCGGAAAAACCTGGACATTATCATTCCTCGCAGCCGAATTACTCAAACGAAACATATTGTTGGATGATCAGGAAATTTTGATCGTCACTTTGGTTAATTCCGCGGTGGACAATTTCTATAATCGGATCAGCTCATTCATCGAAGCCCGGGGTTTAATCCCAAATATTGGATATCGTGTGCGTACATTGCACGGCTTAGCCCATGATATTGTCAGGGAGCGCCCCGATTTGCTTGGATTGGATACAAATTTTCAAATTATCGATGAAAGAGAGGCCGATTCAATCCGTGATGGAGTCGCGCAAGCCTGGCTACAATCCCATCCGGGTATGTTGGATGGATATCTTAATCCAACCATCGAAGAACCAAGACAAGATTGGGTAAAACGTGAAAAGCTACCAGAAATGGTGAAAGAGATCGCGCTAAGTTTTATCCGTTACGCAAAAGATCATCGTTATACCCCTGGCCGTCTGAGAGAAAAGCTTGACCAGATACCAATCCCGTTGCCCTTGGCTGTGATGGGCCTGGAAATGTATGAGAACTATCAAAATGCGCTGATTTATCGTGGTGCAGTCGATTTTGATGATCTCATCCGGCTGGCTTTATCTGCCCTGGAATGGGATGCAGCCTTACTGGAAAGGTTACGTCATCGCTGGCCCTATATACTGGAAGACGAAACCCAGGACAGCAGCTTACTTCAAGAAGCAATCCTTGAGCTACTTAGTGGGGAAGCTGGAAACTGGGTGCGCGTTGGGGACCCCAACCAGGCGATCTATGAAACATTCACTACCGCCAATCCCGAATATCTACGGAATTTTTTATTGCAGCCTGATGTCGTGCAAAAAGAGCTGCCCAACTCGGGACGATCAACGCCTAGTTTGATCAATTTAGCCAATCATTTGGTTGAATGGACGAATACACAAAATCCAAATGAAGCTGTGCGGAATGCATTACAGGCTTCCCCTCGAATTGAACCAACCCCACCGGATGATCCTCAACCGAATCCTCCCGACGATCAAACCTATATTCACATTTCGTTGCAAAAATTCACCCCCAATGCGGAAGTCCAGGCTGTGGCAGAAAGCCTTGCCCGTTGGTTGCCCGAACATCCGGATTCCACCGTTGCCGTGTTGTCACCGCGCAACGTACGCTCCTTCGATCTGGTAGATGAACTTCGAAAAAGGAAGATCCCTTACCACGATGATTTTTTGCGCAGTTCAAGCACCACTCGGTTCTCTGCAGGTAGTTTAGGGCATATCCTACGCTATCTCGCTGAACCGCAATCCCCATCGAAACTTACCATGGTTTACCGGGTTTGGAAGCGAGATAGCCGCCAGGATGAAACAGAAAATAAACTGGTTGAACAAATCGTCGAAATAATACACAAGATTAAACGTGTGGAAGATTACATCTGGCCAGTTAATGGAAAAGATTGGCTCGAAGATTCTGACCTGCAGAGGCGCTCACCAGACATTTATGATCAGCTCAACCAATTCCGCCAGATAGTCCAACGCTGGCAAAGCTCTGTCTTACTTCCCATTGATCAAATCGTACTCACCCTGGCGCAAGATTTGCTTACCGACCCTGCTGAATTGGCTGTGGCGCATAAACTGGCAGTCGTTTTAAGCAGGGGACAGGAAGCTCATCCAGACTGGCGACTGCCGCAACTATCCGACGAATTAGTGGTGATTGCGAAAAATGAGAGGCGTTTCTTAGGTTTTAGCGACAGTGACACCGGTTTCGAGCCCGAAAAGTATAAAGGGAAAGTGATCGTATCTACGATCCATAAAGCCAAAGGCCTGGAGTGGGACCGAGTGTATCTGATGTCTGTAAACAATTACGATTTCCCCTCAGGCAAGCAGAGCGATCCCTACATATCAGAAAAATGGTTTATCAGGGACTTTTTAAACATCGAGGCTGAATCATTGGAGCAATTAAAAGCAATCATCTCAACTAATCCTTACCAATGGTATGAAGAAGGCACAGCAACCGTGAATGCACGCGTGGATTATGCTCGAGAAAGACTCAGGCTGTTATATGTGGGTATAACACGGGCAAAAAAAGAATTGATCATCACCTGGAACGATGGGCGGCGTGGAGAATCTCAACCGGCGATACCCCTGGTCGAGTTATATTCATACCTTGAAAGAAAGACGGAGTCCAACGATGACCTTGCCTGAAGGATTCCTGTTCAGCCAGAGCAACCTGCAAGATTATGTGGAATGCCAGCGCCGGTTTCAATTGCGCTACATACTTCACCAGGCATGGCCTGCCGTTGAAGCTGAGCCATACCTTGAAAATGAGCGCAGGATGGATCAGGGCGTAAGATTCCACAAAATTGTGCGCCAATTCCTGGTTGGTGTCCCCGAAGACCAAATATCACAATCGATCCATGGAGATGAAGTCATTGAATCGTGGTGGAATAATTTTTTATACTCGGTCAAAAATGGAATTCTGGTGAATATCTTTGAGCAAAGCAACCATCACTTTGAAGAGATCACTTTATCTGTACCCATCGGTAATTTCCGACTTATTGCCAAATATGACGTGCTGATTATTCAATCAAATGGAAAAGTGATTATTATCGATTGGAAAACATCTCAAAATCATCCAAAACGGAGATGGTTGGCTGATCGCTTGCAGACTCACGTATATCCTTTCGTACTTGCTGACGCTATACCCGGTTTAATGGGTGGAAAGCAGGTAAATCCTGGTCAGATCGAGATGCTCTATTGGTTCACCAATCATCCGGACCAGCCAGAACATTTTGTTTATGATGAAAGAAACTACCAGGAGGATGCAAGGTTTATAAATAACCTAACTTCTACCATCCACCAGAAAAGTGAGCCTGCTTTTCCCCTCACCCCTGACATCAAGCGCTGTTTATACTGCACTTATCGCTCTTTGTGCAACCGGGGTGTGAGCGCGGGAGACTTGCAACATCTTGAAGGTGAACCTGAAGCAGAAACCGCTGAGGATGTAACCATCGATTTTGACCAGATCGGGGAGATTGAGTTTTAATCGTTTATGTTGAGAAGCTGGCTTGAACCTCAAAGTATAAAAGTACCAGAGGAGTTCGTTCATGCAGTCGGAGGTAATCCCCTGGTGAGCCGGGTATTGTTTTCGCGCGGGTTGAAGGATATACCTTCCGCAAAAGGCTTCCTTTCACCTGACGCTTATTGTCCAACCCCATCAACGGAGTTAACAGATCTTTCAACAGCAGTCGAAATTCTACTCCAAGCTATCTCGAATAAAAATACTATCGGTGTCTGGGGAGATTTCGATGTCGATGGGCAAACCTCAACCACTGTGCTTGTTTCAGCATTACATGAGCTAGGCGGTAACGTGGTCTATCATATTCCCGTACGTGCAGAAGAATCGCACGGCATCAATCTACCTGCCTTGAAAAAATTTATCCGGCAAGGGGTTGAGTTAATCCTTACCTGTGATACAGGGATCTCTGCCAGTGAAGAGATCGAATATCTATATAAAACTGGCATAAGGGTCATCATTACTGACCACCATGATCTTCCTGAAGTCCTTCCCAAAGCTGAAGCCATTATTAATCCAAAAATCCTGCCAATGGGTCATCCGTTGAGCACACTGCCTGGAGTGGGAGTTGCTTATAAGTTGGTTGAAGAACTTTGGCACCGTTCGGGAGATGATGAGAAATCACAGCAATATCTGGACTTGGTTGCCTTGGGCATCATCGCCGATATCGCCCTGCTCACGGGGGATACCCGCTATCTGTTGCAACTTGGTTTAGCCAAATTACGGCGAACGAAACGCTTAGGCTTACTCGCCATGATGGAGTATGCTGAGCTAAATCAAGCCAACCTGACTGAGGAACATATCGGATACATCCTGGCACCTCGCATGAACGCTATCGGACGACTGGATGATGCGAATAGCATGGTTGAGCTGCTGACAACCAAGGATATTGGTCGAGCCCGAGTTCTTGCCCTCGAGCTTGAGGGAATGAACGCGAAGCGCAAGTTACTCAGCGAGCAGATTTACCAAGCTGCAAAAGCACAGTTGAATACCGATCCGAAATTACTGGACTTCCCGGTTTTGGTACTTTCGCACCCCACATGGCCTGCTGGAGTGATTGGTATCGTCGCTTCGCGCTTGGTAGAGCAATACCACCGTCCAGTGATATTATTTTCCTCCCCACCGGGTGAGATAGCCCGTGGATCGGCTAGATCCATCGAAACTATTAACATTACTTCTGCCATTGGTGCTCAGCGGAGCCTGCTGAGGGGGTATGGCGGCCATCCCATGGCAGCTGGATTGGCAATTGATCCAGAGCTGATAACAGACTTCCGTAATGCAATATCACGAACAATTCAAGATATGGGGTTGAGGGTGCAAAAAGAAAAAGCTCTACAAATCGATGGCTATCTAGCATTAACACAATTATCATTGGAGCTAATTGAAGATTTCGAGCGCCTGGCTCCTTTTGGAGCTGGAAACCCGCCGCTGGTATTTGCAACGCGTGATTTGAAGCTTACCGGCTATGTTGCAGTGGGTCGCTCCAATGACCATTTATTACTGACCATCGAGGATGAGCTTGGGCACTCACAGCAATCCATCTGGTGGCAAGGGGCAGGCTATTCCATTCCCGAAACAAAATTTGATCTTGCTTATTCCGTCCGTACCAGTACCTATGGTGGGCAACGCGAGGTTCAAATCGAGTGGATCGATTACCGATTACCAGAAGCTGAAATCATTTCACTTGAATCTAAGGAACAGCTCATCGAGGTGATAGACTATCGTGATGAACCCGAGCCAGTAATCAAGATTAATGACCTGCAATCAAAAGTCACTCTCCAAATTTGGAGTGAAGCAAAGGTAGAAAGGCAATTATCCAGTACTGATCGATTTTCTCTCAGTCCGGCTGACAATTTAGCCATCTGGACCATCCCACCGGGTCCTGATGTCCTGGAATCAGTGTTAAAAAAAGTAAAACCCAAGAGAGTCTATTTATTTGGGATCGACCCCGGCATGGATAAGCCCGAAACGTTTCTTAAGCGCCTGGTCGGTCTGGTTAAGAGCCGGATAAAGACGTCGGATGGAATAACCGACCTCTCCATGTTAGCATGTGCCACTTCGCAAAGGATTCAAACAATCAAAGCTGGATTAGAGTGGCTTGAAGATCACGGTTATATTTATTTGGAAATCATTGATCATGATCGTATGAAAATAGCAGCAGGTAATGAAAAGAAAAACGAAGACACAAAAACCAGCTCTGCATGTCTGAACGCATTGCTGGCTGAGAGTGCAGCATTCAGGCGATATTTCAAGGATGCCAGTAAAGAACGCCTGCTGATTTTCGATGATGAGAATTAAGGTTTTACTTGGATAGACTTACCACAAACCTTGCCTACTTTGCATTCGCTCATTAAAATCAAGGACATGGAACAGCGAATTTCCCGAAAAGGTTTCCTTAAATTAAGTGCGTTGGCACTAACCTCACTGGCTGCCAACCCATTCCCAGTTTCTCCAGATGATTCATTCTATCCTGCGCATGTCATTGGCCGGGTCACCAAGGATACTGTCAGCATTTTTAAAGCTCCCACCTGGCCTCAGGGAGAGACTGTGGGATACCTGCGTCGTGATACACTGAAAAATCTTTATTATTCACTGACCCCTGAGGACGGACCACCCTATAATCCGATCTGGTACCGCATATGGGAGGGTTATATTCATAGCGCCTATGTCCAAAAGGTCAGCTATCATTTCAATACACCGGTAGGTTCACTCCCGCCAAGCGGACAATTATGCGAAGTCACCGTACCTTATACCCAGATCTACCAATACAGTGTTGAGAATGGCTGGCAAGCCAGAAGCCGCTTGTATTACTTATCGACCCATTGGGGGGTGGGTGTGGATGAGGGACCTGACGGGACCCCCTGGTACAGGCTCTATGATGAGCTGCGTGAAGATCAATACCATGTCCCTGCGAGCCATATCCGCCTTATTCCTGATAGCGAAATCAGCCCGATCTCCCCAGACGTACCTGCTCACGAAAAAAGAATTGAGGTCTCGATTCAAAACCAGAGCCTGATTGCCTATGAAGGGGAGCAAGTAGTACTCTCTACCCGGATTTCTTCTGGGATTAATAAAACACCAGATCCAGATGGTATTCCTTGGGATACACCTCGAGGCAGGTTCAATATCCAATCCAAAATGCCCTCCAAGCATATGGGTGTTGGCGACCTTGCCAGTGATGGCAGCGATCTTCCGGGTGTCCCCTGGACCCAATTTTTCCTTTCTCCTCCAGGGAATGCATTTCACGGAACCTACTGGCATGATAATTTTGGCTTACAAATGAGCCATGGCTGCGTGAATATGCGCACCGAAGAATCGAAATGGCTTTTCCGTTGGACGACACCCGTTTTTAAGACCCCAATTGAGAACCATAGCCAGTGGGAGCAAAGGGGATTGGGTACATTAGTCATCGTTACTTGATAGTTTATTTGGTGCTTCTTTAACTCAAAGTAAATAATTCTGGCTAGACCAGGAATACACGCGAACTCAATTCAGCTTGAATCCTATATCCGCTTTAGAATCAAACCTGTTAAATGATGTATACAAATGTTGAATCAATTACATACCAAATAACTGACAGCTATCCAGAAATAAGCAATAGATTAGGTTTAATCTGAAGGGAAAAGGGAACGGATCATGTCGAAGAAAAACATGACTCTATTAATATTGGGGGTTACCCTGGTGGTGATATCGGTCTGGCAAATTGCGACTGCCCAGAAAGGTCTCGAAGTAGTTAATCTACACAATTCAAACCATCCTATCACGATTATTATCCCCTCGAATCGCGCAGCAGCTTCCCGCCCCACCGTCCTGATCGCCCATGGGTTTGCTGGTTCATCGGTACTGATGCGTGGATTTGCTTTAACCCTCGCCCATGCAGGCTACTCGACTGTTTCCTGGGATTTTGAAGGGCATGGAGCGAACCCCCATCCATTTGATTTGACCTCACAATCGAATGATTTACTGCGTGATGCAGAAACAGCTCTTGCCGAAGCTGAGACAACTGGCTTCATCGATACCCAGCATGTGGCTATCCTGGGGCATTCCATGGGGAGCGGTGTTGCATTGTTATATGGTGTCACTCATCCGGATACTTCTGCCACCATTGCCATTTCACCGATGAATCAATCCGTTTCACTAGATTTACCCCATAATTTATTATTGATGGTGGGTAGCTTAGAAGCACAATTCGTGGTAAATGCCGAAGAACTCCTGACCATGGCAGGTGGGCAGAGGGATGATCTTGCTGGTGGGCATGCTCGCGAACTGGTGATTATTCCCAATGTGGAGCATATCTCAATCCTTTTCTCTCCGACAGCGCATTCGACAGCACGATCCTGGTTGGATGGAACTTTCGGCCAACAGGCTGGGGCTGTAAATTATATCGATCGCAGAATCCTGTGGTTGGGGTTAGGGATTTTCGGTTTCATCCTACTGTCCAATGGCATACTGAACAGTATCTCAGCCACCTCGGTTACAAAAAAAATTTCTATCCCTGTGTGGCTTAGATTACTCGGTTTACTTGGTGGAGGCGTTATAGCTACACTCATTTTATACCTGGTGAGTTTGCTCGGCGTGAAGATCAGCCAATTGTTTGGCCTGGTAGTGGGTGGATATATTCTAGTTTGGTTCGGGTTAGCTGGAGTGGCCAGCTTAATCATGATAAGACCTCGAATCTCCAAACCAACCGGCAAAGCGGTTTTGAAAGGCATGATCGGCTTTTCTGCACTTTGGTTGGGGGTTGGTTTGTTGGGGAATTTTGTCTGGCTTCCATGGCTGCTCATTCCTGCCCGTTTATGGTTATGGATACCCGGCGCAATCATCGTTTTACCCTGGTTTCTTTCCGTAGGAGAAACATTAAAACAAGCGAATACTATTGGACAGATTGGCTGGTGGCTGGTTCAAGTGATTGCTGTGATGGGTGGTCTCTACCTAGCTTTAAGGGTAAATCCCGAGCTTGGGTTTTTGTTCCTCATCCTTCCATTGGTTCCAGTCATGCTGGGCTTGAATATGCTGATGATATCAGCTAAACATGGTTCGTGGGCATATGCAGTTCCCGGTGCGATGTTCACCTCCTGGTTGCTGCTGGCAGTATTTCCACTTTTATAATGGTAATTTGACTATATGAATGACCAACAAGTAATCTTTTCAATGAGCAGGGTAGGCAGGATCTACCCGCCAAATAAGCAAGTATTGCGAGATATTTCTTTAGGATTTTTCTACGGAGCGAAGATAGGGGTGCTTGGCCTGAACGGAGCGGGCAAGAGCACGTTACTGCATATTATCGCCGGCGAAGATAAAGATTTCATCGGAGAGCTGGCATTCGCCCATGGCTATTCTGTTGGATTGTTAGAACAAGAGCCAAAATTGGATGCTCAAAAAACGGTTAAGCAGGTGGTGGAAGAAGCCGTACAGCCAATGATCAGCCTGCTGGCTGAGTATGAAAACATTAATGATCAATTTAGCGACCCTGAGGCTGACTTTGATGAACTGATCAGGCAACAAACCAGGGTCCAGGAAAAGCTAGACAAGCTGGACGCCTGGAGTTTAGATCATCGCCTGGAAGTTGCCATGGATGCCTTGCGCTGCCCTCCTGAAGATACGCCGGTGAGAATCATCTCGGGGGGTGAACGCCGTCGCGTGGCTCTCTGCCGTTTGCTACTCACCGAGCCAGACATCCTCCTGCTCGATGAGCCAACCAACCACCTGGATGCTGAATCGGTCGCCTGGCTGGAGCAGCACTTGAAGCAATACCAGGGCACAGTTATCGCGGTGACACATGACCGCTATTTCCTGGACAACGTTGCCCAGTGGATTTTGGAATTAGATCGTGGATATGGAATCCCCTGGCGTGGAAATTACTCCTCCTGGCTCGAACAAAAAAAGGATCGCCTGGAGCATGAAGAGAAAAGTGAGAGTAAACGTCAAAAAACACTTGAGCGAGAGCTTGAATGGATCCACATGTCCCCCAAAGCCCGCCAGGCCAAAGGAAAAGCGCGGGTGACAGCCTATGAAAAACTACTCAGTCAAGAGTACGAACAACGCAGAGAAGGCCTCGAAATCTACATTCCACCTGGACCGAGGTTAGGAACCCGCGTGATTGACCTGCATGCTGTATCGAAAGGATACCCGGATAAGCTCTTGATGGATGATTTATACTTAAGTATCCCGCCCGGTAGCATCGTGGGCGTGATAGGACCCAATGGTGCCGGAAAAACCACGCTGTTAAGATTGATCACCGGTCAGGAGCAACCTGATCATGGAAGTATTACGATCGGTGAAACTGTCCAGCTTGCTTATGTGGATCAGGCTCGTGATACTCTCGATAATGATAAAACCGTGTGGGAGGAAATCTCTCAAGGGGAAGAAACACTTACCCTTGGAAATCGTAAAATGAACTCGCGCGCTTACGTAGCAAGCTTCAACTTCCATGGTACTGACCAGCAAAAGAAAGTGGGAATGCTCTCCGGTGGTGAGCGAAACCGGGTCCATCTGGCAAAGATGCTGACCCAAGGCGCTAATGTTATTCTTCTTGATGAACCAACCAATGACCTGGATGTGAATACATTGCGTGCGCTTGAGGAAGCTATCGATAACTTTGCTGGTTGTGCTATCATTGTGAGCCATGATCGCTGGTTCCTTGATCGGGTCGCGACCCATATTCTGGCTTTTGAAGGTGATAGCAGAATATATTGGTACAATGGGAACTTCACCGATTACGAAATCGATCGAAAGAGACGCTTAGGGATTTCAACCGACATACCCCACAGAATTCAGTATAAGAAACTTATTCGTTAAAGAAGAAGGAAATTGATTATGAACGATCAAACAACCCAACCTGCAAGCGAATCGCCCAAACCCATTCCGTTTAAAGCGGAAACTCGCCAGCTATTGGACATTCTCATACATTCACTTTATACCGAGAGGGAGATATTCCTGCGTGAATTAATCTCCAACGCATCCGATGCGCTTAGCAGAATGAATTTTGAAATGCTGACCAACCGTGAGGTGCTCGACCCGGATGCAGAGCTTGCCATTACCATTACCACTGACCCCAGTGCAAATACTTTATCGATTAGCGATACAGGCGTTGGCATGACTTCCGAAGAACTGGTCGAAAACCTGGGAACCATCGCTCATTCTGGCGCAAGGGCATTTATCTCCGCTGCCCAACAAGGAGTGAATAATATTTCCGATATTATTGGTCAATTCGGAGTGGGTTTTTATTCTGCTTTCATGGTTGCCGAATGGATTCGAGTGGTTTCCCGCTCGTATCTGCCGGATGCAACGGCTGCTGCCTGGTATTGTACTGGGGAAGATACCTTTACTATTGAACCTGCGAATAAGCAGGATCGCGGAACTATGGTGATCGTCAAACTCAAGGAAGATGCAAAAGAATTCACGGAGGAAAACCGCTTGCGTGACGTGATCAAAAAACACTCGGATTTCGTCTCATACCCGATTTACCTGGGCGAAAAGAAAGAACAAGCGAATAAACAAACCGCACTCTGGCGGCAGATGCCAAGGAAAGTTGAGAAAACGGACTATGAAGATTTTTATCACCAATTGACATTGGATTATTCACCACCGTTAACTTACATTCATTTATCCGTGGATGCACCGGTACAGATGTTTGCGATTTTGTACGTGCCATCAAAAGTAGAAAGGAATTTATTCTCAATTCGTAAAGAAGAGGGCGTCAAATTATACTCGTGCAATGTGCTGATCCAGGAGTATTGCAAGGATGTTTTACCGGAATATTATCGTTTCATCCAGGGTGTGGTTGATTCTGAAGATCTACCATTAAATGTGTCTCGTGAGACGATTCAGGCGAATAAAATCATGGTCAACCTTAAGCAGTTAATTACCTCAAAAATCACGGGGGCTCTTCTAGGACTGGCTAAGGATGAACCGGAAAAATATTCACAATTTTGGGATGAATATGGACAGTATATGAAAGAAGGCGTCGCCATCGAGCAAAGTGAGCCAGAATCATTGTATCCACTACTCCGTTTTCATACAACTGCTTTCCTTGATCAATGGTCTTCCCTGGATGATTATCTATCACGAATGAAACCCGACCAAAAAGATATTTATTATATCCTGGGGGATGATGAACACTCGGTGGTGTATAGCCCGCATCTGGATATCATCAAAAAACATGGGCTGGAAGTCTTGCTCCTCACGGAACCGATTGATCCATTCATGATTGTAAGGCTGACTAAATATCAGGATCATAGTTTGGTGAACGTCTCTTCTCCAGATCTCAAATTACCTGCCCTGGAGAAAGAATCAGAAACTGAAAAAAAACCAGCACTCGACCCAGGTGATTGGGTATCACTGATTGAACGCTTCAAATCACAATTAGGAGAAAAAGTATTGGATGTCCGCATGACGGACCGCTTATCAAATTCTCCTGCCAGGCTGGTCGATGCTGAGGGTGCGCTTAACCAAGAAATGCAACGGGTATATCGTCTGCTTAAAGAAGATTTTCCCACTCCCCAAAAAGTGCTTGAGTTAAATCCTCAGCATCCGATCATGATCCAATTGAATGCACTTTCAGCAGAGGCGGAACTGGGTCATATGATCATTGATCAGATCTATGAAGATGCTTTATTGATTGAAGGTCTACACCCCGATCCTGCAGGAATGATCGAGCGCATCCAAAAAATCATTGAAGCAGCTATTAAATAAAATCGGTTCGCATAAGCGTAATGCTTATACGAACCAGAGCAAATCCCATATCTTTAAATACGGCCGTCGGTCACTTCCTGGCAGCAGCGGACGAAATTGAGTACGGTTGGGACATTACGCATGAACATTGCCATACTGCCCTTCACCGAAAGCATCCTGGTCATTAATGCCTGCATGGGTCCAACCTCTCCGGTTAAAACCTTAATAAAATTACCGTATGGCGCACTCAAAATAAAGGCAGGTTCTGTTGTGGATGATTGGTCTTCTATATAAGCATCACGACATCTTCCATGCCAGAGATCAAAATAGAGCCACATGGTTTCGTTGAATAAATTATCTGGTTCCAGGATGAAACGTAAATCTCCTTCCCATTTTTGTGCGATTCTGGCATATTGTTGGTCAGTATTTAGCTTATCTTTAATCGCTTGCATCCAATCAGAGGAGGGAAAAGTAGCCATTTTTAATTTTCCTAAGTAGTTTCTACAGGGTGTGCGCTGGGGGGGACTTGAACCCCCACGCCTTGCGGCACATGGCCCTCAACCATGCC
>JBAQFX010000153.1:0-4537 GCA_049287485.1 Anaerolineales bacterium
GGAGTCACCCGATCGGGTTAATTGGATTTCCCTTGATAGTCTGCCCTTAACCTGAACTGCGGCCAGGTGAAATTTGCTTGAAAATTGGTCTACTCCAGGACCATTATCTGCGGAATCTATTAACCAGATAGCACATCCATCATAATCAATAAATTTACTTATTTCTTCTAGAATTTTATCGAATACATCGTCCAGGGAGATATCCACAGATAGGGATCCAATTACTTCCCGTAAACGCTCTCCCACAAACCGGCTCATATGCTCTGATCGATATAAGTTGGCATTTCTTACCGCATAAGCAATCGTATCCGCGATTAACTTATAGTTATTTATGGTCGCAGTATCAAAAATATTCAAACGATCGCTACAAAGTTCTAATGCCCCACCAAATTGCTCACCCTGAAAAAGAGGGAGGACCAGTTCAGATTTGGTATCTCTTTCAAAAAGTCGTTGAGGAAACCTGCCATCATCATGGGTGTCGTTAATTACAACAATTTCCTGATGTTCATTACACCATGCAAATGGATTTGAATCTTCTTCACCCACATAGATTACCCGCATCACGATTCCGTCGCTGGATATTCCTGTCTGTAAATAATGATGCTTATCATCTTCCCGTACCGTGTATAGATTGACCCTTGTAAATCCAAATTTCTGGTAGAGCAATGATACAGTGCTATTTTGTAAACTATCGCGATTTAGGTCGGAGAAGATAGATTGGTTGATTTGTACTATGGATGTCAAATCGGAAATAATGTTGTTAAGTTCATCATTATGATATTTTTGCCAACATTGATTAACTCCCAGCGATAATAGAGTGGATAGCGTTTTTATAAAATTAATATCTTCATATGAAAAACTAACTTGATCTATTTTTTCTACTTGAATAATCCCCCATAACCTATCTTCTATGATTAATGGAGATGCAATCACCGAAGGAAAATTGGTTTCATTCGGTATTGATTCTGGATTAGGTATGATCTGCTTCTCAAAACTCGCTTTCTCCATAATTGGTGATAATTGGCTGAGGATTGAGACTTTATTATCCAACTCATCAAATCTACCTAGTTTTACACATATCTCAGACAGCCATATCTTGATATTACAAGCAAAGCTTTTTTGTAATATATTAATTATGTAATTAAATTGTGTCTCAAGGTTGTTTTGAGATGTTAATATCTCAGTAAGGTTAATTAATTCCCTTATCTTCGTGTAGTCGAATTTATTCTTCTCAGAATGCTGCGATGGCTGAACTGACATTATTGAAGAACTTGAATAACGGCACAAAACCCGCCAGCTCTAATGTCTCATATACACGTTTTGGAATATTTATTAAAATAACTTCGCCCTGATCTAATTTCTTACAGGTTCTTTGTATATCTATAAGTACACGAAACCCCGCACTCGAAACATAACTGACATCGCTCATGTCCAAGATGATCTTATAGATATTTTGATGGGTTATTTCGGTTAGCGTATCAGATAACTGTGGGGCAGTAAAGCTATCGATCCTGCCTTTAAGCTCAACTAAATCACAATTATCCATGGCTGTTACGGTTGCTTCCATCACCGTATTTCCTTTACAAAGTGATTCATTTACCAAGCACCATAAAATTATACCATTGGGGAATATAATATACTTAGTATTCAAACCAATAGAAATAATATGAGAAAACAGGTAAAATGCCATGGATAGCTCCATCACATTATCGATTGTCATCCCAGTTTATAATGAAGAAAAAAATTTATCTCCATTGCATTCAGAATTGGTTGAGGTATTAAACAAATTAAACGTATCCTACGAAATTATCTTCATCGATGACGGGAGTGTAGATAGTAGTTTTCAGGAATTATCATCGATCCATGCTTCAGATAAATCAGTAAAAATCATACAATTCCGCAGGAATTTCGGTCAAACTGCTGCTTTTGCAGCAGGTTTTGATGCTTCTCGAGGGGACTTAATCCTCACCATGGATGCAGATGGGCAAAACGATCCGAATGATATTCCAAAATTGTTAACTACGATGCAATCTGGGGATTATGATTTTGTTACCGGGTGGCGTATTAACCGTAAAGAACCTCTGGTCCGTAAGATCTTATCCAAGACCGCGAATTATCTAATCAGTCGTAGCACTCAATTGGTAATCCATGACCGTGGTTGTTCCTTGAAGCTTTTTAAACGGGAGATCATAAAAAACATCCGCCTTTATGGTCAATTACACAGGTTTTTACCAGAGTTGGCCAGTTCAATTGGCGTGAAGCTAGCAGAAGTTCCCGTGAACGACCGCACGAGGATATCAGGGAAATCAAAATATGGTTCAATCTCACGCACGCCGCGTGTTGTATTAGATTTGATTACAGTAACCTATTTATTGACCTTTTTTACCAGTCCAATGAGACTTTTCGGCTCACTGGCATTGTTATGTAGTCTATCAGGATTCGTAATTGGAGGCAGTCTCGCTGGGATGAAAATATATCAGGGGATAATTGGTGGCTGGGATGGCTTCAGGGCGTATGAGATTGGTAATCGTCCCCTGTTACTTTTAGCGATTCTGTTAATCGTGATTGGTGTTCAGTTATTGATGATGGGATTTTTAGGTGAGATGATTATGCGTATCTATTATGAAGGGCGAGATAAACCCATCTATAGCATAAAGCAGGTCCTAAATAACTAGCTTCCAGATATGAGCAACTAGCCAGTCTTTTTCTCTTCGAAGATATCCCAATAGCCTTTATCAAGCTCATCATCAGAAAGGTGGGCATAACGTTGTGTTACTGCGATATTTTTGTGTCTGGCTAATTCTTGGGCAAGTTTTAAATTTCCAGAAGCTTTAAGCACAACCGTTACAAAATAATGACGGAAAGAATGGGGGGTGATTGTACCGATTGCCTCTGGTCCCAATGCTTCACTAACCCTTTGGGTGACGATATTTCTGCCAGTGGTTGTGGTAATTGGTTTTATCTTTTTGCCTGCACCACGATCATGCCTGGAAAATAGGGGTAGGGAGCCAAGAGTACGTCCAGATACCCCATCCAGGCTTCCTCTAAGAGATAGATAATCTCTGATTGCTTTCAAACTGCGCTTTGAAAAACGGACCACAGCTTGTTGGTTTCCTTTTCCAACAATCACAGCACGTCCTTCATTCCAATCTACATCGCCTCTGCGAAGAGCACAGGCTTCATGTACGCGCAATCCAGTGTCCGCCAGGGTGAGTAAAAATGCACGATCACGTAAATTGATCAAGTGACTGTTTTGATTAGCTGTCGAACGTACTGCAATTATATTTGCATATTCTATTATTTTTTCAATATTTATATAAGGAAATTGAGGTAATCTCTGTCCAGGTTTGCGAGCTCTTTGTCTGATAAGCATGCGTGCGCGGGGAAGGTTTATTTCGCATAGTCGTTCGGCTGATAAATACTCGTAAAAACCAACCAGCGCTGTCAGGTAGAGGCGTTCTGTTGTTGGTGAATATACCTTTAAAGATGCTATGAACCAGGGAAGTGCCTCTTCGGGTAAAACCGATATCGGGGTCGTCTCAGTTGGTATCCTATGCTCAGATAACATCTTCTGGAAGGCAGTCATAGCATTGTGATAAGTTCGTCCAGTGTTTGCACTGCGCGCAGAGGTCACAGTATTTATATATTCAGTTATTACGCGAGATATGGATGATTTTTTATTCATATCGGATCATCTCGATTGTTTATGTTTATGATAATAATACTTATCGAAAGCATTGCCATGATAACCGTAATATTCAGGGCTGTCAACCCCCCTATCAAGGAGTATGGACTGGTAGGCATAAGACATAAGAATATCTCTGATTTTACAA
The DNA here is from genome assembly GCA_049287485.1 of Anaerolineales bacterium. GTDB lineage: Bacteria > Chloroflexota > Anaerolineae > Anaerolineales > UBA4823 > FEB-25. The sequence goes on from JBAQFX010000153.1 coordinate 3,834, forward strand.
TTTTATCCATAAATTATTTTAAATAAACACTTCAATCAGAAAAAAAATACCTACCTCCCTTGTCCTTATTGACCTATGAGCCTGGATATTAGCGTTATGGGATGTACCGCCCGCTTACCAGTTCCATCTTCAATTTGCGATTTGCAGGATATACCCGCAGCTGCAACAATTGAAGTACCTGATTCATTTACCGCAGGAAAAAGGGATAATCCACCCACTTGCATCGATAAGCTGTAATGTTCAGCCTCATATCCGAACGCACCTGCCATGCCACAACAGCCATCCTTGATCGTTGTAACTGAATAACCAACATTTTCTAGCATGGCTACTGTTGCCGCCACACCTGTTGGAAAACCATCTTTTGATGGTGGTTGGGCTTTTTGATAGCAGTGACCATGTAATAGAACATCTGTACTATTATCTTTGGAACGGTTTTTCAGGATGATATTAGTCAATCTGGGCATTCCGGTCGCATCTGGTCTGACTAAGAATTCATCAATCATGTATGCCCGTTCGGATAATGCCTTCACCCATTCACTTCCTGGAAAGTAATCCAGGAATTCGTCTCGTAGAGTGAAAATTTCGGAGGGTTCTAGTCCAATAATGGGAAGCCTGCCGGCTGGATCAAGCCGATGTATCTCATCCCCCAATCTTTTTGCATGCTCCTTAGCCTGTCGTAGAAATCCTTTTGAGATTAACGTCCT
>JBAQFX010000154.1:0-5149 GCA_049287485.1 Anaerolineales bacterium
AATCAGTGTCATTGCGAGCCGCAAGTGGTCTTCTTGCGGCGTGGCAATCTCCAAGTTTCATTGAATATTCAATGGATTAAACTCATAAAATGACCATCTTTGATTTATGTCCGAACTTTCGTCCGAACCTAAGTTATATTCAATTGACATTCTCCCCCGCTGCACTATAATATTTCCATGTGAATGGCTCGCACCATTCACTCATCCCCATCTCATCGTGAGGCTCCCATGAATCAAAAACTAAGTCTTGGCAGTAAGGTCCAGTACGGGTTAGCCGATCTGGGCTTCGCCCTCATCACCTCAGCCATGCAATTCTTCCTGCTCTTTTACTATACGGATGTGGCGGGGATCAACCCCGCCTTAGCGGGTGCCGCCCTGATGGTCGGTAAGCTCACCTGGGACGCACTCAACGACCCGCTCTTCGGCTATTGGTCAGACCGCACCCGCTCTCGTTTCGGACGCCGGCGCATCTACATGTTGCTCGGCGCCGTGCCACTTGGCATCGCCGCCTGGGTCATGTTCTCCCTACCCAAAGGTCTCACGGGCGTGGCTGCATTCTTTGCCATACTGCTCAGCTTCTGGCTGGTGGACACCTTCCACACCATGACCACCACCCCCTATTATGCCCTCACACCCGAGCTCACCCGTGATTACAACGAGCGCGCCAGCCTCACCTCCATCCGCATGGTCTTCAGTGTGCTGGGCTACATCCTGGGGGCGGCCCTCACCACCATCCTGGCGGGTATTTTCCATGGCAAAGGTTTGAACATGCAGCAAGCCTGGAGCGCCACCGGTGCTGTCTTTGGGGCAGTGGCCATAACCACCACCATGCTCACCACCTTCTCAGTGAAAGAAAAGCCCGAGCTGGCCGGCGAGCCTTCCAAACTCCCGCCGATCAAGGCAGTTCTTACCTCTTTTAAAAATAAGCCATTCATTATCTTGATGATTGCTTTTATCCTGAGCAGCTTCAGCTTCACCATTCTCACCGCCCTGGTGCCCTACTTCATCCAATATCAGCTGGATATGGGCGACCAGGTATCCTTTGTGCTGTTGGTGATGCTGGTAATGATTGGCATTTTCCTCATCCCCGCTAAAATCGTCTCAGACAAGATCAACAAGGGTCCCTCCTATGCCCTGGGCTTATTTATCGCCTCGCTGGCGGTCATGACCAGCTTTTTCTTCCCCCGCGGGCCCACCCCGCTCATCTACGTGGTGGCTGCCGTGGCTGGCATCGGCTTTTCAGCCCAGTGGGTCTTCCCCTGGAGCATGCTGCCGGATGTGGTCGAGCATGATGAAAAAATGACTGGTGAACGGCGCGAGGGCATTTATTATGGTCTGTGGGCTTTCCTCACCAAATTCACCAGCGCCCTGGGGATCGCTGTCAGCGGCTGGGCACTGGGATTGTTCGGCTATGTACCCAACGTGGAGCAGACCACTCATGCCCTGTTCGGTATCCGGCTCTTCTTCTCCATTGTGCCCGGTGTGGTCATCCTGCTTAGCCTGCCGTTCCTCATCTGGTATCCCATCACCCGCAAGAGTCACGGTGAATTGGTTCGTGAATTGGCTGATCGTATGGCCGTCGAAAGACAGGAAATTATATGAAGATCGCCATCATCGGCTCTGGCATGTCGGGTCTCACCGCCGCGGCCTACCTGGCGAAATCTGGCCACCAGGTTACCGTTTATGAGCAGTTTGCTACCCCCGGCGGGGTGACCGCCACCGTCCGCCAGGATGGCTTCGGCTGGGACATTGGTCCGCTCCTGCTGGAAGGTTTCGCCCCTGGCGATAAGGGGCGCCTGATCCTGGAAGAATTGGGGGTCAGTCACCAGGTCCCCGCCCAGCACGAAGACCGCGGGCTTGCCATGCCCGATTTTGCCCTGTGGAAGCCAAAGGAATATGAAGGTCCATATTGGAGGCGGGAGCGGCTGAAAGCTCTTTTCCCCGCTGAAAGCCAGGCCATTAACCGTTATTACCATTTCTATGACCAGATGCTGAATCTGATGGCTTTAATACGCCAGGTGGATGCTGCCCGCGGCTTGGCTGTCCTGTGGCTCAAGCTACGTCTGTGGCTGGCTTTCCAGCCACTCAAGTACCTCACCAAATGGAATGCCACCCAGCTCATGGATTCCTACTTTTCCTCACCCGCTCTCAAAACTGTCTTCCTGGGCATCGTGGCCGATTTCGTCACCGCCCCCTCTGAGTTCCCCGCCTTGGGCGTGCCCGCCATCCACCTGGAGACTGCTTTCGACAAGCGCATCCCCACCTACTCTGGCACCCGCAGTGCCCAGATCGCTTACACCTATATCCTGGGTGGCTGCCAGACCCTGGTCGATGCGGTTATGGGAGTGCTGCTCGCCAATGGCGGGAAAGTGTTAACCAACACCACCGTCCGGCGCATCATGCTTGAAAACGGGAAAGCCACCGGCGTGGAGCTTGCCGATGGTCGGATTGAGCCCGCCGATTGCATCCTCGCCTCGGGTGGCATGAAGGAAGTCTTCTTCGACCTGGTCGGGCGTGAGCATCTGACCGCTGAATTCGCTAAACAGGTCGAATCCAACCTCTTGATGGAATCGGTGCTGATGGTGCAGCTGGGTATCGACTTCGACCCCTCTCCCTACCAGCCTGCTGCCTTGTGCTACTACTATAACACCGTGGACCTGGAAGGGGCGGTCAGGCGGCTGCGCACCGGTGATTATCACGAAGGCAAAGAAGGCTTGCTGATTTATATCCCTTCCATGCACTCCCCCAGCCTGGCGCCCGAGGGGAAATATGCCGTGACGGTCTATACCGTTGCGCCTGATACCCTCAATCAGGGCACCTGGGTCGAGCGCCGGGAAGAGCTGGCGGATAAATTGCTGGCAGAAGCTGAAAAGTATGTCCCTGGCTTGCGTGAGCATACTCTCACCCGCCTGGTGCTCACCCCCGAGGATTTCCGGGTGCGCACCCACCAGCAACACCACTCCTTCGGTGGGGTTCCTCCGGTGATAGGTAATCAGCCTCCCAAGCACAAGACTCCCATCGATGGGCTGTGGTTCATCGGCGCCCAAAGTGAAAGTGGCGGTGGCGTGCTGAACGTGATGGTTGGTGCCCAGAAGGTGGCCAAAGGAATAATTTCTGCGAGATAGTTCTTTATAGGGGCGGTCATAGTGCAAGCGTTTTTAGCTTCCACCTGAACCGCCCAATCTTCTCCAACAACCTCCACCCGGCTTCTTTTGTAGCGGCGCAGCAGCCTGTCCGGTCTGGTTTTCTGACCGGAACGCTGCGCCCTTCTTTCTTTTTACCCACCTGCTCAAACCTCCCCGCTGTGGGTTCGTAAAACCGCGCCCCGCTTGTTTTGTAGGGGCACAACATGTTGTGCCCACTCCTTTGCGTTATCCATCCTCAGCCTCGTTCCTTTTGTAAAGGCGACCATAGTGCAAGCGTTTTTAGCTTTCGCCTGGACAGCCCTTTTTCTCCGTTCCTCATGGGTAATACCTTATTTCATCCACCTTCCAACCACTGCTGTTCGTGGTTATGTTATTATATTCCAGGCCTGTCCCGAGCAATGGTGAGGGATGGTTCTCAAACAGGTAGTTCAGTGTGCTGCAGTTGATGATCAAGGCTATTCATGTATTATGCCATTTAAAATAATACTACCCGCATTCTACGTCACATAATCATAGAAAACGACTTTTTTAGCCCGGTCAAATGCACCATAATTTTTCTCCCACTCATATGGCCAAAAAGCCCATAATAATGGAAAATAATACCTATTAATTGGGAGGGTGGAAACGTATCAGAATATTCGGATTTAGCAAATTGTTGGCAAAATATTATGCGGAATGATAAAAATAATGCTATACCTAAGACGGTTCAGCCAAAATTCTCACCTGATTGTGGTGAAAATGTGAGTAAACTTATGTCGACGTGGAATCTCGGTAAATGATTGATTAATTCCCAAATCAATAACCCGATTCGAGATATAATTAATGTTATATTAATAGAAGGTACCCGCCCAAACAAAATAATCCTATATTATCCAAAATTATCTATTCTCTCGACAATACAGATAAAGGAGGAAAAGACATAGTGGAGCTCAAGGTCTGGTTTTACCAGACATAAACAATGAAATATAAAAGACAAGCTTCGCTGTATCGCACAAAAATGATGTTCTCTCGTGGTTTTTAAAGCATATTTATTACAAGTGGTTCGATAATCCCCAAATATAAATGGCATCGAAAGTAAACGGAAATGCACACCAAAAAAATATTTAAACTACTTTTTTCAGTAACAGCAGGATTACTCCTAACGATCGCCTTAATTTTAATATTAGCGCGTCCGGTCTCAGCAGATGCAACCATTCTTTATGCGAAACCGGGGGGGATGGTTTCTGGATCGTGCGAAAATTGGGCTGATGCCTGTGACTTGCAGTATGCCCTCACCTCAGCCATCTCCGGAACTGAAATCTGGGTGGCGCACGGGGTGTATACACCCGGCTCGGATATGGCCTCAACTTTCCAGCTGAAAAACGGCCTAGCCCTATACGGCGGCTTTGCCATGACCGAGACTGTTCGTGACCAGCGTAACTGGCGGGTCAACCTCACTGTGTTGAGTGCAGACATTGATGGCAACGATACTACTGACCCCAACGGTATTGTAACGGACACCAACAAAATCCATGGCAACAACGCTTATCATGTCCTGGACGGCAGCGGGACTAATGCCACTGCCATCCTGGATGGTTTTATCGTCACAGCTGGAAAAGCTGCCGGCGACGGTGTTCATGAGCCATCCTATAAAGGCGGTGGGATGTATATTTCATCATCTAGCAATCCTAGCCTTCAAAATATCAGTTTTATTGGCAACCACGCCGATTGGTATGGCGGGGGTATTTACAATGAGGGCAACCCGGCCATCTCCCATGTTGTTTTTAAAAATAATACCTCCGGAGCTGGTGGGGGCTTATATACTTATGGGAATCCCGTCCTCACCGAGGTGGATTTCATCGGGAATGAGGCAGGTATCGGCGGAGGACTTAACGTCGAGGGAAGTTACAACACCGTGACCATCAACCAGGCCAGGTTTATCGGGAATCGCGTTGTTTCAGGATGCTGTTATACGTACGGGGGTGGAATGTATGTGAATCAGGGAGAAGGTAGCAGCCTGTACC
>JBAQFX010000155.1:0-9627 GCA_049287485.1 Anaerolineales bacterium
ATATACTATCGGGACGTAAGCAGCCCGTAGGATGGCTCCTGCTGGAAGAACTCGGAAAAGTTTAGCAAGTGGACCAGTTATTCAATTTTAATCTTATGAATTCCTTGGCATGCGGTCGAAGTATACCCCCAAAATCACATCTTATTAATTCCCAGACCTCTTACATACCCCATGCACGGCAGGTAGAAGGTCGAGCGTTACGACTAGCTGATTTAATTTCTGAATATCTTGCACCCCATGCAAGCGCGCTAGCCGGACTGCGCTACGCCCCGATAGTAAAAATAGCGGGCAGATTATAGCGTATTCACACGGTTCTGGCAACCCCCCGCGTTCTTTGAATTGACTAGCCCCTGGATCTTTAGTGAAAAGAGATTTCAAATTCTCAACAATTGGGGTGGAAAATGCTTGACAGTGGAGGTTAAATTTGATATTCTATACCTACCGAATGTTCGGTAGGGAGGTATTTTGACCAGAGAAGGTATTCTCGAGGCTGCAGCACGTATATTCAGCGAAAAAGGTTACCATGCTACTTCAATGCAGGATATCGCTGATGCAGTTAATTTACAAAAAGCCAGCCTGTATTATCATTTCTCCAGCAAACAAGAAATTTTAGCCGAAATATTGGATCATGCGCTTGACCTGATAAATATCCGGCTTGAATTAGTACTTTCGCAATCTTTATCACCTGGTGAAAAACTACGCCAGGCTATGGTTTCTTACTTCCAAACCATTGCTGAAAACCAAAATTTGTCTGCTGTGCTCTTGCTTGAGATGAAGTCGCTTGATCCAGAATTAAAGGCGAACCAAGCCTCACGCAGGCAGAAATTCGAACGGTTGTGGACTGATTTAATCATTGAAGGTAAACAACAAGGAATATTTTTCGATGTTGATCCATCACTAACTGGGAGAGCTATCCTTGGCGTAATGAATTGGACCGTCACCTGGTATCGTAGCGATGGATCACGTTCTGCGAGCGAAATTGCCAATATATTTGCCGATTTATTATTGCACGGTTTATTAGCGCATTAGATGAAAACTTACACTACAGATCATAACGCACAAATCTATCAAATTCCTTTGCATGAATTCCCTGGTTTGGTCGGTAATGTTTATGCAGTGTTTACCGGCAAGTACAGAGTTCTGATTGATACTGGATCAGGTTTTGGGGAATCTAACCAGGATCTTGAAATGGGTTTAGATGAAGTTGGTAAATTACGAAAAGAAGATTGTTCACTCAAGACGATCAGCCATATTTTTATTACCCATGGACATATTGACCATTTTGGGGGATTACCTTATATAAAAGAACGCTCGAAAGCCAGGGTATGTATTCATGAGCTGGACCGCAGAATCGTATCTAACCATCAAGAACGATTGTCTATCGCTGCCCACCGACTGGATGAATTTCTTACCGAAGCCGGTCTGACTACCGAACAGCGTGAAAAAGAGCTCGAGATGTATAAAATCACCAAAAGCCTCTATCGTTCTGTAAATGTTGACCTAACCTACGGAGCAGTAGGGATGAGGATCGGGCCTTTTAAATTTATTCACGTGCCAGGTCACTGTGCAGGGCATGTTGTGATCAGGCTACACGATGTACTATTTAGTGGTGACCATATACTGGATAAAACCAGTCCCCATCAAGCGCCTGAGCAGATTACATTATCAACAGGAGTGGAAACATATTTGGACTCATTGGAAATAATCAGACCACTTGGTAAGAAGATAAAATATACTCTTGGTGGACATGAAAATCCCGTTGTGGATCTTGATAAGCGAATTGAAGAAATCCGTCTCGTCCATAAAGAGAGACTGCAAAGGATACTCGATATCTTAGCTAAACCTCATACAATATCTGAAATTTCAAAATATTTGTTTGGTAAAGTGGATGGTTATACGGTGTTATTAGCGCTAGAAGAAACTGGTGCACATGTCGAGTATTTATATCAAAGAGGATTTCTACAAATCGCCAATTTAGATGAATTGGAAGAGGATTCAAGATTGGTTCCGATACAATATCAATGTGTGGATTGTAAGATAACAAAAATATAGCCAGGTTATTTCAAATATCATGTCAAAGGAGGATTTCCATGTATTCATTTGAACCATCAGAAGAACAACAGATGTTAATTGATACCGTGGCGCGTTATGCAAGTAGCAATTTACGCCCAGCTTCGCATGATGCCGATGAAGAATACCAGATACCGCTTAGCTTGATTAAAAAGGGATGGGAGCTTGGCGTGTTGCAAGCCTCGACCCCTGAGAAATATGGGGGTTTTGGTGAACACTCATCGATAACAGGCGTACTTGCAGCAGAGGCAATGGCATATGGTGATCTGGCTGGCACTTTATGCGTGATAACACCTGGATTATTTGCTATTCCATTATTATTAGGTGGTAATGAAGAGCAGAAGAACGAATATCTACCCGCAATAGTCGAAGGGGATTGGTCGCCTTATACTGCAGCAATGATTGAACCATATTTTGATTATGATCCCAATGAATTAAAAACTATTGCTTCAATTGATGGTGATAGTTTTCTAATCACTGGAGAAAAATCCTATGTCCCATTCGCCAATGAAGCAAAGATCATGATTGTATATGCATCATTGGAAGGAAAGACCCAGGCATTTATTGTTCCCACTGCAATGGATGGTATCCAGTTCGGGGAACGGCAAAAGCTGCTTGGTATCAACGCATTTCCTGTATATCCGGTGAAATTTGAGAACGTTAAAATCCCAATTGTTAATCGGCTGGGTGGTGTAAATGGGCATGATTTCGCACCTATTCTTGCCTCATTATGGCTTGCAATGGCTGCCATGGCATTAGGTGTATCAAAAGCTGCTCTGGAATATGCTATTAATTATGCCAAAGACCGAGAGGTATTTGGCGTGAAAGTGGCTCAAAAACAAGCGATTGCATTTATGATGGCAGAAATGGCTACTGAAATAGAGGCGATACGTGTTTTAACCTGGGAAGCAGCCTGGATGCTGGATGTAGGGAAAGATGATGCTTATAAAGATGCATATCTTGCTTATACAGGAGCTTCTGACATGGCCATGATGGTAACCGACCGAGCGGTACAGATATTGGGCGGGCATGGCTATATTCGTGAGCATCCGGTTGAAAAATGGATGCGAGAGGGTCGCAGCTTCGCCATGCTTCCTGGAATTGCGATCATCTAAGAAAGCTGGAATATGAATGAATATGGAGATGAGAAAATGATTGAATTTGAAGCACCTAAACCTATTGCCCAGCAAAGCTTTGTATTAAAGACTGTCGCTGAAAATATGATGCGACCGGTCTCACGTTACTTCGACGAAAATGAACATGAAATACCATGGGATTATATAAATTTCATGCATATGGCGATGAAAGCCACGGGAGCTGGCTCACTTGCGCCAAAGGAAGCGCCCAAAAAGGATGCAGAAGGTAAAGAACGCCCCAGGATTGGTTACCAGATGCTGGCGTTCATGCTGGAAATGCTGTCTTGGGGAGATGTGGGAATTTACCTGTGTACACCTGGAGGAGGTCTAGGAGCCGCTGCTGTTCAGGCGAATGGCACCCTCGAGCAAAATGCGAAATTCCTGGCTCGTTTTAGTGAGGATAAACCGGCCTTTGGAGCGATGGCAATGACGGAATCGCAAGCCGGATCCGATACATCTGCAATTAGAGCAACTGCAGTCTTGGATAAGGAAACGAATGAATGGATTTTAAATGGTGAAAAAATATTCGTCACTGGTGGTCAAAAATCTCTAGAGGAAGGGAATGGTTTGGTCGTAGTTTGGGCTACGATTGATCCATCAGCTGGTAGAAAGGGAATGCGACCATTTGTTGTGGAGGCCGGTACACCAGGAATTAAAGTAACAAAGTTAGAGCATAAGATGGGCATTCGTGCCAGTGACACAGCCTCGCTGGTTCTACAAGATTGCCGTATCCCATTCGAAAATATCCTAGGCAGTTCAGAGGTGGTACAAGAGCGAACTACGACTGGATTCAAAGGTGCCATGGCCACATTTGATGCAACCAGACCGCTGATAGGTGCTACCGCGGTAGGTGTTGCACGCGCAACCCTTGAACTACTCAAAGAATTGCTCGCCCAACAAGGTATCGCCATTCGTTATGGATTGTGTCGACAAAAACTATCTTGCATTGAACGTGACATTATCGATATGGAAGTTATGCTTCGCTCAGCATGGTTGCTGGTAATAAAGGCTGTGTGGATGGCGGACAATCGTAAATCCAATCCCTTGGAAGCATCCATGTCGAAAGTTCGTGGTGGGGATGTGGTAACAAAAATTACTCAGAGGGCAGTTGAGATCATGGGACCTTTGGGTTATAGCCGCGATTTACTCTTGGAAAAATGGTTTAGGGATGCGAAAATAAGCGATATTTATGAAGGCACAGGCCAGATCAATCGTTTAATTGTTGCGCGCAACATTTTAGGCTACAGTGGACGCGACTTGCGCTAAGGATTGATATGCAAAGCAGCTAGATATTTGCTTAAGTGAAAGTTGACTATACTCCGATTCAGAAACCGGACTAACCGGATAGATTTAACTAAGGAGGAACCATGAAATACGAAATATTTAAAGCAGTAGTAATCGGCTCGGGGACGATGGGAGCGGCTCTCGCAGCTCATCTGGCGAATGCCGGTATTCCAGTAACATTGCTGGATATCGTTCCTAACAAATTACTCCCAGAAGAAGAAAAAAAGGGTTTGACCCTGCAAGATAAAGTTGTTCGAAATCGCATTGTCCAACAGGGATTAGACCGCGCCATCAAGTCTCGCCCAGCTTCATTTTTTACTTCCGAAACTGCTGCTCTGGTTTCAATAGGAAACCTTGAAGATGATCTTGAGGTGATTAAATCTGCAGATTGGGTCATCGAAGCCATCATTGAAAACCTAAAAATCAAGCGAGATTTGATGGCTCGTATTGATGCTATTCGTCCTGTGCATACAATAATCAGCACCAATACATCCGGTATCCCCGTGACCTCAATTGCTGAAGGTTTATCAGCGGGATTTCGGCAACATTTTTTAGGTACCCATTTCTTCAATCCACCCCGTTACTTAAAACTGCTCGAAGTTATCCCAACCAAGGACACCTTGCCTGAAGTCATTGCTGCGATCAGTATGTTTGGCGAATATCGTTTAGGCAAAGGGATCGTCTTATGCAAAGATACTCCAAATTTCATCGCAAATCGTCTTGGATTTGGTGGTGGTGCTTTTGCTTTGAATTATATCCTTGAGAATGGATATACCGTGGAGGAAGTAGATGCCATCACAGGACCTGCCATGGGAAGGCCAAAGACGGCTACATTTCGATTAATCGATCTGGTTGGAATCGATGTGTGGGAACATGTCGGTAACAACCTTGCTCCTGCCATACCTGATGATAAGAAAGCCTTGCAATATCTAAATTCGGAGCGGGTGAACCAAGTAATCCATGCTATGGTAGAAAAAGGCTGGTTGGGAAATAAAGTTAAGCAAGGATTTTATAAGGAAGTGCGTACACCTGAAGGTAACCGGGAATTCTGGTCGTTAAACCTACAAACCTTGGAGTATAAACCACCGGTAAAAGTACGGTTTGAATCTATAGGCAAAGTAAAAGATATCGAAGAATTGGGTGAAAAATTAAAGGTTTTGTTAGCCTCTGATGACCGGGCAGGGAAACTGGTTCAGGCGCTAACCTACCAGGGATTATCCTATGCCTCAGAACGTATCCCAGAGATTGCTGATACACCAAAACCATTGGATGATGCGATGAGATGGGGTTTTGGTCATGAAGCAGGACCATTCGAGGTATGGGATACATTGGGTGTAGAGCAGACGTTACCTGTAATGAAGGCTGCTGGTTTTGATCCTGCCGATTGGGTTCAGACGATGGTTAAATCAGGCTATCCAACTTTTTATCAATACGATGGAAGTATAAAGGTCGGAGTATACAATCCTGTAAATGGGCAATACGAACCGATCAAAAGGCCAACCTCTCTTGTTTTGCTAAAAGAACAAAAAGTCGTTAGTGAAAATCCAGGAGCTACGCTGTATGATTTGGGAGATGGTGTTGCTTGTGTCGAATTCCACACTAAGATGAATACGCTAGATGAAGATATTGCCAATATGATTGTTGAAAGCCAAAATCGACTGCAAAATGAATTTGATGGCTTGGTAATTGGTAATGAAGCGGATAATTTTAGTGTGGGTGCTAATATCATGCTAGTAGTGATGGCTGCTCAAATGGGAGAATGGGAAAAACTTGATAGCATAGTAAAGAACCTTCAAGATCTCAATATGCGTGCACGATATTCTCTAAAACCAATCGTGGTAGCACCAGCGGGTTTAACATTAGGAGGAGGTGCTGAAGTAACCACACATGCTAGTCGTGTGGTAGCTGCGGCAGAATTGTATACTGGCTTTGTTGAATTTGGGGTAGGAGTCATCCCAGCAGGTGGTGGAACTAAAGAGATGATGCGCCGTATCGTTAACCCAGCCATGAAAACAGAAAATGCGGAAGCCTTGCCATTCTTACAGCGTGTTTTTATGCAGATTGGTTTAGCTAAAGTTGCCACCAGTGCGGAAGAAGCACGCCAGATGGGAATCCTAAGTCCATCAGACCGGATAGTGATGAATAAGGATTTCTTATTGACAGAGGCCAAAAAAGAGGTACTACATATGGCAAGGACTGGCTACCACCCTCCAATACCCGAGAAAATATATGCAGCCGGGCGCGATGCTTTAGGCGCATTGCGCGTAGCCATACATATGATGAAAGAAGGCAAATACATCACAGAATACGAAGCTCATATGGCAAGGAAGCTGGCAGTTGTGATGACAGGCGGTGAATTTAGCCGGCCAACCTGGGTGGATGAGCAATATATTTTGGATTTAGAGCGTGAAGCTTTTATATCCTTGTGTGGTGAAGAGAAGACGCGCCAGAGAATGATTAACATGTTGCAAACTGGCAAGCCATTACGAAATTAAAAATGGAGATGAAATATGAATACAAATGATGCTTCCCATGACCCGGTAATCGTTGCTGCTTCTCGAACGGCTGTCGGTAAGGCTAAACGTGGCACTCTGGCAACTGTGAGGCCTGATGATATGGCGGTGGCAGTTATAAAAGATCTTTTGACTCGTGTTGATAATCTAAAACCAGAAGAAATAAATGATGTAATCATTGGCTGCGCATTTCCCGAAGGTGAGCAAGGATTAAACATGGCTCGATTGGTTTCATTAAGTGCAGGTTTACCAGTCTCGGTTCCGGCTGAGACGATTAACCGTTTTTGTTCATCGGGATTACAAAGTATTGCTCATGCAGCTTTTGGAATTTTGGCTGGGCAGATGGATTGTGCCATTGCCGGCGGCGCTGAATCGATGACTATGGTGCCGATGACGGGGTTGAAATTTTCTCCTAATCCATATCTTGCCTCAGAATGGCCGGGTGCTTACCTGGGTATGGGTCTGACCGCTGAAAATGTGGCTGAAAAATATGGTATTAGCAGGGTTGATCAAGATAGTTTTGCCTTTGAAAGTCATAAAAAAGCTATCCGCGCAATTGAATCTGGATTGTTTGACCCGGAAATCGTGCCTTTAGAGGTTGAGTTAGTTGAGTATGGTAAATCCGGTGAAATTAAGAAAAATTCTTTTACATTCAAACGCGATGAGGGGCCACGTGCGGATACAACATTAGAGGCTCTGGCTAAACTAAAGCCAGCTTTTAAAGAAGGTGGAACCGTTACTGCAGGGAACTCTTCTCAAATGTCAGATGGTGCTGCTGGTGTGATTATCATGTCACGCGCTAAAGCCGAAAAAATAGGGATAAAACCACTGGTACGCTTCATAGCTTTTGCAGTCGGTGGTGTCGAACCGGAATATATGGGGCTTGGACCGATTGTTGCCATTCCAAAAGTGTTGAAATTAACGGGATTAAAATTATCCGAGATTGGTTTAATTGAACTCAACGAAGCTTTTGCTGCACAAAGCCTTGCCGTCATTCGTGAAGTGGGTCTCAACAAGGATATTACAAATGTAAACGGCGGTGCTATTGCTCTGGGACATCCTTTGGGTTGTACTGGTGCTAAATTAACTACTCAGTTGATTTATGAAATGAAGCGACGGAATGTCCATTATGGAATGGTATCCATGTGTATCGGAGGTGGCATGGGTGCAGCTAGCATATTTGAAAATATAAATTGATCATCCATATATATTGAACCTATTTGAAGGAGAAAAAAATGACAGAATATACTGTTCGACAATTAATCCTAAACCATGAAAAGGCGTTTATTCCAGAAAAAGCTGTTGGTGTAGACGCTGTTATCCAGTACCATCTGACGGGTGAGGAGGGCGGAGATTGGATTATTTCCATCAAAGACGGCACATGCAAGGTGACCGAAGGAATTGCTGAAAACCCAAAAATGACCATGACTGCGGATGGCCGGGAATTTGCAGATATTCTTTTAGGCAAAATAGATGGTATGGCGGCTTTCATGCAAGGTAAGCTTCAACTCAAAGGAGATCTAAACCTCGCCATGAAACTGACCTCATTCTTCAAAATGAAATAGTAGTAAGGTACAATAGAGTGCCTGGAACACTCTAAGTTTTCCAGGCACTCGATGTTTAATAAACATAAATTGATGAGTAGAACAGATTTATTTACAATTATTTATTAGCTAGATTGGTTCATACTGAATAAAAAAAACCGCCGAAATAAATCAGCGGTAAATTATAGTTGATCGATTGTAAGTATATTCTTATATTTAGTCCAAGCTTTTATTTATAAAGTTATTAGACATTCCTTTGGTTAATCTGTCAGCTTATTCCTTTTCCTTCTTTTCCTCTTCGTCAAGTTTCTTCTCATCATCTTCCTTTAAACCTTTACGGAAAGCACTTATACCCTTACCTAGTTCACCACCTATATTCGCGATACGACCAACTCCAAATATAAGTATTACGATAATAAGTACAATTAATAATTCGGGTGCACCTAACCAGCTTGGCATTTTTATTTCTCCTGAATGTCAGTCTTTTCAACTTAATTATACAACTTAATCCAATGTTCTATGATCCAGTGCAGATAACAATCTAATAATCTCTAAAATCGGAATGAGCCCCAATTCGTACCGGTTAAGATTGAGCAAGCAAATATTAGAAAAAGGATGAACAAGATTATTCCACAGCCCACCCCAGTGCAGGAACAACCACGACCGAATCCAAATCTATTTTGCAGCCAATCAAAAAGCCAATCTAGCAATAGTAGTTTCAACAATCCCGAAAAGCAACCTGGTTTAGAATTCATCACATTCTCCTCCATATGTCTAAAATCTTTTTGTCTATATTTACTATTCGTATACGGCAGGCACGGATTAAAGTTTCAATCATCGAATCGGAGTGAGACTATTTTATTTCCTTCAATACGGAGAGCGACCTGATCATCGCGGGAAATCGGTATTTCTTGAATTACCTTCTCATTTAGACTCACGATATACGCCTGGCTGAACGATTTCCAAAGCTTGAGTTTTATATCAATCGGAGAAGAAAGTCGATTATAACCACGAATAATTAGATTCGCATTTTCTTCGCTTAATTTAATTGTGGTGATGATAAAGTCCTGGTTTTCATTC
>JBAQFX010000156.1:0-3942 GCA_049287485.1 Anaerolineales bacterium
GGTGGACGGAACGATAATCCTGACCGAGAATTCATCAGTTTTCCCTACAAGTCCCAGATTATCGGTAACTTCAACGCTTAGGGAGTGCACCCCGTCCTGGACATATGGGCGTAAATCCCAGATAAATCTGTCAAATGGTGGGGCAGTATTCTCCGCTACGATGACACCATCGATAAAAAGACTGGTGCGAGAAAGCTGATGATCATAACCATCGGGGTAAGTCACCTGGATTGATAGGACTTGCTCCGCAGGTAAAAGATCATCAGTTAGATTAGCTGTCGCGGGAGTTGATTGGTCTGAAAATGTTCGTACGATCTCAGCTGGCGGATTCAGAAACGCAGGGACAGGTGGCTGAAGATTTAGCTCAAATGTGATGGGTTGGGTGGCAATTTGCTCACCAGCAATGTTTACCTGAGCCAGCACTTGTTGTGAGCCGGCGGTGGTAATTTGCGAGTCATACCCAAACCGGTAGATGTAGCGCAGCGGTTCAAGCATGGTTTCTAAATCCGGTACAGGTTCTTCATGAGAAAAGGCAAAAAAAGCAGCTTGCGTCTGCTCAGCCAAACCCCTGAGCTGGTCGATTTCCGGTAGCTCGAAAACATCCTGAGACGCCACCAACCAGACGAAAATATGAACATCTTGTTGTGTGGCACTGGCAATGATGGATTGAAGACCGAGCGAAACGTCCGTCTCCTGGGGCGGAGTGATAAAAAGGATTGCCCTTTCCATTCCAGGTCGAACGGTGGGATCTAAAGCTACTTGCAGTGCGGATGCCAATACTTCCAGACTGGGAACAGCATTGGCGCCATCTGGCGCATATGTTTCAAGTACAGAACGCAAGGCTGCAGAGTCAGGCGAATGGGTTAACTGTGGTCCCCCTTGGGTAAGTAAACTGAAATCATCCATGCCCACAGGTTGGCTTGTCCACGTCCCCGCTAGAAAAGCTTGCAGCAGGTATTCGTAACGTGAGATACCCAGGGTATCACGGATACTAAAAGTCTCTCCAGGGGTAATCGCCAGGACAAATTGGACCCCCGGTTTTTGCTCCTGGAGCATAGTGAGTGGTACCCGAATGCCATTTTCCACCACGAAAACATCTTGAGTAGTGAGCCCGTGGATAAATTCACCGCCTGGGCCATGTATATCCAGATTTGCATTTAGATGAGGAAAAGCACTGATATCCGGAGAGCTTAGCGTTGCCCTGTAAGCAGCCTGGGCAGAAGCTCCTGCTACAAAAACAAGCCAGCCGGTGAGCAGAGTTAGGCTTATAGAAATAAAATGCCCAAGACGTCCTGACATGCAGGGTATTGTAGCACAAGAGGAATCAAAAGGGCACGGTGATGTATGTACCGTGCCCTGGAGTGATTACGGAGTAGGTGTGCTTTCTGGTGTGGTTGGTATCGTAGTGACAGTCTCCAGCGGTGTAGTAGAAGCAGGAGCAGAAGTAGTTTGGGCCGCTGCGGAAATTGCGGCTGCGTCGGCAGCGGTATTTGGCATACCTGCCAGGATCCACGCCTGATAGATGGCTACCAGCTCAGGAGGTAAGGCTCGTGTTGGAGGCATCGGGCTACCTGCTTCCAACCCTTCCACACGATTCAGCATTTGCATGGTATTGCACATTAGATCACCAGCGATCAGGTCAGGAGCATGGTCACCCGTATTGATGGTATCCTCATAGTTGTCCATGATGTAGTTATTATTATTCTTACCCTCACGGTGGCAGGAGATGCAATAACGACGCTGAATTGCAGAAATATGCACCTCATAAGAAGGTACTTCACCAGGAGCAAGTGTGGGGATGGCATTGGCAGAAGCAACTTCCTGGGGTAGCTCTACACGGTCATCCCATGTGTAGCGCATGAAGGTGACAATGGATTCGATATCCGATGGGCCCAAGGCACCACCATAAGCAAGTGCAAAGGGTTGCATACCCAGGTCCTGCTGACCGTAGGAGATGATGTCAATTAACGTCTGATCATCACGGGTATACATCTCATCTTTGCTATTGATTGGCTTCATGAGGTACCCCTCAAGCCCTTCAACCCCTTTAATTTCGCCGCCTTCGCCGTTTGGACCATGACATTCGGTACAGTTAATTGAATACAGGTCCTGACCAGCAATGATCTGCTCGGGTACGGTTTCAGCAATAGTACCTGTTACTTCTTGGGGAGGAGTGGTGACCACCGCCAAGATGGTGAGGGCTACAATCCCAACCACCACTACCGACATGACGCTGATTGCCCAGGGCCTCGCTTTCCAATGTCGGCGTGAGTTCCGATCAAAAAATGGCAGCAGAAATAGCGCCAGGACCACGATGATCGGTATGACTGTTGTTCCAAGCCATTCTAGCGACCCCGGAAAGTATTTAAGCATTTGAAACAAGAATAGGAAGTACCACTCTGGGCGAGGAATATAGGCTGAATCCGATGGATCAGCTTTAGGTTCCTGGGAGACTCCAACCCAGGTCGCCAGGATTACCAAAATAATGAATAAGGAAATACTGATAACCAGATCCTTGTAAATAATATCCGGCCAGAATTTGACCCCTTTTTGTTTTTCCTGGGTATATTTTTCTTTGTAAAGTTTCTTCTGCTCTTCGTTCACAGCTGTCTCCTTTTCTAGTCTTCTTCTTTGGGGACCGAAGAGATGCCCAGGCGGATAACCATATAAAGGTGAACCCCAATCAGCCCAGCAATAAAGGCTGGGAACCACCAGATATGGACGGAGAAGAAACGAGCCAGGGTGACTGCTGATAGGTCGCTTCCCCCACGCAACACCATGTTAATAAAATTCCCTATGAAGGGAACAGTGCCTGCAATAGAAGTTCCTACCGTCGTTGCCCAATAAGCTCGTTGGTTCCAGGGGAGCAGGTAGCCAGTAAAACCCATACCCAGCGTAAGCAGGAGTAGAAGAACCCCAGTCACCCAGGTAAACTCGCGTGGATATTTATAGGCACCAAAGTAATACGTACGGAGCATATGGAAGAAAACGATAAGCACCATCAAGCTAGCACCCCAATGATGGATCCCACGGATCAACCAACCAAAACTGACTCCCGTCATGATGTATTGAATGCTATCGTATGCATGATCTGGAGAGGGAACATAATATACACTGAGCATGATGCCAGTGATTCCCTGGAGTAGGAAGAGGAACAGGCTGGCGCTTCCCAAAGTGAACCACCAATTCACTTTGGGGACTTTACGGTCAAGCACGGTATTATAAATGGCGTTCAACCCAAGACGTTCATCTAACCAGTTAAAGGTCTTTTGAAACATACTTAACTCCCTAGGAAATGGATAAATAGATTGCCTTCCTCGATCTTGGTTTCATAGGTATCGAGGGGTCGGGGTTGAGGTCCACTGATAATTTGCCCGTTGATACCAAAATGGGCATTATGACACGGGCATACATAAGCTGATAACTCTGGTTGCCAGCTGACACGGCAGCTCAGGTGAGTACACTTATTCGAAAGCGCCTGGATAGTACCGTCTTCGTTTTGGATAATATATACTCCATAGCTGTTGACGGTTTTTTCCCAGCCATTGACCATGGTACGGTTAAAGTTGAATAATGTTGGAATTCCCACCGTATAATTCGCTATCGGTCCTGCAGCGATCCAGACATCAGCTGAGACCTTTTGCAGGGCAGGGGCAATCAGGTAACCAATCGCTGGTATTCCGATGATTGCTCCCATCACTGTGCCTACAGCAGCAGTCACAATGGAAACGAATTCACGGCGGCTCATATGGGGGGAACTGGGCATTTGTACCTCCTAGTGAGCGTTAAAAATAATTCAAGCCTTAAAGTTGGGAAGACGATCTTCCTGGTTGGTGTAATGAACGATTATGGTTGCATGTTGTGTATTGTTGATACAGGAAGATCGTCTTATCCCGCGTGTATAATTGTAGAACAAATAGTGGTGTGATGATAAGGATAAGT
>JBAQFX010000157.1:0-5113 GCA_049287485.1 Anaerolineales bacterium
ACCGCTGCTCTACCAGGTAGACTTTGAGCTGGGTTATTAGTTTATCAATGTTCGTTACCAAAAGCGTCTTCTTCGTCCAGCGAACCTATCATCCACATTCTGCCATTGCTAGGAGGTAATTACTCACCCATCACCAAAAATCTTATCTGCCTGGTAGTGAACAGGGAGAATGTAATCATTTTCCGAAAGATTTTTCCCTCCCCCAATGGCTGAACAGCCAATGGAGGAGGGGTAGGGGTGGGGGCATACGTAGATGAATAATTACATCGGCAATAAGTATCCACTTGACCCAACTTCGCCAAACGGCTACAATTCATTTATCTATCAATCCGATCATATTGCACCCAGGAGATAAGAATGGAAGATTATTTATTTCGCGGAAATCTGGCTCAGCTGGATCCCGCTATTGCTGAATTAACCCAATTAGAAGCCGAACGACAATTTCGTAAATTGATCCTCATCCCCAGTGAAAGTCAGGCTCCCATGGCGGTAAGGGAAGCGCTTTCCTCCGCTTTCCAAAATATCTACGCTGAAGGCTACCCGCGTGAAGAAACGCGTAACATGACCGAGGCAGAGATCATGGATTTACCTGCCAGGCTGGTTAATTTCCGCCGATATGCCGATAAGCGTTACTATAAAGGCGTTGAATACGCCGATACCATCGAGGAGCTGGCCCGCCGCAGGTGTGCTGAGCTCTTTGCCAATGATCTGTTAGAGGCCGATGACATTTACGTAAACGTCCAGCCTCTTTCTGGAGCACCCGCCAATAACGCTGTCTACCATGCCCTGGTGAAACCCGGGGATACCATCATGGGAATGGACTTGCTGCACGGCGGTCATCTCACCCACGGCTCACCCGTCAACCGCTCGGGGGAATATTACAATGCCGTGCACTACACCGTTGACCCCGAGACGGAGCAGATCAATTATGACCAGGTGGAAGAATTGGCCCTCAAGCATAAACCGCGTTTCATCATCGCTGGCTACTCATCCTACCCCTGGGCTGCCGATTGGGCTCGCTTCCGCCAGATTGCTGATGAGATTGGGGCGTACTTATTTGCCGATATTGCCCATATCGCCGGTATGGTGGTGGCAGGAGCATACCCCTCACCCATCGGTTATGCCGATGTGGTCACCTTTACCACCCATAAATCCTTGTGCGGTCCCCGTGGAGCCTGCATCTTGACCTTTGATGAAAAACTGTCGCGTGATGTAGACCGGGCCGTATTCCCAGGTGAGCAGGGTGGTCCACATGTAAATTCCTATGCCGGTATGGCTGTGGCATTCAAAGTTGCCAAAACCGACCAATTCCGTCAGCTGCAGCACCAGATCGTTAAAAATTGTGCTGTTTTCACCGAGCATTTGCGTCAGCGCGGCATGCGTATCGCTTATGGCGGCACCAATACCCACCTGATGAATTTAGCCTGCAATACTATTGTGGGTGAAGATGGGACGGGACTATCCGGTGATATGGCTTCTCGCATCCTGGATATCGCTGGCATCGTAGTCAACCGCAACACCATTCCGGGTGATAAAGATGCCAGCGATCCCTCCGGCATCCGCATGGGCACTCCCTGGGTTACCCAGCGTGGTTTCAAGGAAAATGATATGAAGCAGCTGGCCGATATCATTGCCGATATCCTGCTTTCCACCATGCCCCATGGCAGGATGGGATCCAACAAAGTCTTGCGCAGGGCAAAGGTAGACTTTCATATGCTGGAAGAATCGAAAATGAAAGTTCGCCAGATGGCTGAAACTGCCGGGATTGATTTTTCACCCAGCCAGCATGGCTATCCTCATTTTTATTACCTCGATGACAAGATCAAGGAGGGGGATTGGTCAGTGCTGGAACTCACTGGCGAACGGGTGCGCTTGTTCCTCAGCCAGGCCCTCACCAGTGATGTCGAGGTGCTCATGCCTGGCGATAGCCAACCTACCCGGGTTTATACATCGGACGGTGCAGTCGATGGTACTCTCACCTGTGATGGCGCTTACCAATTCCGCCTGACCATCCCCTCATCGAAACATGGCCTGGTCACTGCCTGGTTGCGTGATCTATCCGATGGCTATGTACGTTTCGACCAGGATGTTTTAAAGAAATTACCCGGACTTGCTGTGGTAAAAGACTCCAATGCACAGGCTGTTGCACCGCTAACAGGGGATGTCATTGCTCCAAAGCCTTACTTCATAGGAATGGAGACGGGCACCGGCAAGGCGCTGCCAAAATTCACCTGGGTGGAAAACGAAGGCGAGGTAAAGCATACGCCAATGTTCGAGACCCACGAGCGGCTGGGTGCCAAGATCATCTCCTACGCTGGTTGGGAGATGCCGGTCTGGTACACCTCGGTGATGGACGAGCACCTGGCAGTCAGGCAGGCTGCTGGTCTCTTTGATGTGGCCCACATGGGAGTGCTGCAAGTGGAAGGACCCGACTCTGCCGCCTTTTTGGATAGCGTGGTTGCCAATGATATCAGTTATTTATCCGTGGGTGAATCTTGCTACACCCATTTCCTTGACCCCGATGGCAACGTGATCGATGACCTCATCATATATAAGCGTGGCAAGGAGAAAATGCTCATGGTGGTCAATGCCGCCAATGCCGATAAAAATTGGGCCTGGTTGAATGCCGTCAGGCAAGGTGAGGTGCTGGTGGATCATCAGCGACCCTGGGCAAAGGTATTCGGTCACCGTGCCATCCTGCGCGACCTGAAAGCTCCCAAAGAAGGTGGGGACATGCGTGTAGACATTGCATTGCAAGGCCCACGTGCCCGGCAGATCTTGCTGAAACTGGACTGCGATGAGGAAACGCGTTGTTGCGTGCGCTACCTCAAGCGTACCCACATCTGCGAAGTGACCCTTGCTGGCTTTGATCTGGTCATCTCCCGCACCGGTTACACTGGTGAAAAGTTCTCTTATGAAATATTCGTTCACCCCGCTCAGGCCGATGCCCTGTTCAATGCCATCCTGGAAGTCGGCAAAGACTATGGGATTAAGCCCTGTGGGTTAGGTGCGCGGGACTCGCTGCGCACGGAAGCCGGCTTACCCCTTTATGGGCATGAGATGGGTGGTGAGCTGAACCTGGGTGTAGCTGAGGCTGGTTTTGGTCAGTACGTCAAGACATATAAGCCCTGGTTCATTGGTCGTGAGGCATTTCTTGAGAAAGAAAAAGCGCGCACGGGTCAGCTGGTTCGCTTCCGCTTCGATGAAAAGGGTGTGCGTATGGCTCACCTGGGTGACCCCGTGGTGGATTGGCGTGGGCGCATGGTCGGTCAGGTCACCAGCTGTGCGGTGGATATGGACGGCTTCCTCACCGGTCAGGCATATGTCGAATCGAGAGTCGCCGCGAAAGGAACCATCATTTATATCTACCAGGGTGCGCCTAAGGATAGTAGTAAAGTGCTGGGCGCGCTTAAAATTGGCGAAAGGGTGATCCTACCCTCACCTGCCCATATTCTCCGGCGTTTTCCAAAGCTGTGAGACTCAGAAACCGGTATAATTCATTTACTTATACCGGTTTTTTATCTTATAAAACCATCTAAGAAAGGGAGAGTGAATTAATGGAAACCCCATGGGATCATCGCTACGCTCAACGGACGCAGCGTATGGCCAGTTCTGCGATACGAGAACTACTTAAGTTGACCGAGAACCCGGAAGTAATCTCCTTCGCTGGAGGGTTGCCCGCCCCAGATGTTTTCCCTGTAGATGAATTCACCGCCGCCTGCCAGACGGTGCTCAAACAATCGGGTGCCGAAGCGTTGCAGTATGGAGCCACCGAGGGGTATCGCCCGTTGCGCGAGATGATTGCCCGGCATACCGCTCGCTATGGCATCAGCGTATCAGCCGACAATATCCTCATCACCAGCGGCAGCCAGCAAGCCCTGGATTTGATCGGCAAGGTCTTCATTAACCCTGGCGATACCATCCTGGTGGAAGAACCCACCTATCTGGGCGCCTTGCAGGCCTGGAATGCGTATGGCGCAGAGTACGTCACCGTCCCCATGGATGAGGATGGCATGAGCACCGATGCCTTAGAGAATGCCCTGCGTTGCGGGGTTAAATTCATCTACGTCTTGCCTAATTTTCAGAATCCCACCGGTGTCACTTTATCTCTCGCGCGACGTAAACAGTTGATCCATATCGCTGACCGCTATGGCGTGCCAATCATCGAGGATGATCCCTATGGCCAGCTGCGGTTCGAGGGTGAGAATTTACCCTCCATCGTCTCATTGGATAATGAGTACCGCCATAATGGTTCCAGCGATTATCGCGGCAATGTGATCTACCTGAGCACCTTCTCAAAGACCCTGGCTCCTGGCATCAGGCTGGCCTGGGTCATTGCCCCGGCTCAGGTCATCCGCAAGCTGGTGCAAGCCAAGCAGGGTGCTGACCTGCACACTGCCACCTTCAACCAGATGGTGGCTTATGAGGTGGCCCGCGGTGGCTTTTTAGACCGTCACATCTGGCTCATTCGCCGTGTGTATGGCGAGCGGCGCAATATCATGCTGGATGCCATGGAAGAGTTGTTCCCACCCGGGGTCACCTGGACAAAGCCCAAGGGAGGATTGTTCTTGTGGGGCATGCTGCCCAAGGGCATGGACACCGCCGAGATCTTCAAAGTGGCGGTGAAAAGGAACGTGGCATTCGTCCCAGGCAACTCTTTCTATGCTCTGGGCGGTGGCGAGAACACCATGCGCCTGAATTTCTCCTATTCTAACCCCGACCAGATCCAGATGGGCATCGAACGCCTGGCTAACGTGCTCAAGGAGACCATCCTGGCCGGCGTGTAATGTCTTATTTGGTTTGTTTGCTAATATATTATAGAGATTCCGCACTGGGGCGTCTCTTTGGTGTTATTGAGAGGAATTGTTTCGGAAAAAAATTCAAAAGCATTCAATTAATCTTTGTAAATCCATTTGGTATTGATAGAAAGGATAATAGAAAGCTATTCGAACCTCAAAAAAAACCAATCGAAACGAATGCAGGCTGGAGTGGATATTCAATTGGTAAAGAACAAATGGTATATCAGGATGAAGCAATGGTAAGTAATTGCCATATTATGTAATTACTCACGCCCCCACCCCTTTTTCCCCTCCCCCGCAAGCGGGTGAGGGGA
>JBAQFX010000158.1:0-6316 GCA_049287485.1 Anaerolineales bacterium
TCATTGCGTTTACCACGAAATGGATGGGGAGTTAGATATGGTGAATCCGTTTCCAGTAAAAAGTTCTCTAATCCGAGTTGCCTGACCACATTCTGAAGTATATTCGCATTTCGAAAAGTAATCGGACCGGTAATACCTATTTTAAAATTAAGTTCTATAAATCGCTTGGCTAATTCCATACTACCTGAGTATGAATGCATGACACCTGGATTGATGGCCAAGCTCATTTTATTTGCTAATAATTCATTATGCCAATTCTGAATTATTTCTAGTAAATCATCTGATGCTTCACGGTGATGGATGACCACCGGGATACCCAATTCTTTTGCAAGCTCTAATTGCTGGCAAAAAATAGTTCGTTGCACATCCCTGGAAGTATATTCCCGATAGTAATCTAATCCGATCTCACCTATTGCTACAACTTTTTGGTTTTCTATCAACCTTCTTAATTCGGAGATTGAGCTCGTAGTCCATTTTTCGCCACTATTTGGATGTACCCCAACTGCTGCGTACACAATTGGATATTTGATGGAGCAATAAATCGCTGTTTTACTTGTCTCGAGATCGATTCCAGGAATTAAAACTCTTGTTATTCCATTTCTCTGGGCACGTTCAATAACTTGATCTCGATCCCTATCGAATACATCAAAGTTCAGGTGACAATGTGTGTCTGCAATTTCATTTGGTAAATTTAAAGCCACTACTTTAAACCTGCTATCCGTAAACCGTCATCGAGAATAGCCTTAACCCTTTCCTTATGGGTAGTTTCACAATAAACTCTCATGATCGGTTCTGTTCCTGAAAATCGGATTAACATCCAGCCACCATCTTCTAAATTAAACTTAAAACCATCGGTTGTGTCTAAGCTTGTTACTTTTAACCCACCAATCGAGGATGGTTTATTAATCAGGATGGTTTGCTGGCGGGTTTCCCGGTCACCTGAAAAAGGTGTATCGATCCGATCGTAATAATGCTCCCCAACTTTTCGAAATAATGTTTTGATTAATTCTGAGGGTTTTTGATCCAGGCGTACCATCATATCTAGAATATAGAGGCCAGCTAAAATCCCATCCCTTTCAGGCACATGACCATGAAAGGCATATCCACCAGATTCTTCACCACCTATCATCGCATTTGTTTCTAGCATCTTTGGGGCAACATACTTAAATCCAACCCCCGTTTCATAAACTGGTACATTATAAATTTTACCTAATTTCACTAGCATGTTAGTGGTTGACAGTGTTTTTACGATGGGTCCACGTTCTTTTCGAACTTCAAGAAAATAATATCCCAACAACCCATAAACCCTTAGTTGATCAATAAATTCACCCTGCTCGTCACCAATTCCTAACCGGTCAGCGTCTCCATCGGTGATGATTAACACATCAACCTTTCGCTTTACAGTTTCTCGTAATCCAACATTAATATTCGGCGGAATCGGTTCAGGTCGTTTCATCTCAGGAAAGATCGGATTGCGTTCATTATGAATTTCCTCAACTTTTGTCCTTCCACCATTTAAGAGGTGAGGAAACCAGCCAATCCCATTACCCCACATAGGTTCAACCAATATATTCAAACCAGCATCTTTGATTGATTGCAAATCGACCAAATGGTTAATTTGTTCGAGATATGCAGGATTAGGATTGAAATATTGTATCTTTCCTTGAGAAACGCCTTCTGACATGGAGAGGCGTTGAATTCGGTCAACAGATTCTGGAATATATGATTCAATCTCTAATAAACCATTTGGATCGATTGCCCCGCCATGCTCGTCCCTTACTTTAAATCCATTATCTGTAGGTGGATTGTGTGAAGCAGTGATATTCACAGCCCCTACTGCTTTTTTATTAACAACTGAGTATGAGATAACAGGAGTTGGCTTCGCTTTGTCAGTAAGATAAACCTTAAAGTCATTTGCAGCTAATACTTCTGCGACAGCAGCTGCAAAGTTCTCAGAACTAAAACGCTGATCGTAACCAACGACTACCCATTCATTTTGAGCGCCCTTTTTCAGTAAATACTCAGCAAAGCCTTGTGTACAACGTCGAATGTTGGCAAAAGTGTAATCTTCAGCAATTCTACCTCGCCAACCATCTGTTCCAAAATGGATTTTTTCTACCACTAATCCTCCATTGTAAAATATAAGTCCCCAACGTATTATATCAAGGGATATTGGAGAGAGGAATAGGGATAACAGAAATGATATAATCGTTTGCTACCATATATTAATTAGGAGGAATCTGATGAATACATTAAAAATACAGGAATTGATTAATTTACTTGATGATAGTCTGGTCTTTACCGACCATCAGATCAAGATAAAAAATCGGAAACATTTGCAGAATAATATTCACAAGTTAGCAGAAATTGCCGCTTTAGGAAGCAATACAGAGAAGGGTGCCGCTCAATATATTATCCAAAAGTCTGCATTGGCGTTTGGGGCAATACCATCATCAATTATCGACCTCTACCTTGCACGAGGACGTGGTGAAATCCCACTTACCTTTGCTGTACCTGCCATTAATTTGCGCATGTTGGCCTTTGATTCAGCTCGAATGGTCTTTAGAGTCGCAAAAGAGATGAATGCAGGTGCATTTATTTTTGAGATTGCGCGTTCGGAAATGGGATACACCGATCAACGCCCTGCTGAATACTCTGCATGTGTCCTTGCGGCTGCGATAGCAGAAGGTTA
Organism: Anaerolineales bacterium; assembly: GCA_049287485.1. Lineage (GTDB taxonomy): Bacteria > Chloroflexota > Anaerolineae > Anaerolineales > UBA4823 > FEB-25. Next base: position 2,693 of record JBAQFX010000158.1, read on the forward strand.
TACGGGACCAGTATTTATCCAAGGTGATCATTTCCAAATATCTTCCAAACGATATGCGTCTTCACCAGAACCGGAAGTACAAGCAATCAAAGACTTAATCAGAGAAGCGCTAGCAGTAGGATTTTATAACATAGATATTGACACATCTACGATGGTGGATATGACTAAAGAGACAGTACCAGAACAACAAAAGGTGAATTACACTCTTTCCGCTCTGTATTCTGCTTATATTCGGTCTATGCAACCAGAAGGAATTCAGGTATCGATAGGTGGCGAAATTGGAGAGGTTGGTGGTCATAATTCAACCGAAGAAGAATTACGTTCGTATATGGATGGATACAATACTGAATTATCCAAACAGGCTCCAAGTGCTATTGGTTTAAGTAAAATAAGCATCCAAACAGGGACTTCCCACGGTGGTGTTGTTCTACCAGATGGATCTATTGCCAGGGTTAGCCTCGATTTTGACATCCTGCAAAAACTCAGTCGTGTTGCTCGATCTGTCTATGGAATGGGAGGTACTGTCCAACATGGTGCTTCCACACTTCCTGAAACCGCGTTCGGGAAATTTGTTGATTCTGAAGCAGTCGAAGTACACTTAGCAACGAATTTTCAAAATATGGTCTTTGACAGGATACCCGATGACCTGAGAACGGAGATGTATGCTTATCTAGATAAAAATAATGCTACAGAGCGTAAACCAGAAATGACCGACGAGCAGTTTTATTACAAGACACGGAAATACGCCATCGGTTCATTCAAAGCGAAGACATGGAGATTACCCTCGAGTATAAAAAATAAAATTGAGCAAGCGTTAGAGAAACAATTCCGCCAGTTATTTACTGATTTAGGCATAACGGACACACGGGAATCTGTCGATTCGATAATTAAACTAATAAGCATTGAGCCTGATCTCAAAGATTACCTGGGTGAAACTACGGGAGAAGAAGTTTCAGATCTAGCAGATTAACATGCCGGTAAGTGATCAGGGTGTGAATCTTGAACGTTATATGTTCATCCCGCGTACGCTAGTATTTATTACCGGGGGAAATAAACTGTTGCTACTCAGGGGTGATAAAGATAAGCGATTATGGCCAGGATTATATAACGGGATTGGAGGACATGTCGAGCAGGGAGAAGATATCCTTGCCGCTGCTCAGCGTGAATTATTCGAAGAGACTGGCATGACTTCATGTAATCTTTGGTTATGCGGCATCACAGTGATCAACACTCGAACCAATCCAGGTGTTTGTATATATATTTTTAGAGGAGAATGTAGTAAAAGTGAGTTCGTCTTATCAAAAGAAGGGGATCTGCAATGGATAAATATCTCCGACTTCCATAACTTGCCCTTGGTTCCGGATTTGCCAGCATTACTACCAAGAATATTAAATATGAGTAAAGGTGAGTCCCCATTTTCCGCTTATTCTGAATACAATAACATTGATGAACTGGTTATCACAATTAAATAAGTTATTCAATTAACCCGACGAGTAGTGCAAGGTAAATATCCCTACACTACTCGTTTATTTTAAGTAGTATGCCCGTTTATCTTCTTGCAAGTGACCGGATCACCAGAAAGATTCCGGCCAGGATGAAAGCTGAAGGCCAAATATAATTAAGGTAACTTTCTGCAGCAAATAACAATATTACCCCGAATAAACCCAAAATTGCAGCAGGTATCCATGACCAGCGCATGGGACCAACCGAATTTGGTAAAATTGCTACCAAGGCAAATGTAATTCCCAAACCGAGGAAGAATACGCCTCCACTTGCGATGCCAGATGTACCCGAATCTAACACTGCAACAATCGTTATTGTAGCCATGACTCCTGCTGGGATGATTGCCCACCAGTTAGTATGATTTGCCAGATATACAAGCAAAAAACTAAATGCGATACCCCCGAGAATGATCGTACCTACCATGTTGGATTCACTAAAACCAGGCAGAAACGAAGTCAACCCAATCGTTGCAGAAATTGCTAGGAAAATTACACCTGGAATTAATGCCCACCAGTTATCATGATTGGGGAAATAAACCCAAAGAAATAAAACTCCGACCACACCTGTAGCAATTGTCCAAAACAGTGCACCACCCTCGAAAATTCCAATGGTATCCAAGAGTAACAACACTCCTCCAAACACTAATACCAATCCCCAAAATAATCTGGAAGAAAGCATTTTTATCATGTTATCTCCAATCATTTCTTGCGAATTAGAGTTTGGATGATGATCCAAATACCAACGAGGATAATCAAAATTGGCCAATATTTGATAAGGAAACCTTGTCCAGAAAAAAGTATTACAAATATGATGAACAGGATCGCACTAATAAGGATTAGTCGTAAACCTTCACGGTATCCTCCTCTTTCTTGTCCCCCAAGAAGAGTTGACAGGATGACACCGACTCCGACAAATCCTGGAATCATAGTCCATAAGTACGACCAATCTCCCCATCTTCCAGTTGCATTCGACCAATATAATATTCCGCCGATCCCTCCGACAATGCTTGCAGGCGCACAAAGTCCAGGTGCTCTAACTAATAACCCTAATAAAAACAAGAATACTCCTACACCAATGACAATTAATGGCCATTGATATTGGATGTTCATTATTTCATTCAAACTGGGTACCAAATTAAATTGGGAAGCGAGAAACCACCCACCAATTATTAATAAAATAATCCCAAAAACCAGATCGGACCTTCTCTCCTTAGACATATCTCCTCCTTTTTCATCTGTATTTAATGATTTTGAAGTATACAATAATTATAAATACTTAGCTCGTTAGGATAGAAAAAAATATTAAAAAATAAAACTATCATGAGGAGCCATTAACAATAAAATTTTATCATGATTGATAGTTTCTCTTTTCAGGGATAGACAAATTAGAAATAATTAGTAAAATTCAACGGCATTTTGTTTGCTGTATATGAAGTAATCAAATGGAAGGAAGTTAATATTTGTCCCCCTCAGATAAGATTTCATTGAAGGGACAAATGCAGAAAACACATTATTAGGTCCAAATGAATTGAGTGGGAAGCCGAATGGATGATAATTTACCTAGTAACTCAATCAAGGCAATTCAGGATTTTCGGGCAGCAAGACATACAGCTTCTTTAAGAGAAATAACCCGGCGGTTCACTGGTGAATCTGCTGAACTGTTATCTTTTGAGGAGGTTCGACAAAAATTAAAAGCACAAATCAGCCATAAAATAGTTTTGACCGAAATTCCTATCGACGCAATCATCGGAAGTGTGAATCGCTATCAAGATTTTGATCGCGACTTCTTACCAGGAGAAAATATTGATGAAGAGCGTTGGATAAAAGTTGAAATGGCTAATTATGGATTGGTTGGTTTACCACCCATAGAAGTCTACCAAATTGGTGAAGTATATTTTGTCAGTGATGGGAATCATCGTGTATCCGTAGCTAGACAACTTGGATCAAAAGAAATCCAGGCCTATGTGACGCAAGTACAAACACGAGTTCCTCTTACTGCAGATGTTCGTCCCGAGGACCTGATATTAAAATCAGAATATGCTGAATTTCTAGAACATACCAACCTGGACCAAATACGCCCTGAATCCAATCTTTCTGTTACCGTGCCTGGCCAATATATAGT
>JBAQFX010000159.1:0-2301 GCA_049287485.1 Anaerolineales bacterium
AATCTCAAGATTCAAGACTTTATCGGCATCGTCCTCCTCCCCCCACTTGGGAAAAGGGTGATTCAACAGGTACTGGGCTGGGGGACTCTCGATGATAAACGGCAAGTGCCTGAGTTGGGATGGCATATACGCTCTTTTCATGCCTTTAAACTTATTGTTGTGATCAATATTCGATTACTGCGTGTGGCCCTGGGGTGAGTGTAAAAGAGGAGGGGAGTGCTTATGCATCCTTTGCTTTTGGTATTGCCTCTACTTAGTTTCCTCCTGTTCATTTTTCTAATGTGGCAGATAGCATTACCGTTGTCTGTGGTCATCTTAGGTGTTTCCCTTGGCGTGTACTGGAAAGTCATACAGGCTCAGCGCCGAAGGCCGGTCACCGGCAAAAGAGCAATGATTGGCAATCGAGCGGTGGTGGTCAAAGCTGAAGGTGACGAAGTTAAAGTAGACTACGAGGGTGAAATCTGGCACGCCTCTTCTCCGGAGCCTTTGCAACCTGGTCAGCAGGTGATTATCGAGGCCGTGGAAGGACTGGCTCTGAGGGTGTCCCCAGCGACAGATAGGAGGAGATAATCTATGAACCGACATACGATTCCATTAGGGCGCATTCTGGGCATTCCCATTGGATTGGACTATTCCTGGTTTTTGATTTTTGTGCTTATCACCTGGACGATGGCCGTTGGTTACTACCCGGCTGAATTTAAGAATTGGCCTGTAGCGCAGTATTGGTTCATGGGAGCGATGACAGCCATCATGCTTTTCGTGAGTGTGTTGCTCCATGAACTGGGGCATTCGGTGGTGGCGATGCGCTATAAGGTTCCAGTCCGCAGCATCACGCTCTATATTTTCGGTGGTATCTCCCTAATTGGCACAGAACCACCGACCGCCGCCGCCGGATTCTGGATTGCGATCGCCGGCCCTTCTGTCAGTTTCGCTTTGGCAGCCCTCTTCAGTCTAATGCAGCCTTTCTTCCCAGGTGTCGCCCCGCTACTGGCCCTAACTAAATATCTGGTCTATATCAATCTCGCTCTGGGCCTGTTCAATCTTGTTCCAGGCTTTCCCCTGGACGGAGGTGGTGTCTTACGAGCCATTGTCTGGGGTGTCACCCACAGCATGCGCCGGGCCACCCTCGTCGCCGCCAATGTGGGGCGATTCATCGCCTACCTCTTCATCTTCTTCGGTGTATGGCAAATCTTTGGCGGCAACTTCATCAACGGCATGTGGATCGCCTTCATCGGCTGGTTCCTGGAGAGTGCCGCTAGGGGGCAGGTTCAGCAACTGGCGCTCCACGATATACTGGCCGGCCATAAAGTGTCCCAGGCAATGAATCGGCAATATGCAACCATTCCTGCCGACACCACTCTGCAGCACCTGGTGGACGATCACATCTTGGCGAGCGGTCGGCGGAGTTTCGTGGTTAAACGGAGTGACGTGGTTATCGGCTTGTTGACTATACATCACCTTAAGGAAATCCCACGTTCTGGCTGGCCCACCATGACAGCCGCCCAGGCAATGATACCAGCCGAGCAGATGAAACGGGTGCGGCCTGATGCGGAACTATGGGCAGCTCTGGAAGAGATGGACCGCGATGGGGTTAACCAACTTCCCGTGATGGTAGATGGGCAAATTCAGGGTATGCTCAGTCGGGAGGATGTCGTCAGCTATCTGCGCACCTTGCACGAAATCGGCACCCCCGCTGGGGGGAGATGAAAGACAGTAGGGGGAGGTTGGAGAGGGGTCATACAAAGGGGCACTGGTTGGAGCTGCTCTGACGGCGAAGATACCTACCGCCTTGCCCTGGGTTGTGCGCAAGTGATATCTGAGGAGGCGATCGGATGATATCACCCAACGAGGTCGTGTTCCTGTTTGACGTGGACAACACCCTGCTCGACAACGACCGCGTGCAAGATGACCTCAGGAACCATCTTGAGTGCGAGTTCGGAGCTGAGAGCCGGGATCGGTACTGGGCAATATTTGAAGAGTTGCGCGGCGAGCTTGGCTATGCGGACTACCTGGGTGCTTTGCAGCGCTACCGGCTCGAAGACCTGTGCGATCCGCGGCTCCTGATGATGTCTTCTTTTCTGGTGGATTATCCGTTTGCAAACCAACTGTACCCTGGTTCGCTCGATGCCCTTAAACACGTTCGCTCCTGGGGACCAACAGTCATTCTGTCCGATGGCGACGTGGTCTTCCAGCCGAGAAAAGTTCAACGCTCAGGGCTCTGGGAAGCGGTCGAAGGTCATGTGCTGATCTACATCCACAAAGAACAGATGTTGGATGATGTCGAACGCCGCTACCCCACAG
>JBAQFX010000160.1:0-44890 GCA_049287485.1 Anaerolineales bacterium
AAATTACAGAAAATATATTACACTACTATTTTTTCAATGCATTGTTGTTATGTATGGGACTAGAAAGTTATAAACACTAATGTTTTTAATTAACCAAATAAAATGAGTGGTTGGTGTACATTTTACATCTGGGGAATATTAAAATAATACTACCATAAATAACCAATTTATAAAGTCTCCACTTGTAGTCAACTATAACCAACCCTTCTTTGGTGAGTAATTTGCAGAAAGAAACTTACAACAACCTAAACTTCCTTAAGTATAAAATGATGTTTATCAATGATATGGTAAAATATTGACCACTAAACGAAGAGTTTGGAGTTCAAAAAAGGCATCAGCTTTCATAGCTTAAGATCAATTTTGGGTTTAAAATACTCCCACAAGTAGGGTGTGAATAAGTTCCTACCGCCACACATGCGGGCGTGGCCAAGTGGTAAGGCATCAGCCTTCCAAGCTGATATTCGCGGGTCCGAATCCCGTCGCCCGCTCTAGCCTACCCTCCTGGGTGGGCTTTTTCTCTTAATAAACACCCTTTAATCGGCAATGAGTACAGCCGCATCTGAGCACCTTTACTCTTTGGCTGCCTTCCCAGTTTCATTCTTTATCAAATCTTTAAACTTTTTCGATATACTTAGCTGAGTATCGGACAGGAGTGTAACGAAAACCTACTAAATTCCTTGCCAAACCATGTCCTTTTTTATTAAACGCGCCCTACATTACTGGCAAATGCTGCTGACCTTAGCCCTGGGAGTGATCCTGGCCACGGGTATACTTGCCTGCGGTCCGTTGCTCATCGATACAGTGATCAATTTCACCCTGCCGTATAAATTACGTGATGCAGATCCATTAACCAGTAACCTGCGCCTCACCACTTATGCCAGGCTTAAATCAGCCGAATACCAAGCACTGGACGACCAGCTACATGATCTACTCGAGGGGCGATTGGGAACCCATCTGGCTCAAATTAATGGGTTTGCATCTTCGGGTTGGGCATACCCATGGACCTATGGGCAGCTGAATGCCGATCAACGCATCGCCTTTAGCACTTACCAGAATCTGGCTGACAAAGTTATTTTCATCGCAGGTGGTTGGCCCTCTGGCTCAGCTTTGCAAAATAATGTCCTGCAGGTGGTGGTGAGCGAGGTATTTGCTGAAACCTATGGCCTGGAAATTGGAGACCAACTGCCCCTAAGTAAGCAAACGTCAGAACCCGGTCCCTCTTTATGGCTCTCGATCGGTGGGATTATCCGGCCGACTGATCCCGGGGAAGCGTATTGGTTTGGAAAGTATAGCCCGCTACAAAACCTTGCCAGCGAACGATGGATGGCTCAGTTCTACGTTTTCGTACCAGCAGAACAATTCTTTGCAATTTATGAAAACTTATTCCCTTCCGCCAATACAAGGTTGGATTGGAATGTGCTCATTGATCCAGCCAATTTTCATGTCAATGATATCCCAGAAACGCTTAGTCAGATCAACCTTTTACGGGCAGACCTGAAGGATCAATCTACCTCCTTCAACCTGGAGACGAAATTAGATCAGATTCTAACGAGCTTCAGCACACGGGCTCAGGTTGCGCGGATCACATTGTATGTTTTGGTGGTGGAAGTGCTGTTTCTAGCAATTTATTATGTAGTGATGGTTGCCTCGCTAGCGGTCCAACAGGTGGAAGGCGAATTTTCAACATTATCCAGCCGAGGAGCATCTTTTAAACAGTTATTTGAAATTCAATCCACGGAAGCGCTCTTAATCAGCATCCTTGCCTTAACCATTGGACCAGCCCTGGCGGTATTAATGGTGTGGAGTTTAACCAAATCAGGTCCATTAGCCAATATTACCATTTCCGATTGGAATATCACTTTTCCCTCAGCCAGCTGGATCATGGCCGGGATTGGTGTGGTGGTCTGTCTGACGGGAATGCTCCTACCGGTCGGGTCGACCATAAAACGCAGCATTGTGACCTACTCCCGTTCCATCAGTCGCACTGATCGCTCCCCGTGGTGGCAACGCATATACCTGGATGTTTTCATCTTAGTTGTTGCTCTGGTCCTATTATGGCGTTTACGGTTTTATGGTAGCCTGGCTTCCAGCAGCGGGGGAAGTGGGCGGGTGGATTGGTTGTTGATCCTTTCCCCATTGGTGCTGTTGTTAAGTTCAGCAACGATATTATTACGCATATTTCCTCCTCTCTTACGCTTATTCTCCCGAGTAGTAGCCTTTGGGCGTGGGATAGCCACCAATCTGGCATTGTGGCAGACCTCGCGATATCCCGCCCATGTGGTGCGCCTGGTTTTACTGCTAACCCTTACCATGGCTTTAGGCATCCTGACCACCGGAATAAACGCCACGCTGGATGGAAGCGAATATGAACGAGCACTCTATGCTAGCGGCAGTGATATACGTATGGCATTTACTGTTACGCCTTCCATTCAGGATATTAACACCATCGAGGGGGTTAACGCTACCAGTGTCGTATGGCGAGGGATCGGTAGCAGCACGACCAGGATCCATGAATTGATCCCCAGCTTTGATATATTGGCAATAGATCCAATTTCGTTTTCACATGTCAGCCGTTATCGCAACGATTATTCCGACCAACCCATGGGAGAATTACTCGGTAAGCTCCTGTCTGGGTCAAGCATCGATGATAACACACTGATCCCGCTCTCTGGAAAACCGGACCATTTGGGTTTGTGGATTTATGACCTTACCTGGTTAAGCCCGGATGAACCAAGCAACATCCAACCCACCGACTATATGACAATTTATGCCAAATTACAAACCACAGATAACCAGGTACTTACCGTGAGGCTATCACAGATAGCTGGCATCGAGCCCACACCTGATAACAAACCCTGGCTATATTATGAAGCCACCCTACCGGAATTATCACCATCCAGTTACCCATTATCGTTCCATTCATTTTGGTTTACCATGTCACGCAGTGATGAACTTTTTCCAAGGACAGGCTACTACCGGCGCATAGACCTGCTGCTGGATGATTTTTCGGTACGCGATAAAGACAGCGGAGAAAAACAAATTTTTGAAGGCTTTGAAGAGATCGAGCGCATCTGGCAGACCAACAGCCGAAACAGCCCGGTAAATTACACAAATAACCTTCCCAATCACAGTGGCGAAGCCAGCCTGCAATTTTCTCTACCGTATCAGATCAATTCATCCGGTTATGCATTAATGCCCGTTAGCACAATGAGACAAACTATCCTCCCGGCATTAATGAGCCAGGAATTCCTTACCGATAGCGAAGCAAAGGTCGGTGATACACTCCTGCTCAGCATCCAGGGAAACCAGATGCCGGTTGAAATCGTCGGTACGGTGAGTTATTTTCCTACCATGTACGATAAACCAGGTCGCGGTTTCCTGGTCGTCCCATGGGATACATTGGCATACCGGCTCAACCGACAGAGTCGGGTGGCGGTCAATCCCAATGAATTATGGATTGATACTAATAATGAATCGGTGTCCAGCCAATTACGTCTCAGCTTTCCTTATTCTATTCAAACTTGGGAGCTTAATGCAGAGCGCCTGGCCCTAAGAGCAGATTCATTGATGTTAGGCATACGCAGTGTAACCTATCTGGCATATATTCTAACCACCGTGCTCAGCCTGGTGGGTTTCGCCACCCATTTTTATATGATCGCCAGGCAGCGTGAAATACAATTTGGTATCTTACGCTCGCTGGGATTATCCCCCGGTCAACTTTATGGGTGGCTTTCGCTCGAACAAATCATCATGATCCTGGTCGGTCTCAGCCTGGGAACACTCCTGGGAATATTACTCAACAAACTCATCCTGCCGGGTCTGCCCATATCTTTTGGTGATAAGCCAGCTATCCCACCCTTTATTACCCTCGAAAATTGGGCAGCTGTCTTCAAGCTTTATCTAACTTTACTACTCGCTTTTATTTCCACCCTGGGAATCGCCACCCTCATCCTGTGGCGTTCGAACATCCACCGCGCTCTGCGAATTGGACAGGAATGAATCAGGGATAGACATAGCTCATGATGCTGATATTCTCCCTTCGCAGGCTATTACGCCATTGGTCCACCAATCTACCAGTATTGGTTGGACTCACTCTGGCTGCAACATTCCTGGCTGGTATGCCCGTTTTTGCCAATGCCGCGGCTGAATGGTCATTGCAACAATCCTTCGAAAACATAGTTCCAAGCCAACGAAATATTGAAATCAGTGCCGCCTATAGCAAAATGACCGGTGCATTGTATTCCTATGTGATCGATACGATTGGAGATTTAATTCAATTACGCCTGACGGTCCAACAGACAGTGATTGGAGCGGATGCTATCCAACCTATCGTTCCCGTTGATGACTTACCACGTCAAGAACCTAACAGACTTCTCCTCTGGTCCTTTGATAATTTGGCCGGTCTCTTGCAGATTGTGCAAGGCAGCTTTCCTGAGTACTCCAGACCCTATACCCCGGAAGAGATCCGGCGTGCCATGAGCCAAGCTCCACGCATCCAGGCAGCCATATCTTCAGATGTGGCTAGTGAGACTGGCATCCAACTTGGGGATCTGTTGCTGGATAGCAGTGGAATAGAGTACCTCATCGTCGGGGTCATCGAACCGAAGGACCCACAAAGTGACGTGTGGTGGGGCGATCCAACGACCTTCCAGATCACTCGCCAACCGGGCGTGAATGAAGACACGATTTATATTCCCCTGATCATCAGCCCGCTGGCATTACAGGAATTTTTCCCTGACTATAACCGTTCATGGCGGTTGGTGATCGACCGAGGCAAAATCAACCAAAACAACAGCCAATTTTGGGAGGAAAATTTCCTTTCGCTCAAAACCCGTCTACAAACGGACCGGGTGCAAATAACCTCTGACTTACCCAATCTGCTGCTGACCTTTCGCAACAATCAATCGACAATCCGCATGGTCTTGCTTTTATTAGGCTCACAATCGTTAATTTTTGTGCTGTATACCCTGGCTCTAACCGCCTCTGCCGTACTGGAGCATACCCAGGGAGATATATCCACCATGGTGGGTAGAGGAGCAAGCATCTGGCAACTTATACGCATGCTGGCTATTGAATGGGGTTATCTGACCCTGCTGGCTGGTTTTTTGTTGGGTCCGCTTGCAGCTACTTTAGCCCTCAAGGGATGGGCGTTGGTCACAGGCAGCACTTATGTGGGGGATATTTCCGCTGAAACTTTAACCTTCTCCCTGCTTGGGGCAGGTTTGGGATGGATCACCCTGATGTTGTCGGCAATCCCAATGGTGAGACGCAATATACTGGAGTGGCGGCAGCGATTATCCAGGGCTGATCGCATTAACCGTTGGACAAAATTATATCTGGATGTCTTCCTGGTGATTTTAGGGGCAGTCATCTTCTGGCAATTGAGCTCAAATGGCTCGTTTGTAGTCAGGCGTATGCGTGAAGTCCCTCTGGCTGATCCCCTGCTCTTGCTCAGTCCAACCATCTTGCTCATTGCAGCGTCCATGATCCTGCTCAGGATTTTCCCCTATATCGTACAGGGCATTGCCTGGTTGGTACGGTCGAGCAGGGGACTGGTGCTATCCCTTGGCCTGTCTCGCCTGTCAAGAAATCCCGTCCGCCCCAATCAAATAGTACTGCTGATCGGCGTTGCTTTTAGCATGCTGATGTTTATGAGCACTTACGATAATTCCCTGGGGATCAACCAGAGAGAGATCGCCCATTACCTCAGCGGTGCCGATTTACGGATCGCACAGGCAAACCTGAGCCAGGCAGAAATCGCGAAATTACCTGGTGTCAATCAGGTTTCACAGGTACTACGCCTGGGTTTATCCACAAATAGCGGCCGCACATATACATTGTTAGCGATAGACTCTCAAACCTTCGCGAAAATTGCTAATTATCCAACGGGAATGACGTACCTATCCATGGAAGCTATCACCAGGGCGCTCCAAGAGGATGGACCAGCAAACCAGCCAGAGGCGAATGACAGTTCGAACATTTCTCCCTATCCCAATATTCCTGACCCCTCCAAGGCGATCCCGGCCATTTATTCTCGGACTGCCATACCTGGCAACAAAGGTATTGGTGATACTTTACAAATCAACATTCAAGTCTTCCCGATCGATTTAAGCGTGCGCGGCGTGATTACCGAATTTCCCACCGTGACGAAATCGTTCATCCTGGTAGATATCTCTGCCTTACAAACCTTGCTTGATCTCAACACTTCTTCCTTCCGCAACAACCAGGAAATATGGCTGGCGATCGATCCCGTTTATCATGATAGCCTGGTGAGGACACTTTCCCAGAAAACATCTATCCTTGCGGATGCTCGCCAGGAACTGTTGAGTATCCAAAACAATGCCTTTACCGAGGGTGCCCGGCGCGCTTTTACACTCAATGCCTATACTTTAGCCTGTTTATCCATTGTGGCATTTATCCTGCTCAACTATTTTTCAGCGCAACAAAGACGATTTGAGTTCGGGATACTACGCGCAAATGGCATGTCGGTTGGGCAAGTGATTACCTTGCTGGTCACCGATGGCATGGTTTCTATACTCCTGGGTCTGGCAGTCGGTATCGGAATTGGAATTGGATTGATCCATTCCATGCGTGTCTTTTTGAATACAGCGCTGATGCAAACGTTTCCAGCAGCAACGGTTTTTCAGATTAATATTGATTGGTTTAAAGTAGGCATGATATCCGGTTTACTTGTGCTCAGTTATATCCTGGCGACCCTGGTATTTGTGTTTTTCCTGGTGAAGAGTGGTATCCATCAGGTGATCAAGATTGGAGAGGAATAATCATGGATGCGGAATCATTTGTATATTGCGACAACCTGGTCAAAATCTATAAGATCGCAGACCTGGAGGTGGTTGCATTGCAAGGTTTGGACCTCAAAGTAAATACCGGTGAAATCATGGCCCTGGTGGGACCGTCTGGTGCAGGTAAATCCACCCTGTTGAATGTGATTGGAGGATTGGACACTCCCAGTGCTGGAACCGTGCACATCGCCGGCAATGACCTGTTACAAATGAAAGACCGTGACCGGGTGAAATATAAAAAAGAAGTGGTCGGATTCGTCTGGCAGCAAACCGGGCGTAACCTGTTGCCCTATCTAACCGCTCAGGAAAATGTTGAGCTCCCCATGTTGCTTAACCAACAAAATAGCCACCAACGTGAGCAAAGGGCTAAGGAATTGCTCGACGTAGTTGGTCTGGCTGACCGGGCAAGATTCCACCCAGAACAACTGTCAGGTGGTCAACAGCAGCGCGTGGCGGTGGCAGTCGCCCTGGCAAACAACCCTCCGCTACTGCTAGGCGATGAATTGACCGGTCAGATCGATTCCATTTCTGGACGGCAGGTATATGAAGCATTGCGTAAGGTCAATGAGGTTTATGGAACAACCATCATCCTGGTCACGCATGATCCCATGGTGTCTAAACTGGTCAATCGTGTGGTTGCCATCCGTGATGGACGGACCAGCACAGAGATACGCCGTAAACAGGATGCTGCCAGCGGAGAAATCCATGAAGAAGAGTGGGTCATCTTAGACCGGGTTGGACGTTTACAGATGCCTAAAACGTATCTAGAGAAGTTACAAATGTCCGACCGGGTAAAACTCAGGATGGAACAGGATCACGTCACCGTTTGGCCAGAAAGTAAGGTGCGTGAATTCATCCGCCTGCAGACACCAGACATCCCCGTGACCATACCAGCAGACTCACCTGGAAGAACGTATCATGGTCCAGCCATCGCCACACGCAGCTTGTGCCGCACATTCGATATGGGCGCTGAGCAGATTCATGCGGTGCGTGAGCTTAGTCTGGCCATCCCTGCGGGTAATCTGGTGGTCATCAAAGGGAAATCGGGGTCGGGTAAAACTACCTTGCTCAACCTCATCGCTGGCATCGACCAGCCAACCAGTGGCGAAATTGCGGTGGGAGGGAAAATCCTATCACGGCTGACCTCCAGCGAGAAAGTAAATCTTTTACGGCGGGAGATTGGGTTTATCTTCCAGAACTTTGGATTGCTTCCGTTCTTATCGGTGGAGGAAAATGTTGAAGTTCCCTTGAGGTTAGTCCATACCGATCGTAAAAGCCGCAATAAAAAAGTAAAAGAAATGCTGGCCCTGGTGGATTTATCCAGCCGGGCTCACCACCGCACTTACGAGCTTTCAGGTGGCGAACAGCAAAGGGTGGCCATTGCGCGTGCGCTGATCAACCAGCCCAAGATCATCCTGGCAGATGAGCCCACTGGCCAGCTGGATACAGCCACTGGGACGGGTATCATGGAGCTGATGCGCGAGATCGTCAACCAGACGCACGTGACCATCCTGGTGGCCAGCCACGATTCCAACGTATGGCAATTTGCGGATCGGGTCATCGAGCTAAAGGACGGGCAACTGGTTAATTAAGAAGAGCTTTCATCGGAAGCGGAAAACAGTTGGGAATTTTGCGATCTGAAGTTATGATAAAATTGAAAGCCAACCAGTACCTTACCATGGGCCCATAGCTCAGCGGCAGAGCGGACGGCTCATAACCGTTTGGCCGTAGGTTCGATCCCTACTGGGCCCACTCAAAAACTCTTCCAGTCCAAGAAATATCTGAAGGAGTTTTTTTTTGCATCTCTGCCGATGATTTTTTATTGTATAATTTTATCAATAATATTCACCCATTATCAGATTTATAACCAATATGTACCACACATCGAAGGGAGAGAGAATATGTTTACCAACAGCACCGTTCCTCGTACGTTAATCAGCATCCTGATTCTCATTTTCAGCCTGGCAGTTGTTGCAGTTCTGGTTAATACCCAGAATCATGTGCTCGCACAGGAAACTGCTCCAGATGGCCCGGTAAACACAACCACCACCGGAATAACCTCACCCGCAGATAATGGTAATGGCCTGATTGAAGTGGATGTACCCCTCAGTAATACCGGTGATGGGTTGCCTGAAGGGTCCGATCGGGGCACTCCAGCGCTTCAAGCACAAGATCCACTGGCCTTCGATACCATTGAAGCGACTTTTTCCTATTACCGTCTGGTTGGCACTGCGTTCAACATTCGTACATCGACTACGACATTTGCGTATAATTTCAACGGTTGTGTTTACGAAACAGGTGGGACAGATAATCGTTTCATGGCTCCCCTCTTACTTCCCGAAAATGCGGTCATCAAGTATCTGCGTATATATTATGACGACACCAATCCTACATCGGATATCACTGCCTGGATCACTCGCTACCAACCGGGCATTACCAGTGAAGACCTCACATCTGTGACTTCCACTGGCAGCAGTGGTTTTGGCACGACGTTGAGCGAGGAGATTACCCATACCGTTGATCTGACCAATTGGGCATATACGGTCATCTTTGCTCCGAATGCAAATTCAAGTCAGAATAATTTCTGCGGCGTACGTGTGGCTTATTATGCGCCAAAATTCGTAAAAATTGCCCTTCCAGTTGTGACCAAGTCTGCGCCATAAATTCGAAGTTTGCACTCCAGGCGTTTTTACGATCACATTCTCGAAAAATCGGTTAGGAAAAATTCACTGGCATGGTGAATTCATAAGGAGCAACTATTTGATCTGATCCAGGCAAATGACAAAGAAGAGCAGTCGTTAAGGGAAAACAGATTGCCATTAATAAAGCAGCTATTTCTATGAGAAAGTGTATTATTCACTCTCTTCCAGGTAATTTATGCTTGCCGTTAAGCGAGCAATTTCTTCCAGGCAGGTCAGTCTGATCATCATCGGTAAAATCCACAAATACATGCACCCCAGCTTCCTACACTGGGGTGCATGATTTTTATTTTACAGGCGATTACTTATATGCCAGTGGGAACAAGACCCGTTTGATCAGATATCTTACCTGGGTGACGACCGGATCACCATAGGCAGACACGCCTTCATCACAGCGGACAGCATAGCGATCATTAATAATCTCATCTCCTCCAAGCACGCTCACCCGGTAGGTAAGCTTGAGCGTCTCACCAGGGTTGAGCACCGGCAAAGTCCAATAAATCAGGCCATCCATCATTTGCTCGCCGGAGCTGGCGCTCCCGAAGACATAAGACGTAAAGGCAGGAACGGTGTCGGTGACCACCAACAGGGTAGCCTGCTGACCCAAGTTGGCCACCTGGATCTGGTAAAGCAGGGAGGTATTCACCAGCACCGGGTCTGGTGTGGCTATCTTGGAGAGGCGCAGAACCGGCTTATCGGTAATGTAAGCCACAGCAGTGACCTCCACAGGGGCTTTCAAGCTGGTGCGGGTGATGGTGGCGGTGTTGGTGATCACACCCTCGAAGAAATCATCCACCAGGGTGGTGAAGGTGATCAGTTCCTCAGAGTAGGGCGCCACATCTCCGGTCCATTCCAGGCTGACGATATCGCTAATCAGGCTGCCTGCGCTGGCAATGGCATCACGCTGGTAGGTGGTATGCTCCCAAGGGAAGATATCGCCCACCTGCACACCATCCAGCACACTGGGCCCGGAATTGACCACGTGCACCGTCCAGGTTAGAACTGTACCTGTCCCTGGTAATGCCCAGGTAGGCGTGACCGTCTTGTACGAGTCAATCAACCCGACTTCGTGCACGGTGGTAGTAACGGGTTCACCCAGGATGGTTTTTATCCCTCCCAGATAACTCTCATACGTCGATGTGCGGTAATCATCGTTGACGATCAATGTCCCGCTCACCAAGTTCGGGTCGGTCAGGACAGCAAAGGAGCGGTAAAGGAAATCACCAGGACCCATGGCAGGCAGGGTCCATGAGATCATGGTGCTACCTCCGATGGTCTGTGAGATGCCCCCGTCACTGATACTGAGCAGGGTCACGCTGGCAGGCACGGTTTCTGTCAACATGGGGTATGGCGGTGACTCTTCCGTGCTTAATCCACTATCAAATACCTGTATGGTATAAGTCATCACCTGCCCTGGCCCAATCTCAGCAGGTGCTGATTTGCTCGGAATCAGGTTAGACATGTGGGTGACATGCCCAATGGCCGTGGCAGCGATAGGCTCGGTGACATAACCGTTGAGCTCATCCGTTATGACCATCGTAGCAGTGTAAGGATTCCATTCTTCTCCACCAATGGTGCTCTGACCTTCGATGGTAGTAATGGTGATCACATCCCCAACTGCCAGGTCACCGGACCACACATAATTAATGCAGTGCGACCATATATAACAGAATGGACCATCTGTTATCGTACCAACCGGGGGAATCACTTCAAGAACATCTTTATTACTGACACTGATGTTTCCGAAGGTAAGCAAGGCAGTCGCGTCCAGGGCATTTCCTGGACCGAGATTTTTGATGGTCAGGGTAGGCGTCACGAACGAAGTACCACCTCCTGGTTTATGGGCGATGGGATCCAATGTAGCCGTAACCTCAAAAGTCGGTCCAACCACCAGGCTGGGGACAGGGATGCCTGGGGCACACACGCCTTCAGCACTGCATACAGCATAATCACCATTCAGCAGGATGCTGTCGGCAACATCCCCGATATACACGGTGAAAGTCACCTGGGCCGATTCACGCGTATCCAGGTTAGGTATATTCCAGGTGACCGTTCGATCGGCGTCTGAGTACATTCCACCACGTACGTATTCCACGCCTTCTGGTACGATATCGGTGATCACCAGGTCGGTTGCCATGGAGCCCAAATTGAAAACAGTCAGGGTGTAGGTCATTTCATTATTCGAGCCTGGTGGGTCTGGGAATGTACTCTTGGAAAGAATGAAGATCGGATCTATCACCGTGGTGGTATACGGTTCACCGAATTGAATATCCTCAGGGCTGTCCACCAGATAGACATCATTATTAATGACGGTGCCACTGGGAACATCAGCAACATCCACACTGAAGGTGAAGGAGGTCGTCTCGCCAAAATCCATGGTGACTGAGCGGGTCCAGGTGACGACATCACCTCCTGGGTTAACCATGCCCCCGGGGCCTATGCTGCGGAAGGTCGTATCCTCCGGGATGAAGTCGACCACAGTGATAGGGATGCTCTCTGCTGCCTGTCCCTGATTAGTCACCACCAACTCATAAGTGAGTGGCTTGTTCTTGCCAACTAGTGCAGGGGCTGCAGATTTGCTGATCGCAAACATCGGATGATCGGTGAGGCGTGTTTCCGCCATGAGGCTGACAGGGGCCGCAATCATAGGGTCGCTGATCACGGCGGTGTTGGAGATGATGCCCTCGTAGCCAGGCGTGACGGTGACGCTAAAGGTGATCACTACCGAATCATCAAAACCGAGCATGCCATGCTCCCAGGTGATCATGCCATCTGTGAAGACCGGGGAAGGCGGTGCGCTTGACCTGACGTCCTCGTTATACAGCGTGTTATTGGGTATGGCATCCACCAGGTTCACATCCGAAGCGGAATATGCGCCGGTATTGAGGATCTCCAGGCTGTATTCCAGGATAGCTCCCTCCGTATTCGCCGGGGTGGGACTGACCACTTTGCTGGAAAGTGTCAGCTTGGGATAGCCTTGCGGCGGTGGGATAGGGCCATTGGCACTCGCCACCCTATCCGCAGAATGATGGGCGAAACTCACCACTGTGGCCACCATTAGAATGCCAATGACGATGATAGCGATCAATTGAATTGCCTTTTTCAGCTTGATTCTCATCTGTGCCTCCTATCAATCCTTGCCGTAATGGGAGGGTTGACCAAAAAAAACCATCCCAATTGTTTGGGATCGCTGTCTTGAAACTATTCTCAAGAGAAGAAAAATATTATTCACCAGCAATCAGACGACAAGTTGCAATATCCAGTCCAATATCCAGCCATTCACAACAGGGCTGATAAAAAAACACACCAAAACAAGATTGGATCTACTAGCCCACTAATGGTGCACCGCTGATTGCCACGTGACCTTCTAAAACAACAATAGATTCGCAATAATTATTAGGAGTTTCTGTGATAACGCTATAAATATTGAATGTTCAGGCGTCTGCTTGCTTTTTCATCGCAGATTCCACGCCGATCAGGCAACATTATTGCAACTATAATAAAAATCAATGTGGTAGACTACTGATTTGAATACCTTCACCCATGATGATATAAAGTGACCCATGAAGTTCAAATTGATATCTCCCCATCGTCTCATACGATTTCTTCCCCTGCTTTTCCTTGTTTTTGGTTTGCTTGTGCCGGGGCCCGAATCACCAGCCGCCCAGCCAACGGAGATCATCGTCGAGGATCCACAACTGTACCCGAGTTACACCACCTGCCCTGATACCTATTGGTATCCATTTGAGAACGATCGCGGCCATGCCACCTACCTGACGCTTAATACTAACGACCCGCTTCACTCCACCAACGACGGCGAATGGCACCCACTCATCCCGCAAGGCGGGTACTACCGGGTGGAGGCTTATGTTGCCGGTCATGACCCCATCATCTGGTGTACCGGCGCCGGACGGACGATTGAACACGACACTACGGATGCCCATTACTCTATCCATCATGCTCAAGGGGTTACCTATCGCATGGTAAGCCAGTACCCACTCAACAACGAATGGCTGAATCTGGGGGAATATTATTTCAACACCGGGGATGCCGGGTATGTCTCTCTCACCGATCTGAATACTGAAATCGAGTACAGCACCACCGTCTCGTTCAGCGCCGTGCGCTTCACTTACACCCGTCCCAGCAGACCAAGCATCTACCTGCCCCTGGCTAGCTACGCTATCCCTTCCGAGCAGCCCCAACCTGATGTAGGGGTGATCCAGGCTCAAGGCTTTGATGCTTGCCACCTGCCGGCTGTTTCTGAAATGCAGACCTGGTGGAACAAAAGCCCTTATGAATTCTATGCCCTTTATATCGGAGGTATTCATTTACCATCGATGTGTGGGGGGGCAAATTCTACCTGGGTGAGTGCTGTCCATCAGCAGGGATGGAGCTTCGTCCCCACCTGGGTGGGGCCACAGGCCCCCTGCTCGAGTTATCTGCATAAGATGAGCTCAGATCCGGCTATTTCCTACCAGGAAGGCCGCCAGGAAGCACAATCAGCTTCCGCCGCAGCTGCGCTTCTAGGCTTTGCGAACAACGGTCTGGGTGGCACCATCATATATTACGATCTGGAGCCTTATGGTGTGCCCAGTCCTGAATGTCGTCAGCCGGTAGCTGCGTTTATGAATGGCTGGGTAGAAAGATTACATGAGCTGGGCAACCTCGCCGGTGGTTATGGCTCGCGTAACTCTTACGTATCGGATTGGTCCACCATTGAGAATGTCCCCGATGACGTCTGGCCAGCTTCCTGGTACGCCAACGCTTATGATCCTTATGCAAGCGTATATGGCATCAGCTGGCTGGAAGGTTTATGGACAAACCACCAGCGCATCCGCCAGTATGCAGGTGAGGTGAATAATAATTGGGGAGGCGTGACCATGAATATCGATATTGATGTGGCGGATGGGCAGGTTGCCATGCCACCGGCTGGGTTAAACACCATTCCTGCGGTCCAAGCCCCACCATCGATAGATGATTCTGGCTGGCTATCAACAGAGCGGGGCTGGCTGGTTTCAGCCAACCGGTTATTTTGGACGGGTGACCGGGGAGAAAGCTGGGAAGATATCTCTCCTGCCCCGGTTCAGCTGGCGTATTTCCTGCCATCCGGGCAGGGTTGGGCAGTCTCCGGTCTCAACCAGGGATCCATAAATCTCTACCTCACATCCGAATTAGGTAAAACCTGGCATACCCAAAACTTAACCCCTCCAGACCAGGAACCCTGGAAGCCCTTGCAAATCCATTTCACTTCACCCACCCTGGGATGGTTAGTCATACAAAAGCAGACCAGCCAGGCATTCGACATTGGAATGTTACTAAAAACCACGGATGGCGGTCTCAGCTGGCAGACTTATGCTTTACCGGCAACCGGTAAAGTCGAGTTTTCCTCACCAACCGATGGTCAGCTTATGGATAGCCATCTAGAAAAGCTTTACCAAACTGTAGATGGCGGGTTAACCTGGCAGGAAGCCCAGCTTGAAAAATCCCTGCTAATTTCACCTACCCTACCCGCAGGTACGACCACATCTGGTTGGTTCGAGAACAGCCTGGGGTGGGCGGTAACTTCGGTGGGCAGCTGCAGTGGCGAGAAATCCACCCCAGGTTTCACCTGCAAGGTTGACAATGCTCTGTGGCAGACTCAGGATGCGGGTCAGAGCTGGGAAGAGCTACCTTTACCCATCAGGGATAACAGCCAGCGATAAATATCCTCCAAAACAAGACCATTTGGTGGTATAAGCACTAATCAACAGCCATTTCGAAAGGTGTCGTATGACTTTACGTTCCTACTTGCAACATCTGACCGATTCGGGTCAATTACTCACCGTGAGCACCCCTGCTTCCAAGAGCTACGAAATCGCCGGGATGCTTAAACAGCTGGAGCCACGCCCGGTTCTCTTTGAGCAGGTAAAGGAGAGCTCATTCTCCATCCTGGGCAACCTATTGTGCTCGAAAGCTGCCTTTGCCAGCTACCTGGGGATCCAGATCAAGGATATCATCCCCACCCTATTGCAAGCCATTGAAACACACACTCCCTGCCCTGTAATTTCTCAGGCAGACTGCCAGGAAATTGTATTGGAAAAACCTGACCTGAATGCTTTACCTATCCTGCGTCACTGCGCTCTGGATGGGGGTAACTACATCAGCTCAGGTGTATTCATCGCCGGGCATCCTAAATACGGCCAGAACCTGGACTTCCACCGTGCCATGCAGTTTTCCAAGACTGAAACCGCCATCCGGGTAGTACACGGGCGTCACTTCCACCAATTCCTGGAGGAGATGGGCAGCCTGGATGTGGCGGTATGTGTGGGTGTACCGCCAACCGTGCTGGTGGCAGCCGCCATTTCCGTCGAACTTGGTGTAAATGAGCTGGAAATTGCCAATGCTCTCTCCACTCTTTGCCTGGGTGAGCTGCTCGAACTGGTGCACGCCAAAACTGTTGACCTGCTCATCCCTGCCGAAACTGAGTTTGTGCTGGAGGGCACAGTGTATAACGACCGGCGCCATGCCGAAGGGCCCTTTGTTGACCTGACCGAGACGTATGATATCGTGAGAAATGAACCCGTATTTGAGGTCAAAACCATCACCCATCGCAAGGATGCCATCTGGTATGCCTTACTGCCAGGTGCGCTTGAGCACAAGCTGCTGATGGGCATGCCGCGCGAACCCACCATCTTCAAAAAGGTCAATGAAGTCGCACATTGCGTGGATGTCAATGTCAACCCGGGTGGCTGCTCGTGGCTGCACGCTATTGTGCAGATCGACAAGCAATCTGAAGCGGATGGTGAAAAAGCCATCCAGGCCGCCTTTGCCGGGCATCGTTCATGCAAGCATATCTTCGTAGTAGACAAGGATATCGATATTTATAATCCAATGGACGTCGAATGGGCTATGGCGACGCGCTTCCAGGGTGAAGCAGATTTGGTAATCAGGCCCAAAGAACCGGGGTCCAGCCTGGATCCCTCCAGCGAAAGAAGCGAAGCTGGTGCACACCTCACCACCAAGCTGGGTTTCGACCTGACCAAGCCGCTCGCCAGCCAGGGAAAGGCCTTCGACAAAGCCCGCTTCCCGGTGGTGGACATCGACCAATATCTCAAAGCGTGAATGCATACTTTAGTCTTTGAAATGTATACAAGATAAAGCTAGATATTATTAATGGTGACGATGCAGCTGACTTTGGAAGAGCAGGACATACTGGCGGGTGCGCAGGGACGTGCAACCCAGAAAGCCATGCAGATCCTGCTGGCGCTGGGTAAGATATACGTAGCTGAGCGCATGATACCAGTTTCTTCGGTGCAGGTAGCCGGGGTGAGTTACGACAACCTGGGTGAGGCGGGGTTACAATTCCTGACAGAGATGGCAGAAGGCGGTGGCAGGGTACGGGTGCTGACCACGCTCAACCCGGCCGGTATGGACCGTGAAAACTGGCAAGTATTGGGTATCCCGCCAGAATTTGCCGAAAAGCAGCTGAGCGTGCTGGAAGCGTTCTCGCGTATGGGTGTAAACACCACCTGCACCTGCACCCCCTACCTCGCCGGCAACCTGCCCGACCAGGGAGATCACCTGGCATGGTCTGAAAGCTCGGCGGTTTGCTATGCCAACTCGGTGCTGGGGGCGTGTAGCAATCGCGAGGGAGGCCCATCTGCCCTGGCAGCAGCTTTAACCGGGCGTACCCCCGAATATGGCCTGCACATGACCGAGAAACGCACACCGGCCATTACATTCCATGCAGAGGCTCACCTGGCTGAGAATAGCGATTTTGGGGCATTGGGAAAAGCCATCGGTGAAAAAGTGGAAGCCTCGAAAGCCATTCCCTACATCAGCGGTGTGCGCTCAGCGTCCTTGGGGAACCTGAAGTCATTTTGTGCCAGCCTGGCTACTTATGGTGGTTCGGCGCTCTTCCACATGGCAGGCATTACCCCTGAAGCCGACCAATATTCACCTTCAGGTGAACCAATCAACATCACTGCGGCTGAGTTGGAGAGGGTGAAGCATTCCCTTAACGATGCAGCTACAGATCAGGTGGATTTCATCAGCCTGGGCTGCCCGCACCTGAGCCTGCCCGAAATTGCCCGATTTGCCTGCCTTTTGGAAGGCAAAAGAGTAACCAAGGAGTTCTGGGTGACCACTGCCCGCCCTACCAAACAAATCGCCGATAGGATGGGGTATACTCAGATCATCGAAGAAGCAGGAGCCAAGTTTGCTGCTGATACCTGCTGTGTGGTAGCTCCCATCCGAGGACGTTTCAAGGTTATGGCTACAGACAGTGCTAAAGCCTGTTATTATGCTTATGCCAAGAATAGATTCAAGACAGTCTTCCTGCCCTTTGATGATGTGGTGAGGTTGTCGGTGCGATGAACCTGCAAGGACGCAGCATCTACCCAGGTAAGGTTCAGGGTGAGGCATTGGTCACCTCCCAGGCCATCTCGTTCTTCGGGGGCATTGACCCAGAGACGGGAATTGTGCTTGAGCGGGGTCACTCCCTGGAAGGGCAAACCATCGCCGGGAAGGTGCTGGTCTTTCCCACCGGGAAGGGCTCCACTGTCGGTTCTTACACCCTGTACCGTCTCAAGCATAACGGTCACGCCCCGTTGGCCATCCTGAACGCGGAATGTGAGACCATCACGGCGGTTGGTTGTATCATTGCCGAGATCGTGTGTGTAGACCAGCTACCCATCCAGAAAATCCCAGACGGTAGCCTGGTACGGATTGATCACGATCAGGTCAGTATTGAGAAACCCAAATAATCAGGCGGAGAATATCCATGGAAAAAAGAACGTTACTCATGATCCCGGGTCCCATCGAATTTGAGCCAGCAGTGATGGCAAAGATGGGAGAACCCACCACCAGCCACGTGGCAGCCAGCTTTATTGAGGCGTTTGGTCAGGCCTTGCAGGATATGCGCCAGGTCTTTCAAAGCCCATCGGGGCAACCCCTGGTGCTGGCCGGCTCAGGTACCCTGGCGATGGACTGCGCGATAGCCAACCTGGTGGAGCCAGGAGATAAAGCCCTGGTGATCGACACCGGTTATTTCTCTGAACGTTTTGTGGTGATACTGGAGCGCTACGGAGCCCAGGTGACCCGGCTTTCCACCAGCCCGGGCAGCCGCCCCAGCCTGGAACAGATCAAATCGGCACTGGAAGCCGAAACCTTCAAGCTGATGACCATCACCCATGTGGATACATCCACGGCGGTCATCGCCGAAGTGCAACAAATGGCGGAGCTTGGCAGAAAGCATGGGGTGCTGGTCATCGTGGACGGGGTCTGCTCGGTGGCGGGTGAGCAGCTTAAAATGGATCCATGGGGTGTTGACCTGACCCTGACGGCTTCTCAAAAAGCCGTTGGCGTTCCACCTGGTCTGGCATTATTGATGATCGGACCACGCGCCTTAGAAACCTTTCAAAGGCGTGCCAGCCCCGTACTTAACTATTATGCTGATTGGACAAATTGGCTGCCTATCATGCAGGCTTATGAAGCGCGTAAACCATCCTACTTTGGAACCCCTCCGGTAAACCTGATCTTTGCATTGCATGTCAGCCTCAAGCAAATCTTGAAGGAAGGTCTGGCTACACGTTTTGCCCGCCATGTGGCCATCAGCCAGGCCTGCAAAGCCGGCATCCAGGCGCTTGGTTTAAACCAGGTGCCACTGCAACCTGAATATGCTGCCCATACCCTCACTGCCCCCCGCTACCCGATCGGTGTAACCGGGGTAGAATTCCTGGGGCGAGTGCTGCAATCTGGCGTGACCCTGGCAGGTGGGTTGCTGCCCGCCATCCGTAATGAGTACTTCCGCATTGGCCATATGGGCGCGGTCACCCTGGGTGATGTGCTGGGGACCATCAGCGCCATTGAGAGTGCCCTGGCAGGTTGTGGTTACGTCTTTACGCCAAATATAGGGGTGGAGGCTGCCGAAACTGCCTGGAAGATGAGCCAAAGCGTAAGCACTTAAGCATCCCGGCGTCCCGTGAAGTATTTCTGCATCGGCTCAAAGTAAGATTCTATCCAGCCCTGTTCGTATTGCCAGCCGCTGGGTGGAAGCACAGTATGCTTCAGGGTAAGCCGCGTCTGCTTACCGGCGGATTCCAGGGTGATCTCAACGCGGGAATCAGGCTCATCAGCGCTAAATTCAGATGTTCGCCAGGACTGCACAATGCGTATACCAGGCACCCGCTCGAGGTTCTTCCCGTGGATATAACCATCCCAGGCGTTGAACTCATTGCCTACGATGGCTGATATCGATGCCGGGCTGCCAGCCATGGCGCTATGCCCTTCCGAGCTCAACCAGACCTGGTAAATCTCTTCTGGTAAAGCTGGAATGATCGCAGATACCACAAATTCGATGTTCATCTGATATATTTACCTGATAAAAAAACCCGGAAGCGTTCATCTTCCGGGTCGGTTGGTTATTTGAGAATCTTTTTCTTGATGGTGTCTTCAACTTGCTTTTCGTCGTAGCCCACCAGGATGGTACCTTCGATATCGAAGGTTGGGGTAGTGCGCATGCCGTTGGCCCATTGTTTCACCTGCTCTGCGGCACCAGGTGTGACGTCGATATCGACTTCGATGTAATCAATCTTATTCGCCTGGAAATAAGCGCGTGCTCGCCGGCAACCCGGGCACCAGCGCGTGCAGTACATCACCACACCTCCATGAGGCAACCGGATATCCTCCGTTTTGACCGGAGGCGGTGCCGGGCTGCGCAAGGCAGCCTCCGGGTCGATGCGCCGCAACACTTCCAGCACCACGTCATTATCGGGCTGGTGGTCGATATCGTGAATATCGATATAGCGAATGACACCGCGCTTATCGATGACGAAAATGGCACGCTCGGAATATCCATCAGGCTCTCGGAATACACCGTAAAGCCGCGACACTTCACCGTGCGGCCAGAAATCACTCATCAAAGGATAATTTATTCCACCAAGAGACTCTGCCCATGCTTTCAGGCAGGGGACATGATCAATGCTTACGCCCAGAACCTGGGCATCCAATCCCTCGAATTTACCTTTATCGGCTTCATACGAAGGGATCTGGCCTGTTCAGACCGGCGTCCAGGCTTCTGGGAAGAATACCAGGACAACGTTCTTACCCAGGTAATCGCTAAGCTTGATATCCTTGTCTAAATGGGATGGCAAGGTAAAATCTGGGGACGGCTGTCCAACAAATAACTTCATAGATTGCCTCCTCTCTGGTGTGCAATTTTACCCTAATTTAACAACCAAATGAGCAGCTCACACTGCCCATCTGGTATGAATGGATTAATGTTATTTAATGTCTTTGGCCCAGAAAGGTCCCCCAAACAGAGGCCCAAAGATACAAAAGTTGAATGCCCCTGCTGCAAACACTACCAACCCAACAATTGCCAGGATGATCCCACCAGCGCCGTGCACCACTGCCAAACCAACGATAATCAGTGCGATCCCCGCCACAATGCGCAAAAGGCGGCCAAATAATGACGACATAAAGCGTGCGAATCCCATAGTTTTTCTCCTTTTTTTCACTCCATACATTTTTTCAATGCGTGCGGTTATGTTCAGCTGTTTAGATACGCTGGAGCAAAAAAGGTTACATCTCTGGCATGAGCAAAAACCCTGGTTTTTAGATCTTCCTCCTGCAAACCAAAAGGCTGCAGGATGGTAGCCGCAGCCCGTAACAGCAGCACGCGGTAACGCTCCTGGTCCACACTGCGCACGTCAGGCGGCTCAGGCAAATCCCAGGCGTGCACCCCAGGCTCACCCAGGGTGTACACGAAGCGCACCCGTTGACCCGGGCGCAGGTTCTTCCCGATAGCTACCAGCTGCGCTGCCGCCCGGGCAGCCGGTGAGGGAGTGCGATATTCCGACAGCTCGCGGCTCAGCGTCAGCGAGACCAGTAAATCCTCCAGCGGCACTGCACCTGTGCGCAGCCTGCTCAGTGCCTTGCGTATCAGGCGTAAAATCTTGGGTAGATAGGTGGAGGCATCCTCTACATTGGAGGCACACGCCAGGAGGTTGATCATTTCCATTTGCACATCAGACACCCAGGCCGGTGTATCGTGACGGCGTACCTCGATACCGCGCATCTTCAGGCTGCCATCCTGGAAAACGCCAAAATAGCGGTTGGGCACCGGCACACGCTCATCCATGCGGGAAGGCAGGAATGCCACCCAGCGGTAGATGCCATCCAGGGCAATCGGCAAACCGGTGCGGGTGATGATCTCGTCCAGCAGGGGCTGGAATGCATGCACAGTCGCATAGCCCTTCTTTTTCACCCACAGGCCATCCACGTACATGTGCAGCACGGTGAAACCCAGGTCTTCGGCGGCCTCCTTGGCGCGCAGCAGCATCTCGCGCCCATAAGCGGTGACCGCCTCGTGGGCTTCGATGCGCCCAAAACGGGCATTCTTGTAACCCAGGTAGCCAAAACAGGTCACCAGCAGCCACTTGTGGGCAGTAGCCTGCGCCTGGTACGTCTGGCGGCGCGGGTCCCAGGCTGGCAGCTCAGCCAGGCGTAACTTGAGCTCCAGGCGTTTGTCCAGCAGGGGAGCCAGCGTCTGGGGGATCAGCCCGGAGGTACCCTGGTCTATCCACAGGCCCAACTCGGAGACCCGTTCCAGCCGAGCGTACTGGTCGCGCCCCTGGGTGTTCGGATCAGCCACCGTCTCGGGAGAGATGTTGAAATGGCGCATGATGCTCGGATACATGGAGACGAAATCCACTTCGGCCACATCGCGGTGCAAGCCAATCAGGGGCTGGTAGACCAGCCCGCCCTGGTCAGCCTGCATCATTTCCAGGGCACTCTTGGGGCGCTCAGCCTGCTGTTTGTGCCAGGGCACCATGATCCCCAGGCGCAGGGCTGTCACCATCTGCATGGCTGAGATACCGCTGCCCGGCGATACGCGCGCCACGGTCTGCCCCCCCAGCGCGGTGACGCGAGCCAGCTCATACACCCCCTCCAGCCCATATTCGTGGAACAGCATGGCATTGCAGCCATCAATATGCCAGCGGCCAAACAGGTGCACCTGCCTGCCGCGGTAAATCACCTGCCCGTAAGCCATGTAGCTGCGTTCATCCTTGCGGATGACCCCCCTGTGCCCCTCGCGGTTCAGGGGCAGGGGGATGTGCCATTGCTCAGCCAGGTCGATCAAGTAGGGCAGCAGCCAGGTGTCCCCCCAAGCCGTCATCAGGATGTCGGGATCCTGACGCTGGAGGATGGCGCGCAGGTTAATCAGCAGCGGGCGAGGGTGTGCCAGGCTCAGACGGTAGGATACGCTCATCGAGCGCACGTACAGACAGGTGGGGGTGGCATGCGACGGGTCTATGTCTGGCTCAATGGCCAGCAGGCGAAGCGGGGGCGCGGGTGGGTCCAGCTCCCAGGGTGTATCAAACGCCTTCAGGGACTGCACCTTTCCCTGCTCATCCACTTCCACCTGGCAGTGCACCAGCGGGAAGGTGTTATAGATGGCAGCATGCCGCGTGTTGAGGGGCAGGTCGGCATCGTAATAAGCCAGCTCAGGGAACTCACGGGCGGCGCGCTGGAACAGATAGGGCTGGGAGGCCGTCTGGGGCACCGTTGCTTCCAGCACATCCACCGGCTGGGGAGCAAAGATATCCCGCCGCTCAGTACGCTTCAGCTCCACCTTTTCGGGCTGGGCCTGCAAGAAACGCCACAGGAGACGCAAGCGGGCCGGCTCACCTGCCGCATAAAAGGTGATGGGAAAGTCCTGGGTCAGGCGATGGCGCTGCCCGTCTTCGCCAACCAGCCAGAGCACGATCCCGGACTGCGTGTCGGCGAACAGGTCAAGCAGCCAGCCAGTCAACTCAGCCATGGAAGTTGATCAGGTCGGGCGATGAGGTTGGGGGCTTCGGCTCAACCGGTTTTTCAGGCGCCTCAGCAGGCCCGGCTTCATCGGGTTCGGGAAGGTGGTTGGCAGTAGCGGCATCCAGCGCAGCGGTGATCGAATCCAGGTAGGCGGTTGAATCGCCTTTTTCCAGCTGCTCCAGAGCAGCGGCATCGCTGGGAGAAAGCAGGTAGCGCATGCGCAGCACTTGCTTATGCTCTTCAAGCAACATCGAGAGCAGGAAGATCTCGAAGGGCAGGGCATGCGAGGCATAGGCAGCTGCGGCCAGGTGTTTATGGGCCGCGGCGAACAGGTCATCCAGTGCCTTTTGGTCGCTGCGCCGCAGGGCGCGCCGGAAGCGCAGGAAAGACTCCTGCTCATGCAGGAAAACTTGAGTAACTGAGGGAAGTGTACGTCCCATAAAAAAACCTCCTTAAAACAAGCGCAGCGGCTCGAGTGGCTGTGGCTCTTCATAGCTCCACACCTGCCCGGCCGCGGCCGTCAACGTCTCGAGCAGCTCACCCGGCTGGTTGGGCTTTGGCAGGCTGGCGCTTACCGCCACGGAAGCCGTCCGGCATAACCGGCGCAGTTCTGCCAGGCTGACGTCCAGCAGGCGCAGCCGCTCGGTTAATTTCACGTTCTCATCATAGAAAGTATCCAGCAGGTTAAGCACCAGGACAGGCGAGAAATCGGAGACCGACTCACTCAGCAGCGTTTCCACCTGGTAGCAGGTGAAGGCACGTGCCACGCTGACCCGCTCCAGGGCCTGCTGCCAGTAAGACGTCTGCTGGCGTAGCTGGCGTGCCAGCCCATAACCATCGAAGCAGTTACCGGCATCCACCAGATGCACCTGCCCGGTGAGCGCCAGGCGGGCAGTCAGGATGGTCATCATCTGGCGCTGGGCCCGGTGGGGCGCAATCACCAGGTGAAGTTGTCGGGGAGAGAGCTGAAGAGGGTTGTCCATGTCCACACCGTGGTCCTGTGCTGGAATAGATTTGTTTTTCACACCCACATTATATCAGAACATTTGTTCTAGATACATTAAAATTTTATCAATTTTTCAGCCGGGTGATTTAACTGAGCCTGGACAACAAAGCGGCTTTTCCCTGGCTGGTTTAATCATTTTTTTGTCCATCTTCCGGCTAAAAAGCCAACCTCTCTAAGCTGATTATTAGGATTCGAGTTTTTGTATTGTGGTAAAATCATGCGCCGTTTGTGCGGCGAGCTTACGTTTAATGAATAATTTCATTCCTACTTCTATTGCCCCGGCTAACAACCACAAGCATCTCATCCAGTTACGCCAGGTGGTCAAGGTCTATAAAACCGCCGCTGGTGATTTCACTGCGCTTAAAGGTATCACCGCCGACATTTGTGCCGGTGAATTTGTGGGTGTGATTGGCAAATCGGGGGCGGGTAAGACCACGCTGCTCAACATGATCACGGGTGCTGATGTGCTGACCTCCGGGGAGGTGATATTTAACGCTGCGGATGGGAAGAGCACTTCCATCCACGAGTTGAGTGAGAACTCCCTGTCAGTGTGGCGAGGGCGTAACGTGGGCATCATTCACCAGTCATTTCAATTGCTGCCCATGCTCAACCTGGTGGAAAACATCATGTTGCCGGTGGATTTTAGTGGTCACTACCAGCGGCGGGTCTGCAAAGAGCGCGCCTTCGAATTGCTCAGGCTGGTGGAGCTGGAAGACCACGCCTATAAATTGCCAGCTTATATTTCCGGCGGGCAAAAGCAGCGGGTTGCCATTGCCCGTTCGCTGGCCAATGACCCACCCATCATCGTGGCAGATGAGCCAACCGGTAGCCTGGATACCCTTACCGCTGAAACCATTTTCGAGATATTTGAAAGGCTGATTGAGCAGGGACGTACGATCATCATGGTCACGCACGATAACAACCTGGCACCGCGCTTCTCCCGCCGTGTGCATATTGTGGATGGAACAATTACTGCCGATTCAGGCTGCCAGCCGGCCACCCTCCGGGAGGAGCTATGAACGTAGCAACTACTGCTCCCATGATCCAGCTTCGCCAGGTGGCCAAGCGCTATAAGACCGATGCAGGTGAATACATCGGGCTGCGCAGCGTGGATGTAGACATCCTGTCCGGTCAATTTGTCGCCGTTGTGGGCAAATCGGGCAGTGGCAAGTCCACCCTGCTCAATATGATCACTGGAATCGATCATCCAACCGCGGGTGAAGTTCTGGTGAATGGGGTGAACATCTATAAAATGAGCGAAAGTGAGCGCTCACTGTGGCGCGGGCACAACCTGGGGATTGTTTTCCAGTTCTTCCAGCTGCTACCCATGCTGACTTTACTGGAAAATACCATGCTCCCCATGGACTACTGCAACACTTTTTCTCCCATGGAGCGCCAGGAGCGCGCCATGCAACTGCTCGAGATGGTCGGACTACAGGAGCAGGCGCATAAGCTGCCAGCAGCTGTCTCCAGCGGGCAACAGCAGGCAGCAGCGATTGCCCGGGCACTGGCTACCGACCCACCCATTATCGTGGCAGATGAGCCTACCGGCAACCTCGACTCGCATTCATCAGAAGAAATCATCGACCTGTTCAACCGCCTGGTTGAGCAGGGCAAGACCATTATCCTGGTGACCCATGACCCTTCGATCACCAAGCGGACGACGCGTACGCTGATCATCTCGGATGGCGAGATCATAGACGAGACGGTTGCCCAGGCTTTACCGCTGCTCAACCACACCCAGATGCTCAAAGTCTCCCAGTTGCTTGAACCCATGGAGATACCTGCGGGGAACACGATCATCCACCAGGGAGAGCATAATGATTACTTCTTCATGATTGCCCAGGGTGAAGTGGAAGTGGTGCTGCAACCGCATAAGCGCTCCGAAGTGACGCTTGGACGGCTTGATGAAGGTGAATTCTTTGGTGAGGTCGAGTTAATGAATGGTGGCAATTCGATTGCCAGCGTGCGCGCCATGGATCGTCCAGTGAAACTTGTAGCCCTGCCGCGTGAGAACTTCGTTGAAATACTGGAGGGGTCCCCGCTCACTCAAGAAGCTATCACCCGCATTGTACAGGCACGCCTGAAGCAGAATCGGTCGGAAGACCGCAGAAGGCGCTGGTGGTAATATGATTCGCCCACGCTGGCGCAAGGTCCTTTCAGATCTATGGGATAACAAGCTACGAACCCTGCTGGTGGTGGCATCCATTGCAGTGGGTGTGTTTTCCATCGGCATGATCGCCGGTTCTTACGAGATCATTTCGCATGATATGGGTGCCAGTTATGCCTCAGCCAACCCGGCGAATATCGACATGCGTACGGATCCTTTTAACCAGAATCTATTGGATTCGATTCGCAATCTGGAAGGTGTTAAACAGGCTGAAGGAAGGCATTTCTTCTCAGTTCGCACCCGGCTGCCAGGTGGCGAGTGGACCAACCTTGACCTGGTGGCGATCAACGATTTTTCCGCTAGCCAGGTTAACTTGCTTTTGCCGCTTCAAGGCAGCCCTGTACCTGCGGATAAGCAAGTGATTTTGGAACGCAAAGCATTGAATGACCTTTCCGTGAAGGTTGGCGATGAACTTGAGTTTCAGCTCCCCAATGGCAAGGTCAAGTCAATGACCGTGGTGGGCATCGTGCAAGATCAGACTACCGGGGCGGGAGATTTCCTGGCAGCTCCCCTGGGTTACGTGACTCTCGATACACTTCCCTGGCTTGGGCAGTCTATCGATTACAACCGCCTGTTGGTGACTGTCGAGGGAAATTCTAACGATCTCGGGCATATCCGTGAGGTATCAATGCTTGTCTCAGACAAGGTTGAGAATAGCAACCGGCAGGTTTACCGGACCGAGCTGAATAAGACAAACGAGCACCCCATGGCCTCTACGGTCAAAGCGATCCTGGGTATCTTGGGAGCATTAGGTTTTTTGATCGTTTTTCTAAGCAGCTCGTTGATCGCCAACACACTCAACTCACTACTGACCCAACATTTACCGCATATCGGGGTCATGAAGCTGATTGGCGCCCGCAGCCAGCAAATCTTCAGCATGTATATCGTGCTCATCCTGTCTTTCGGGTTGATCGCATTAGTGGTGGCGCTACCCACCGGTGGGCAGGCGGCTTACGCACTTTCACAATTGATTGCCAGTAAGATGAATTTCAACCTACAGGGCTACCGCATTGTACCGTTGGCATATCTCTTGCAGATCATGGTTGCCTTGCTGGTGCCCCTGGCGGCCGGATTTATTCCCGTCAATAACGGCTCAAAGGTTAAAGTGCAGACTGCTATCAATGGAAACGGGGAAAGTGTGGGTAAAAGCTCTTTTGACTGGCTGAAACGGATTGGTGGGCGGGTGAAGTGGTTATCACGGCCTATGCTGATATCCATACGAAATACTTTCCGGCGAAAACGTCGCCTGTTGCTCACATTGCTCACCCTGACCATCGGTGGTGCGATCTTTATCGCCGTATTCAATGTGCAGCTCTCTTTGGAAGACTACATTTCCCAGATCGGGAACTATTTCCTGGCCGATGTATCTCTATCATTTGACCGACCTTACCGGGTGGACGAGATCAATCAAGTCGTCATGCGTATCCCGCATGTCAGTCTGGTTGAGGGTTGGTCCTATGTCGCCGCGGATATCATTCGCCCCGATGGGGTCGTGACCGACAATATGAACATCCTGGCTCCTCCTGCTGACAGCAAATTGATCAAACCGATCATGCTGGAAGGGCGCTGGTTGCAACCTGGCGACAAGAAAGCCATCACCGTCAGTGAAGCCATCTGGAGTGATTTTCCCGGCATTAAACCGGGTGATATGCTCACCTTGAAGGTTAACGGTCAGGAGGATCAATGGACCGTGGTAGGAATCTTCCGCTTCATCAGCCGGGACCAGATTATTGCGTATTCCACCTACGATTACATTTCTGAGCTGCTTAATCTACCCCACCAGTCATTCTCCTACCGCATCGTTACCGATGAGCATTCGTTGCTGTATCAAAAGCAGATGAGCGCCACCATCGATAGCTATCTGCGCGACCTCGGATACCATGTTAGTGAGACCCAGGCCGGGCTGGCAACGTTGGAAACCGCCTCTGAAAGCCTTGCCATCCTGATCAATTTCCTGCTTATCATGGCCCTGCTCACTGCCTGCGTGGGCAGCATCGGCTTAACCGGTACAATGGGTATGAACGTGCTGGAACGCACCCGCGAGATTGGCGTGATGCGCGCCATCGGTGCTACCGATGGGCAGATCATGAAAACAGTCATGGTGGAAGGCATGATCATCGGGCTGATCAGCTGGTTTTTAGGAGCCATCTTCTCCTTCCCCATAACCATCTTGCTCTCCCGCATCATCAGCCTGGCAATTTTTAACTCTCCCAGCCAGTTCGTGCTTAGCCCGCAGGGATTT
Organism: Anaerolineales bacterium; assembly: GCA_049287485.1. Taxonomy (GTDB): domain Bacteria; phylum Chloroflexota; class Anaerolineae; order Anaerolineales; family UBA4823; genus FEB-25. Next base: position 28,718 of record JBAQFX010000160.1, read on the forward strand.
TTCATCTGGTTGGGATTGGTCTTGGTCTTATCTGCCCTGGCAAGCGTATTGCCGGCGCGCAATGCTGCCCGGCTCACCATACGCGAAGTCCTGGCATATGAATAGCAATTAAATCAAGAGGGAATCTATGAAACGTAGTCTAAAAGTTTTTATAATCTTCATGTTCATCGCCCTGCTGCTTAGCAGTTGTAGCGCATTGGGTGGGGCGAGCACCCCAGAGAGCACTCCTATCCCGGTTGTCACGGATAATGGTGCGGTCATCAGCCAGGGTAACCTGGTGCCCAAGGATTATATGTACCTGGCCTTTCCTGGTGGTGGGCACATTGCAGAAATCCTGGTGAAACAAGGCGACAAAGTAACCGCGGGACAGGTTTTAGCACGCCTGGGTGACCGACAGCAATACCAGGCTAACCTTACCGCGGCCCAGCTGGAGCTGGCAAATGCCCAGCAATCGCTGGATGAGCTGAATAAGAATTCTGACCTCTCGGCTGCCAATGCCTGGCTGACCTTGCTGGACGCCAAACAGCACGTTATTGAAGCACAGAATGCCTGGAAAGCAGTGGATACCGAAGAGTACCAGCAAAAGATCGATGATGCGGATATCAAGGTTTCTGACATGCGTACCAGATTGGATGATGCCCAAACTGAATTCGACAAGTATGCCAATTTAGCCACCGATAATCCCACCCGCAAAGCCGCTGAAACTGCTCTTAACGATGCCCAGGATAATTATGACCAGGCAGTGCATGAGCACGACCAGCTCATCATCGACCGTGACCGGGCTCAAGCTAACCTTATACTTGCCCAGGCTCAACAGACCCAGGCACAAAACGATTATGATGCTACCCGTAATGGTCCTGACCCTGAAAAACTCAGCATGGCCCAAAAGAACCTGGATGTGGCCGACACACATGTGACCGCCGCCCAGGCTGCCCTGGACAACCTGGACCTGAAAGCCCCGTTTACTGGCACGGTGGTGGATGTAAATGTCAGTGTGGGAGAGCTGGTTAGTAGCGATAAGTGGGCCGTTCTGGTAGCTGATTTTTCCGAATGGTACGTGGATACAAGTGACCTGACCGAACAGGAAGTGGTCAAGCTTTCCATGGGCCAGGCAGCGACTGTCATCCCAGACGCATTGCCAGACCTGCACCTTTCGAGCAATATCAGCGAGATCTCGGATATGTTCTATGTGTCTGCTGGGGATGTGTTATATCACGTGCGCCTGAAATTGAACCAGCCGGACCCTGCTCTACGCTGGGGTATGACGGTCGAAGTCGATTTCGCTCCATGAGTTGCGATCCGACTATAATTAGGTAATTTTTCCAGAATCTGGCCTGATCACTTCGGGATTTGAAAGCTTGTTTTTGTAACCTTTTGTTGATTTCAGCATCAAAAAAGATTGGATCTACCATCAGTACGTGTTAGTCAGATTTCAGACTTATCATCTGGTCATCTTATCCCTCGGAGGTAACCATGCCCCTTTTTGAATTCGTGTGTGCCGATTGCGGTAAGCCATTTGAACAGCTAGTGCTAAACACCAGTAAAATCAATGAGGTCAATTGTCCCGCCTGCCAGAGCAAAAATATCACCAAAAAAATCTCCACTTTTGCCTCCAGGCTTTCGGGGGGTAGCACATTTTCTTTCGGCAGCTCTTCCAGCGCCAGCTGCAGTACCGGCAGCGTCTGAGGAACTTAATTCCAGATCGACCGTGAGTCGATAAACTTCGTGCGGCACTCAGGTTACGATGTTACGGCATCCCTGACTTGTGTGCCGCACTTAATTTAAGGCTATAATCATGCTATGAGGAGGATACCCCATGCGAATTCTAACTGATGCTCAGGAAAACCTGCTCAAAGATGCCCGCAACTTGTTGAACGACTTGCGAGCTTCTCTGATCCAATTTGGGGCTACCACCGAAGACCACGAGACGCTGGCACAATCCATCCGCCAACTGGATGAGCTGTTCCTGCTGGTGGTGGTCGGTGAGTTCAACTCGGGAAAAAGTGCCTTTATCAACGCCCTGCTGGGGCAAAAACTGCTCAAGGAAGGGGTCACACCCACCACCACCCAGATCAATGTGGTACGTTTTAGCGAGACACGGGAACGCCACATGGAGAGCGAGAACCAGCAAGTTATTTCAGCCCCGATAGAGCTGCTTGCAGAGCTGAACATCGTGGATACTCCTGGCACCAATGCCATCATCCGCCAGCATGAGGCCATCACCCAGCAATTCGTCCCCCGCTCCGACCTGGTGCTGTTCGTCACCTCGGCTGACCGTCCCTTTACCGAGAGTGAGCTCGAATTTCTGGAAAAGATACGCGATTGGGGTAAGAAAGTGGTCATCGTGCTGAACAAAATCGACCTGTTCCAAAGCCGCGAAGAACTGGACCAGGTGGTGGCGTTCATCGATGAAAATGCACGTGCCCTGCTGGGTATCACCCCTGAAATCTTCCCCGTCAGTGCCCGCCTAGCCTTACGCGCCAAGCTGGGCGAGACCGGGCTTTGGAAAGCCAGCTTATTTGAAAACCTGGAGCAATTTATCCAGAACACCCTGGACGAGAAAGGTCGCCTGTCGCTAAAGTTCATGAATCCGCTGGGGGTTGCCTCGCACCTGGTGAACCAATACCTGGAAGTCACCGGCCAGCGCCTTGATCTACTCAAGACCGATTTCACCACCCTGCAGGATGTTGACACACAGTTAGGCGTGTACCAACAGGATATGCAGCGGGATTTTGACTACCGCATGTCTGATATCGAAAATATTCTCTTTGAGATGGAACGGCGCGGCCAGGATTATTTCGATGAAACCTTGCGCCTGCCCAGGGTGTTGGACCTGCTGAATAAATCGCGCATCCAGCTGGAATTTGAGCGCCGCGTGGTGGCAGACGTGCCTCAGCAGATCGAGACCAAGGTCAACGAACTGATCGACTGGCTGGTGGAGGCCAACCTGCACCAATGGCAAGCCGTGATGGAGCATATCGCTGACCGCCGCAGGCAGCACCAGGAGCGCATCGTAGGTGATGCGGCTGGGGGCAGCTTCCATTATGACCGTGAGAAGCTGATCGAGGGATTGAGCAAGCAAGCCCAACGCGTGGTCGATACCTATGATCGCCAGGCAGAGGCCAGTGCCATGGCACAGGGGGCACAATACGCGGTGGCGGCTTTAGCTGCTACCGAGGTGGGTGCGGTGGGATTGGGCACGCTGGTCGCCGTGCTGGCTACCACGGCAGCAGCTGATGCCACTGGCATCATCCTGGCCAGTATGATGGCCTTACTCGGTCTGTTCATCATCCCGGCTCGCAAGCGCCAAGCCAAAGCAGAGCTGCGCCAGAAGATTGCCAATTTACGCGACCAGCTCACCAACTCCCTGCGCGCCCAGTTCGGGCGCGAAATGGAGAGGGGCATAGCCAACATCAAGGAAGCCATCGCACCCTATTCACGCTTCGTGCGTTCCGAGCAGAGCAAGCTGGAGGAAGTGCAGGCAAAATTATCGGATACCAATACCGGGTTGGAAGCGCTTAAGTTCCAGGTGGGAGAAGTGGTTGGGTCGTGAAGCCAATATTTCTTCCAGCTTATGCCATAAAACCAGCATATTGGATAATAGTGACATATAGCACTTGACTTCGCCTTGATTAAAGTTCATAATACTGTCGCAAAGTATTACTGGAAAGGAGGGTTCATTAGGACTTTTTATTTAACCAATTAACTTAACGTATTGTTTATGGAAGCGATGAACCAGAGATTGGATTTGGTCGCTTTCCGTTTATATAAGGGGAGATCTTTGGGGAGCTAATAGCGAAACCGACCGATTGGACGGTTTTTTTAGTTAATCTTCATCAAATAAACTTTTGCAAAACTGAATAGATAGAAGGCGGATGCGACCTTAGGATTAAAATTTTTTACACAAATCATCCAATGGTTGCCACACCCAATGAGGAGGGTGCCATGAAACGTAATTTTATTTTCTTTTCAATCGGTGTGATTATCATCTTTAGCATGCTGGTGGGATTGACCACCAGCACGGCACAATCATCCCAGCAAGCTGCACAGCCTCCCACGCTCAATACTGACATGACCAGCGCTGAAATGGTTGATGTATTGCCTCGCAATGAAACCCTGTACTTCAATGGTCAACAGTGGGGTTCGGTTGTGTGTTGGAATCCATACTCTTCCGGTTGCAATAATGCCATGGCTATTGCCCAGGGGGATAACGCCCGCGTCACCGTCTCCGAAACCCCATACGTCTACAATATACTTACTGGCGAGCAGGTTCCACTACTGGCTGACGGTCCTTACACCTGGAATGAAGATCGGACTGAGATCACCTTCACGCTCAAAACTGCCGCACATTGGAGCGATGGTACCCCGGTGACTGCCGATGATGTTGCCTATACCTGGGCTTCCAATGTCTTTTACGAAACCGATGCTGGTGTTAACTATAGAGATTACATCGATACCATCGTGGCGGTCGATCCATCTACTGTTATGGTCGTGGCAAAATTGGATCAGCACGGAGATGCGGTCAATCCACTGATGGTCTCTGCTTACCTGAGCAGCAGTTATGTGATCCAGAAAGCCTGGACCCAAACACTGGAAGCACGCTCCGGTGGTGATCCTGAAGCCTTCAAAAACGATCCCGGTTTAGACTTTATTTCCTCCGGTCCTTACTTATATTACTATGATGATGATCAGATCGTTGTCCTCGTTCGTGATGACAACTACTGGGGACAGGATGCTTCCATGTGGGGCACACTGCCCCTTCCGAAGTACCTGGCGCATGTGATCTATGCCGATAACGATGCCGGACTTGACGCATTTAAAGCCGGTGAGGTGGATGTCAGCCAACAGTATATTGCCAATGTTCAAGATCTCTGGCTTTTCTATGGCCTGCCCGTCTCAACTTACCTTCCCGATGCTCCTTATGGCATAGGTGCCAGCCTGCCAACGACTTTCTACAACCTGAAGTCCTACGGTTTGGACCAGCCTGCGGTGCGCAAGGCGATTGCCATTGCGGTTGACTATGACACGATCATCGCCGAGGCGATGACCAACCAATCGGCTACCTTCGAACAGGTTCCACGCTCGATTATGAACCCGTCAGCTTACGAACAATCCCTATATGACCACGAGGCTGTGGCAGACCTGCAGTGGACTGGCAATGACATCGCCGGCGCCAATCAACTCCTGAATGACGCTGGTATCATTGACACCAATGCTGACGGCTGGCGCGAATATAATGGACAAACCCTTGTCTACACAGCCACTTGCCCCAATGGCTGGACCGATTGGATGGCTGCGATTGAGATCATCGCTGCCGTGGGACCACAGATCGGGATTGACATCACCACCAACTATCCTGAGTGGAGCGATTATCAGACCGTCGTCACCAACTGGTCTCAGCTCCCTGACACAGGTTATGATATCTTCATGATGTGGAGTGACGGTGCTGGCCCAACCCAGCCATGGGGACGTGTGCGCCATTTGATCAGCTCTGAATTCGCCGGGATGGATAACAATTGGAACGGTAACTGGGGCGGCTACGTGAATCCTGCTGCCGATGCACTCATCTCGGCGATCCCTGCTGAAACCGACCCCGTACAGCTGAAGGAAGATTATACGGATCTCACCGAGATCTACCTGACCGATATTCCCTCCTTCACGCTCATGTACCGTCCCCAATTGTTCCATACTGTGAATGAGAGTGTGTGGACAGGCTTCCCTCACCAGGACGATGGTACCAATCCACCCGTTCCGCCACTCGACCTGACTGACGGTTACAGTATCGCCGGTCTGTACAACCTCAGGCATGTGATGCCGTATCACATACTCCTACCCGTTCTCAATAAATAATCAATTAATATCAAACAACTTGGGTAATCTTTTATTGCGGGTGGAACATAGAAATATAATCAATCGGTAAATACAACCAAACCAGGTTCAACTGGCTATCCACTGATCTGGTTGTATTTACGTTTAATTACACAATAATTTAATTAATATGGAAGTGACAGGGTCGCATGATCCTGACACTTCTCTATATCAATGACTAGTCATTGTCCAGGGATGCGTTCTCTTTTTCACTCTTATCCCACTCCCGGGCAAACTTCATGATCCTTCGACGGATATACCAGGCCTGCAGGTCAGAGGCTGGTCTGCGCGCCTTGATCAAGCGCATCGCCTCTTCGGGGGTCATGCCCTGGGCGATCAGGATGCACGCTCCCATAGCTGGGCCGCGATGTCTGCCTTTCGAGCAGTGGGTATACACACTGCCCCCACTTTCCATCACCTGCCTCGCTTCCTTTACACCAGTCTTCAGGAAACGCATCGGGATAGGGAAAATGGGCGAGTCGATCGCCGGCAACCAAATGCTTTTCATGGGTGAATAATGCAGATCGCGCCTGGGGGGCAGCCCAATGCGCATGTTGATCACCAGCCTCACCTCCAGCTCGCGCAACAGGGCATAATCTTCCGTCTTCGGCGTGGTGCCGATATAGAGTCTATCCGTGATCCTCGAGTAATTCATGCTCACCCCCTAACCAGCTTTGCTTCTGCCCCGCGGCTGGCCTGGCACAGGTAGACTTGCGCTTCATGGCCCGTCTTCTGTTGGTAGCCTTGCTGTAGCCCCTGCATAAAGCCAATTGCCTGATGCTCATCCACTAAATTAACCGTACAGCCGCCAAACCCAGCCCCGGTCAGCCTCGCCCCATAGATCCCAGGAAGACCGCGCGCAATTTTTACCAGCCTATCCAGCTCGGGTATGCTCACCTCGTACAAATCGCGCAGGCTCTTGTGGCTGGCGTACATAAACCCGCCAAACATGCGCGCATCTCCCCGGTGCAAGGCGATGATGGCCTGATCCACGCGGTGGATTTCCTTGACCACGTGCTCTGCCCGTTTGGCTATCTCAGCTGGCAGGTACGGGCTATAAGCTGCGAATTCTACCGTGGAAACATCCCGCAAGGAATGGATGTGTGGCAGGTACTTTTGTAATAATTTTACGGCTTGCTCACAGGCAGCCCGGCGATCGTTGTACGCCGAGGTAGTCAGGCTACGCCGGATGCCTGAATCGGCAATGACAATGGCGGTGCCGGGAGGCATTTTGAGCGCTTCCCATTCCAGGCTGCGGGTATCGAAACACAGCACGTGCCCCTCCACCCCGCAAACACTGGCAAACTGGTCCATCAGCCCCGATGAAACCCCCACGTACTCGTTTTCAGCCTTCTGGCAGATTTTTGCCAGCTCAAGCTTTTCCACCTGCCAGGCGGAGATGGCCTGCCAGGTGGTGGCAAATGCCACCTCCACAGCCGCAGACGAGCTCAGGCCTGCACCAATAGGTACATCCGAGCGATAAACCACCTGCATCCCGGGTAAGTTTAGGCCAGCTTGTTGTAACGCCCAGGCCACTCCTGCCGGGTAGTACGCCCAACCTGGCAGGGGCTTCCCATCAATATCACAACGCCTTTCGACCTCGCTTAAATTAAATGTACTCCGCTCGTCAAGGTCGAGCGCAGCCAATGTCACCGTGCTGTCTGTGGTTGGAGCTGCCACCACGTTCACTGCCCGGTCTATGGCAGCAGGCAGGACGATGCCCTGGTTATAGTCGACGTGCTCGCCCAGCAGGTTCACCCTGCCCGGGGCACGCGTTTCAATCGTGGCTGAGTGCCCATAGTGCTGGCTGAAGTGAGAGGCTAAATCCATACCTTACCTGCAACCAATCGTCTCACAACTATCCTGCTCACCCTTCTTTCCTTCTCGTTCAGCCAGCACGAAAGATGAATGCCCCCGGGAAACCCTCCCTGGCGTGGTCTTCCTTACCACTCCAGGAGCTAATCTGTATGCGGTAAACCGAGGTTTGATCCAGTTCCTCCGGGAGGATCTCACGATAATCCACCCCTGCCTTCAAATGGGGGAAATAACGCTCCAACAGCAGCTGCAAGCCATGCCTGGCCTGAGCGGGATCTGACAGGACTTCAATAGTGCCAAATACAACAACGCTGGCATATTCCATCCCCACCTCCATGGCGGTATCTGCCGGTAACAGGCGGCCCATCTCTGCCACGCAAAAACTGACCCGCGGATTTCTCTCCAGGTTGGTGCGCATGCGTCCTACCAATGCGCCATGGATGTAGATGGCATGCTCAGTCTCATCATATGCGAATGACGTCGGCTTGATGAAAGGCTGACCCTCATATTCCGTGGCTAGCATTCCAAAAGGCGCTTTTTTCAAATATGATTTGATCCAGATCTCGTCTTTGGCGCGGTCCTTGCGCAATGGCTGGTTGATGGGAATGGATGGATTTTTCATAGGTATCTGTCCTACAAAATATATATTATCCCTGGTAGCATCAGAGCTTGAACCAGATGCTCACGGCGGTTAACAGGCTGATCAGCAAGATCAGAATAACCACGTAAGGCAGTAATTTGCGCATCACTTCGCCCTCTTTGCCAGCCAGGTCAGCGGTGCTCGTCCCCACCACCACCTTGGCAGGTGCCGCCACGCTAGCCAGGGCTGCCCCGGCAGTTTGCCCGGCCAAAATGATCGCCGCGGTATAACCCAGCAAGTTGGCTGTACGCAGCTGCAGCAATGAAAATACCACGTTTGAGTTGGTGTTGCTGCCGGTCATGAAGGCTCCCAGAGCACCGATCCAGGCGGCGATGAGTGGGAAGAACACACCGGTGAATTGGGCCAGTCCTTTTGCCAGGGCTTCCGTCATACCGCTCATCTGCATAATCACCGCCATACCCACCATCAGGGTGATGCTGATGCTGGGGGCTTTCACACGTTTTACGGTCCCCACCAGGATGCGCTTGATCGAGCCCGGCTGGTAACTGTGAGCAAACGAATATAGCAAGAATGCCAGGATAGATGCATAGAACAAGACCGCCCCGGCATGGTTGAGCAGTGAAATGGGCTTGGTAGCCTTGGCAGTGTTAATAAATCCCAGGCTGGTAGTAAGCTCGGGGACATCGACTTTGAGCACCACGCCACCAAAAAAAGACTTTATGCTGGGGATCATCTGGATGCCCAGCGTGACGATCACCAAAATGGCGTAGCCGGATACCGCCAGCGCCAGCACTTTTCCGTTAAGCTTGCCATTATTGCCTTGCTCCCCACGATAAATCCGTGCCAGCCCAAAGCTGACCAACAGGCCTGCCATGCTGCCCACAAAGGCAGCCGTGTTCCACGGACCTTTATCCGCCACCAGCAATTGCACTGCCCCCATCACCGCTCCCAGGATCAGCGCCGGGATAGCCAGGCGCAGCACCCCGCGCCAGCCCTCGATCACATGCATGACCATTAATCCGGTGAACAGGGCTGATATACCTAAAAAAGCCGCCGCGCTAAATGCCAGGTCAGTGCTGGTTAAGCCGGTGGTTGCCAGCAGGGCCTGGAAAGACGATCCTAATGAGCCAAAGGTCACTGCCCAGCCACTGCCAATCGAAGGGATGATAATGGAGGTCATCGGTGCAAAGCCCAGGCCTACCAGGATGGGTGCTACCACGGCCACTGGCACCCCAAACCCACCCACTCCCTGCAGGAACGAAGCAAACCCCCAGCCAATTACCAGCGCTTGCATTCCCCGGTCAGCCGTCAGGTGAGGAAGAGCTTCACCCAATTTGGCAATGGCTTTGGCTTCGTCGGTAACACGGTAGAACAGGAAGGCAGCCCAGATGATCAACAGCACATCCAGGCTGCTGAGCAGGGCTTTGATGTGCGCATAAGCCAATAATTCAACGCCGCTGCCAAAATAAAACACGGCAATAACCAGGGCAGTCAGATAACCAACGATGCTGGCGTTCACCGCCCCCCAGCGCAGACCCAGCATCAGGATAAGAATAAGCAAGATGGGGATTAATGCCATCAGGAAAGTTATCATGCTTTCTCCACAATATAGTCAGGTTTCGTCGAAAGAAAACCGAGATTTTCTCGAGAGGTAGATCTATAGTATAGCAGGTTCTAAGCACTGCCCTTCAAATAAATTCCGTTGGGGTCCAATTCTTCCCGCAAGATACGCAGCTCTTCAGGTTTTGGTGCTTCGGTGAGGCGCAATCTCTCTGCCACCTTGAGATCCCAGCCGGTATTTTCACGGGCTTGTTCCACGCTCACCCCTGGGTGCAGGGCGGTGAGCACCAGCTCGCCACTCTCATCCGGCTCCATCAGACCCAAGTCGGTCACCACTGCCAGCATACCTCCACCACGTAAATTCGCTGCCTGGCGTTCTGCCCTGCCACTCAAAAATCCTGCTGAAGTTCTGAAGTCCAATTTCTCCGGGAAGCGACGCTTCGAATGTGGTGTGAGCAGGTAGCAGCGGCTAGCCCAGGCAGCGATCTCCATCGAGCCCCCCGAACCGGGCAGGCGCACCTTGGGGTGGGCATAGTCACCAATCACGGTGGCATTGATGTTGCCAAAGCGGTCGATCTGTGCCCCACCCATGAAACCCACATCCACGTTACCGCGCTGCAGGTAGAAGGTAAAGATATCATACATGCTACACACCGACAGGGCTCCGCTAACCAGGGTTGGGTCACCGATGGAAAGCGGTAAGCGGGCTGGTTGGGCACCAATCACGCCCGCCTCGTAGATCATCAGCAGGTTCGGGGCGTGCGTGCGCCGGGCCAGGTTGCAAGCCAGGTTAGGCAGACCCACCCCCACAAACACCCGGTCGCCATCACGCAGCAAGCGGGCGGCATTGATGGTCAATAGCTCAGAAGAAGTGTAATCAGCCATATTAGTATTTCCCATAGTCTACAGGTGCAGATGGCAGGCTGCCAATCATCAGGCGCTGATGGGTTTCAGCTCCCAGTTTCTGCCAATATTCCGCCCGATCTTTGACGCCATATACCCATTCATCTAAATAAGCCTGGACAGTTTCACGCTTCCTGCTGATCTGGTCCCAAAGCAGGTAAAAATCGTTATCACGATCGTAGTATCCCTGGGTGTAGGAGGGATGGGCACAGTACGGCACCTGGCAGACAGCATCCACGATAAAACCGGGGATCAGCGTGCGGTTAGGGTCTGAGCGGATGATCGCTTCGTCGACAATCTCTTCAGCGGTCAGGATCACCCGTTCAGCCGCAAAGGCAGCTTCCTTTTGCTCTCCGATGATGCCCCAGATGTGGGCATTGCCTTCCGCATCGGCGCGTTGCACATGCACGATGGCTACATCCGGCTTGAGGGCTGGCACCACCACTACCTCGCCCCCGCTATAGGGGTCTTTCACCGTATGATACATCTGATTCACCCTCTCCAGGTCGCCCGCTGCGGTTGGGTTCATGGGCATGAAGGGTAAACCGGTCGCCCCGGCCTGCAGACGAGAAATCATGCCGAAGTGCGAGAATTCCTCCCATTCCAACCTGCCTGCCTCAATTTCAGCGCGCACGACACGCAACGACCCCACGCCCGGGTTGCCCATATAGGAGAAAATGACCTTGCGGGCGCAGCCTGCGGCTACCATCTGGTCGTAGATTAAATCGGGAGTGGCGCGTGCCAGGGTCAGGTCACGTTTACGCTGCCGGATGATCTCGTGCCCGACCCCAAAGGGGATCAGGTGGGTGAAACCAGCCGCATATACCAGGTCACCATCCCTGACGAACTGGCGCACAGCTTCTGCGAGTGGAATTACTTTAGACATATGCTTTGGGAGCCTCCTGATCTGATTTTAATGCTCAAAAGGTTTCTTGTTCCTTTCAGCTTTACGTTCCTTCTGTTGTTCACGCCAGCGTCTTAAAGTGCGGAAGCGCATGCTTTCATCCGGCGGTCGTTGGCCGCGCAACATTAATAGTGCCCCCAAGATAACCACAACCGCCCCGACACAAAAATAGCCGTACGCGGGGTTTTTGGCTTGATCCATGGCGAAAAATATCACCAGCAAGATCAAGCCGATAAAAAAGAGGAACCTGCCTATTTTGCTTTTTCCAGACTGCATGCCATCCTCACCAGGGATGTCTCTAAACGTTGTTTCATTATTTACCTCGTACTCTGCCAGGGGCACAGGGGAGAATATATGTGCCTGCCAGTTAAATTCTACTCCTGTGCCCTTCTTTTGACATCCCTGGTCATATAAATGATCACCGAATCACGGTATGGATCTGTTCGTGCATGTATTGAGGCAGGTAATAGCGACCGCCGCCATTCTTGCCTGTGGAGCCTGAGCCTTTCCAGCCTCCAAAAGGTTGGAAGCCAGGCCAGGCACCCGTGGTAGCACCATGGGGGCGATTGACGTAGTTCACGCCGGCCTGGATGTGATCGAAGTACCAGTCCACTTCATCCTCAGCGCCATAAAAGCCCGATGTCAGGCCATAATTCACATTGTTCGCCTGCAGCATGGCTTCATCCAGGTCTTTCACACGCCCGATGGTGATAATGGGTACAAACATCTCGTCCTTCCACAGGTGATGGTCGAAAGGCACATCCGCTACCAGGGTCGGCTGACAGAAATAACCTTTGGCATAGTTCCCCTCGGTGAGCACCTTTCCGCCGGTCAGGAAATTACCTGCCTGCGATAGTTCCTCGGCGTAATTGATGAAATCCTGGTAAGACTTGCGGTTGACCACCGGTCCCAGGTACACGTTACGCTCGGTTGGGTCGCCGATCACCAGCTGGTTGATCTTACTCACCAGGCGCTCCGTCAGCTCATCATATACCGGCTCCTCCACGTACAGGCGTGAAGCAGCCGAACATTTTTGCCCCTGCAAGCCATAGGCTGAACGGACGATGCCCGTAGCAGCTTTCTCCAGGTCGGCATGGCGTGAGACGATCACCGGGTTCTTGCCACCCAGCTCCAGGATGATCGGGCGAACATAGCTGCAATTGGAGAAATCGCGGAAGATGCTCATGCCAACCCCAAACGAGCCGGTGAAGGTGGCGCCATCCACGTCGGCGCAGGTGATCAGGGCCTGCCCAAGCGTGCTGCCCGGCCCGGTAACGTAATTGACCACGCCATCTGGCACGCCAGCGTCTCTAAAGCACTCCGCCAGCAAGCGCACCGTCCAGGGGGTATCGGTAGCCGGCTTCATCACCACGGTGTTGCCGGTTACCAGGGCTGCACCGGCTGGGCCACCCGTCAAAGAAGCCGGGAAGTTGAAGGGGCTGATCACCAGCCATACGCCATAGGGACGCATGACGGAAAGGTTGCTGGCAGTATAGCCCACCAGCGGGTCACGCCCCATCTCCACCTGGTAACCCTGGTTGCGCTCCATCTCGGAGCAGTAATAGCGGATCAGATCAGCCGTCTCAGCCACGTCCCCCAGGCTCTCCATGCGGTTCTTGCCCACTTCCATGGATAAGGCAGCCGAGATCAGGAAGGTGCGCTCAGAGATCAGGTCAGCGGCTTTACGCATCAGCCTCACCCGTTCCTGCCATCTGGTACGGCTCCAGCCTGGGAAGGCCTTGCGGGCTGCGTCCAGAGCGTCCAATGCCTCTTGCTCGCCGCCTTTCTGGAAGATGCCCAGCACCACGTCGGTATCGGCGGGCGAGCGGTCTTCGAACTTTTCGGTAGTGAAATGATCTTTGCCACCGATCAACATGCCATGCTCCTGACCCAGGCTGGTTTTTACGTTTACCAGAGCTGCCTCGAAATGCGTGTGCAATTCTTCGGGCGGGTTGAACATGGTGGCATAAGTAAGTTTGAAACTCTCAGTCATTGTTATTTCCTCCTAACAGTAAAAGTGGGTGTAGTATAGCATCGTGATGCCGTCTCGTCAAAATGCGATTCATTAGCGTATTTTAAATAAAGGATTTTCCAGGGTTCATTGCATAATGGCATTGAACCATACACAGGGATAAGATAGATCGACAATTCCATTATGTCTCACCAACGATTTTCCAGGATGTCGTTCGCTTAGAATTTTTCCTATTGCATTAATTGAATAATGGGTGTAAATTATAATTACACCGATAATTACTGTATGCAATTATTGTTGCAGTAAATTTGAGTAAAAGCGAAAGGTCGGCATCAAAAAATACTATTGACGATTGCACCTGACAAGGCGACTTATGTCATTAATCCTATTCGAGCTAAAGGAGAGCTGAAATGAAAAAGTATCTGTATATCTCATCGTTCATTCTTTTATCCTTGTTCGTTACCAGCTGCCAAGGTTCTCGTATCAGCGACCTGGAAGCAACCAATCAAGCACTCAGCAATCAGCTCAACACGTTGATGAGCCAGCTAACCCAACAAGCGAATCCGCCAATCCAAACGAATCAAGAATCAGCCAGTGCCACTACCGCGACTGCTGCACCAATTGAACCCGCACCGGTTTCACCCAGCCCACTCCCGCTGGAAGAGCCAGGAGTCATTGCTCCCACCCTGATATTTTCCGGGTCAGGTGCGATAACCCCATTTTCAAACCACAGAGTGGTCCCATCTAATATATTTGGAGCTGCAAACGTTCATCTGATTTGCAATGCAAACGATGTAACAGATGGCAAAATTTGGATTGACACAAAGGAAATGTCCGTTAGCTGTAGCCCAAACAGTGAATCATGGTTGCTTTGGAAAGGGGATATCACCGTCGGAGATCATTACATTTACTCCCTAAACGACAACGATCAGTATGAATTCTGGACGGTTGGAACAACGCCCTTCACCATTCAAAATAAATACTCACACTCCGATTATATATTCCTGATCAATAATCCTGGAATTTATAACCTGTCAGCAGATTTGATTATGGGAGAGTTCAACCTGTATCTTACCTGCCAGGGAGCGCAGAACTTTAATTATCAGATTACCGAATCAACCACCATACCCGTAGTGCTGAACCCAGCCCAGTGTGAGCTGCTCATCAGGGACGAACCGCCTGGGACGCTTTATCCAGGTGAAATCGTGGTCGGTCTTGAATTTGTAAAATAGATCACATTCTCCCCAAGACCTTCAAGGCAGATGAGATAGAAGCTGATAAGTGAGAAATTACGTCACGACCGAATCCTGTCACCAGTGCTCGAGCAGGCAACAGGTATTCGTTTGAGACGAATATATCTAATCAGGGTTGATTTCCATGGAATAGATGAATAGTATTCCGCAGAATTTCAATATAGGATGAGCGACTTTAAGGCATATGGGTAGTTTATCGTATAATATTAATATGTTCTTCTCCGGATCCTCCTTCATCGGCATCGACCCCACAGCTGGGCGCAAACCCTTCTCCTATGCCGCCCTGGATGGCGAGCTGCGCCTGATGGCGCTGGGCCGTGGCAGTCTGGAGGAAGTGCTGGCCTTCACCGCTGGTCAGCACCAATCCATGGTAGCCGTGTGCGCCCCTCGCCGCCCCAGCCTGCGCCTGATGTCACACACCGAGCTGCGCGACAGCCTCAATCCCCCACCCCGCCCGGGTCGCTGGATGGACTTCCGCCTGGTGGAATACTTATTACGCCAGCACCGCATCAGCTGCTATCAGACCCCTGCTGACGAGAATGCCTGCCCCAACTGGATGAAAATGGGTTTTCACCTGTACTACCGCCTGGAGCAGATGGGATACCAACCTTATCCCACAGAACAGGCAGCCTTGCAGTGGCTGGAAGTTTACCCGCATGCCAGCTTCTGCACCCTGCTTGGGCATGTTCCCCTGCCCAAGCACAGCCTGGAAGGTCGCATCCAGCGCCAATTGGTGCTTTACAGGCATAAAGTGAGCCTACCCGACCCGATGGACCTGGTCAAGGGCATCACGGCGCGCCACATCCTGCAGGGCAATTTACAGACGAAAAACCTGTATTCCCAGGGAGAGCTGGATGCCCTGGTGGCAGCCTACACCGCCTGGCAAGCTACCAGCCACCCAACACGGATCACCCTGCTGGGTGATGCCTCGGAGGGATTGGTGGTGTTGCCGGTGGCTGAATTAAAACGTTATTATTGAGGGTTTGATCATGTCCAACATCGAAGAGCTGTTGCGCCAGGCCATGGCTGAAGGTAAATTCGATAACTTGCCCGGTAAGGGCAAACCCTTGCAACCGGATGCAAATAACCCACATGCCGACCCGGGATGGGAGCTGGCCTACAAGATACTCAAGGATGCGGGGTTCTCACTACCATGGATTGAAACCATCCGCGAGATCAAAGCGGATATCGAGGCTGGCCGCTCTGATCTGCGATGTGCCTGGGAGTGGTATCAGGCTGCCATTGGTGAAAGCAGTTCAGCCAGTTTCGCCTCGGCTGAGTGGGAGCGCTCCCAACT
>JBAQFX010000161.1:0-9671 GCA_049287485.1 Anaerolineales bacterium
CATCGCCGCACGTTGTTGGAGGACCAGAGCTTCCATCTTCAGCCCTTTTTCGAGAAGGCGGTAAAATTCCTGCTCGGTATATTCGGTAGCGGTACCAGCCGTGCCACAGTAATAGTGTGCGGCAAAGCCGTCAATGTTATTGAAGATCCAGTAATCCTTATAGAGTTTGCGGAAGAACCGGTCGGTCCATTCTACATCATTGCTGGCCGGGCCGCAGGCTATCACGAACAGCTTCCTGCCAAAGCCACGCACAAAAGACGCATAGCGACGGAACTCCGTGCAATAATCTTCCGGGGAGAAGTTGCCCCCGCAACCCCAGTTCTCGTTGCCCACACCCCAATAGGTGACATCCAGGGATTCGGGGCTGCCATCTGCAGCACGCTGCTGCGCCCAGGTCGATCCATTCGGGCCAGAGTCGGGAAAGTTACAATACTCGACCCAATCGCGCAGCTCGCGGGTAGTTCCGGAACCAACATTGCCGCAAAAATAAGGCTGTGCGCCAACCAGGCGACAGAAGCGGATAAATTCCTGGGTGCCGACGTGGTTGGTTTCGACCACTTCGCCCCAATGGATGTTGATCCGGCGGGGTCGCTGGTCACGCGGACCAATTCCATCCTGCCAGTGATAGTCATCGGCGAAGCAGCCACCCGGCCAGCGGATGATAGGTGGTTTCAGCCGGCGCAGGGCTTCGATGATATCGGTACGAAAGCCGCCTATGTTGGGTATAGGTGCATCCTCGCCGACCCACATGCCATCATAGATGCACCGGCCGAGGTGCTCGGCGAAGTGGCCGTAAATGTTTGGGTTGATGGTGGCGATTGTATCAGCCGGATTGAGGGTGATTTGAGTCGTATTCATTTTTATTTTTACCTTTTCATTTCTCTGGAGAAGCCTGCCCGGCGTGCTCTGTGTACAGGTAGCACTTCACCGACCGCCGTTCGATTTGTACATCTGGGGGATCAACTTGACGGCAGATGTCCATCACCTGCGGGCAGCGACCCGCAAATTTGCATCCCACCCGGCCATATTCTTTCACCTCCGTCGTTCCGAGCGCAATGTGTCTCGCCCATGACGCTTTTTCATTGGGCGCGGGTGCTGGCACTGATTCCTTGAGGAGCTTTGTGTAGGGATGAAAGGGTCGGTCCAAGACATCCTCAACTGGCCCTGATTCAACGATAAATCCACGCAGCATGATCGCAATCCGATCGCTGATGTAGTAGGCAGTCGCTAGGTCGTGCGTGATGTAAATTACGCTTACCTTCTTTGTATCCCGAAGGTTGCGGAAGAGGTTGACGATTTCCATGCGTAGCGAAGCATCGACCATCGAGACGGGTTCATCAGCAATGATCAGTTTAGGCTGGGAGATGAGCGCCCGTGCGACGGAGACGCGCTGGGTCTGTCCGCCAGAAAGCTCGTGGGGGTACCGCCTGCTCACTTCTTCCAGCGTCAATCCTACATTCTGGAGAGCACCATCAACGACCTGGACTGCAGCACGACGATCAGTCGTCATCCCGAAGTTCACCGCGGTATCAAACAGGTAGGCATCTACCCTACGCAAGGGGCTAAAGGTTTCGAATGGATTCTGGAAAACCGGTTGAACGCGCTTCATGAACTCCTTAAACTCGGATCGATTACGAATCGTTGCCAGATCGCGCCCTTCAAATAATACCCTGCCCCGCGTCGGTTCAAGGTCACGCAGGAGCAGGCGAGAGAGGGTGGTCTTGCCACTGCCGCTTTCACCTGCCAGGGTAAAAATCTCCGGTTGATCAATGTCCAGCGAGAAGGAAACATCGTTGACGGCTACAAGGAGGGAACCGCCGACCAGGCCACCAATTTGAAATTCGACGGTTGCATGTTGAACATCCAGCAATTTATCGGTTGCACTCATAGGGAGTTCTCTTTCACCATGTGGCAGGCAACGCGATGTCCGTCCCGAACAGTGACCAACTCAGGTACTTCGGTCCGGCAGATATCCATGACATAAGGACAGCGTTCGTGGAAACGGCAACCACTCGGTGGGTTGGCGAGGTTTGGCGGTGTGCCTTTCAGGCTCGCTTTATTCGATCGTTCACCGATCATCGGCAGCGAGCGGATCAGGTGCTGGGTGTATGGATGGAGCGGCGCATTGAAAATACTCTCGGTTGGCGCCTCTTCAGCAATCCGGCCCGCATACATGATCATAACCCGGTTGGCCACATTGGCATGCACAGCCATATCATGAGTCACCAGGAGCACCGTATTGCTGCTCATCGACTGGATATCTTTCAGCATCTGCAGGACTCCCCGCTGAACAACCACATCCAGCGCTGTGGTGGGCTCATCGGCAATAATCAAGCTGGGTTGAAACAGGGTTGCCAGGGCGATGGCCACCCGTTGCCTCATGCCGCCAGAAAGCTGGTGCGGGTAGGAGTTTAGGATTTCGGTCGGGAGTCCCAGACGGTTGACGTGAGCGGTTGCCTCTTCCAGGAATTTCTTCTTATCGGTGATTGGTTCGTGTGTATCAACGATATCCTCGAAGGTTTTAATGATCCTGCGCACCGGATTGAGAACACTCATCGATCCCTGCATCACATACGAGATTTCCTTCCAACGGATGTTCCGCCGGAGCTCATCCTGCGAGACCTTCAGCATATCGACTTTATAATCACCAAAATTGTAGTTGACACTCCCAGACATAGCCTTTAGGGGATGTTTGATATTCCCTGAGATCACTTTGATCAGGGTTGTTTTACCACAGCTCGACTCGCCGGCCACACCATAAATCTCATTCGGAAGAAGGTCAAAAGTAACTCCATCGACAGCTCGTACGGTCCGAGAAATTCCGTAGAGTTCAGTCCGGTAATAAGCCCGAAGGTCTTGAACGCTTAATAATGCCACTGCTTATCCTCCCATCAAGCGCAAGCGGGTCCGAGGATCGATGTACTCATTAATACTTGCGAACAGCAAGTACAAACCCAGGAACAGAACAATAGCCACCAGCGTTGGCGCGGCGATCCACCACCAGTTCCCCGCCACCAAGGCCCCGTGCTGATTGGCCCAGAAGAGCGCGGTTCCAAGGGAAGGGGTGGTCAGGTCCGAAAGCCCCAGTACACTCAAAGTGACTTCCATCCCAATGGACCACAGCAAGTTATTAATGGTGGTGGCAAACACGATTGGCAGCACAAAGGGAAGGTGCTCGTTGATCGTAATCCAGAATCCGTTGGTCCCGGAATAGACCGCGGTTCGGGTAAATGAGCGCTCCTTCAAGCTCAACACCTGGGAACGGATCAGGCGGGCGTCATAAGGCCAGCCAAAGAAGCCCAGGATGACTCCCAGTAAGAACAGGTTCATCTGGTCGCGCAGCAGGAAACCCAGCAGAATCAGTATGGGGAGCAGGGGCAATACCACGAAGCTGTCATTGATCGACATCAGCACCCGGTCAAGCCACCCGCCCTGGTACCCGGCAATAAGGCCGACGAAGATGGCGAGCACACGCGAGATAACCGCCGTGATCATCCCCATCACAAGCGAATTGCGCACGCCAAAAGTCATCCACCAGAAGATATCCTGGCCGCGGGAGTCGGTGCCGAATATGTGCTCCAGTGATGGGGGTGTATCCATTGCGACAACAAAGCTCTTGCCTGGGTCATACGGGGAGACAAAGGACAGGAAAATCATCACCACCACCGCTATTACGAAAATAAAGGCAATGCGGAAGCGGCCGTCATATTTTAGCAAATCGCGAATTACTTTGAGCATAAGGCTGGCCTCTTACTGGAACCGCACCCGTGGATCGAACAGCGGGTAAATTAAATCCACGAGAAAAACGGTCACAGCCACGCCGATAATCGAATAAATGGCAATGCCCATGATCATGGAATAATCGTTCCTAAAGACTGCCGCCATGGTCAGCGCGCCAATCCCCGGGAAACCAAAGACAACCTCCATAATGAGCGCGCCGCTAAAAACCGTTCCAAGCGACATCGCCAGGCCGGTGATCTGCGGCAGCAGGGCGTTGCGCATGATATATTGCGAGAGAATCTTACTTTCCTTCATCCCGGTAGTTTCGGCATAGACAACATAATCCTCCGAAATAATGTTGGAGGTGAGGGATTTCATACCGATAAACCAGCCGCCAAACCCGACCAGTATCAGGGTAGCTGCCGGGAGTATGGAATGCTGTATATAGGTCAAGAGAAAGTCGAATGTCCAGGTAGGACGAGTCCCGACATCGTACGCCCCGCTGAAGGGGAGGATGGGTATGAAGAAAGCAAACACCACCAGCAGGACCATGGCTACAATATAGTATGGAATAGGGCGGACTGCCTGGCCCAGCACTTCGATCACGCTTAAGACTTTGTTTTTCGGATAGTAGCTTGACCAGGTGCCGAACAGGTTGCCAAAAACCCACGAAATCAGCACGGCGGGAATCAACAGGCTAAGCGTATACGGCATGGCCTGGCCAATCATCTCGGACACCGGGGCCGGGAAATTTGCGAGCGAAGGGCCGAGGTCACCCCGGAGCAGGCGGCCCCAAAACGCGAAATACTGCTCGACCGAACCGCCAGACAGGCCGTACATATCTGTCAGAGCGGCGCGCATTGAGGCTATGGATTGGGGATCGAGGGTTTCACCCCTCGCCATCATCATGGATATCTGCGCTTCTACCGGGTCTGTGGGTGATAGCCGGGGAATGATAAAGGTGACCGTGATCCCAACAAAAATGATTGTTAAGAACTGAAGGAAGCGCGGAATTAAATAACGAAGGATAAACCGTCGCATTTGGACTATCTCCAATATGAGAACCCCCTCCATAGTGGCTGCCGTTTCAGGTATCCACCATGGAGGGGGATGGTGTTGCTACTACTTTTTTATCTTGATCATCGCGTTCGACTCATTGGCACTAGCCCAATGAGCAACGCAACCTTTGCAGCGGCGAAGTCATGCATTCTTGGGTTTAATCTTGAGGTACATATACTTGGTGTTACCCCAGTTCGGTACTGGATCCGTGTAAGGATCATCCACCGATGGATACCCGGTGAAGTAGGTGGTGTCCATGGTCGTGAAGACGTTGTATGCCATGATGGGGGTAATCGGCATATCCTGCGCGGCGAGCTTGCAGTACTGCAGCCCCAGCTCGACGCCCTTAGAATCGTCGAAGGAGATCTTCTGGATGCTTTCGATGATCTGGTCGAGTTCGGGGTTCTTCCAGCGCATGCTGTTGGTGCCGGCAGCGGGTTCGCCGCTCGCTACGTAGAACTTTGAGTGCCAGGACTGGAGGAAGAAGAACAGGTCGGGGTCTCCACCCCAGGTCTCGATCGTCCAGGCAAAGCTGGAGCTGTATTCGCCGCTGCTCATGATGGGCCAAAGATTGGCCTGCGCGTCGAGGGTGGCGTCGATGCCGAAAGCCTTCCAGTTCTCGACAACCGCTGCGGCAGCCCGGTTCATGGTCGGATTGCTTTCGCCCAGGCCCATCAGCGGCACCTTGAAGGCGGAACCATCTGGGAGCTGCCATTTACCGTCGCTGCCTTTCTTCATGCCGGCGTCGAGCATCAGCTGTTCGGCCGCTTTGAGATCGTTTTTCCACCAACCGGCCCCAATGTATTTCTTGATGGTGTCGGCATCGGTTGGAACCAGGTCGCCCAAGCTCTGGCGGGCCAAATCGGCAATCCGTTGGGCGGCGGTTGGATCGTAGGGCTTGTAGTCCTGCCCGCCAACCTTGATGGTAAAGTCATTCAGCCAGGGTTCCAGCGGCGTGTGGTAGTAATGGGGGTACATCCCAGTCGGCGGGACGTGGATGGCGGAGATGGTGGCCGCACCTTTGTAGGAGGCCAGGGCCACCTGGGCGATATCGATCGCCAGCGTTAGCGCCCAGCGGACTTCCTTCTTGTCCAGGCCGGGTTTTTCGTTGTTGTAGATGACCGCAGGCAGGGTGGGATCCGGGTGGGCCCAGGGGAACGATTTGAACCAGCCGACCGAGGTGGGGCTGTTCTTGGCAAGGGTAATGCGTCCTTCGGGGGTGCAGTCGTGGATCACATCCAGCTGGTGTGCTGTTTGGGCGATAACGCGCTTATCGCTTGGACCGGGGTCAATATACATGGCGTACTTGACATCCACGTTGCCAAGCAGGGCGACCGAGGTCCGCTGCCAGTCGTCACGGCGCTGCCACAGGTACCATTTGCCGTTTGGATCAAAGTCCTTGAGCGTGTAGGCGCCCAGGCTGACCGGTGGGTTGAACTTGAACGCCACCGGGTCTTGCTCCTTTTCAAAAATGTGCTTGGGCATCATGTAGGTAGCGCCCCAGCGCACGGTGAAGGCCGAGTGGAAGCGCGAGTTGGGGGCCTTCAGGTGGAAGATGACTGTGTATTTATCGGGCTGTTCCAGCTTGTCGATATTGCCCGTGAACAGGCCATTATTGGACAGCCCTTTGTTCTTCATAGCGGCATCGACGGTGTAGTACAAGTCATCCGCCGTGAACTCCACGCCATCGCTCCAATAGAGACCCTGGCGGAGTTTGACGGTCATCTGCGTGTAGTCGGCATTGTAGATCGGCTTCTCGGCTGCCAGGGCATTATCCCATACGCCTTTGACGCCCGCATCCGGGTCGATGAACCACAGCGCATCCAGGGCCAGTTGCTGGAGGCCACATACCCAGCTGCCACTGTAGCCGCTCCGCCAGCGGTTGAAGTCATCTGCCGGTTGCACTGTCCCTGATGGGTTCTCCAGGATGAGGCACTGATTCCTGGGTACGCCTGGCTGCACTTCCTCCACTGCGGCTGCGGTGGTTGGCTCAGCAGCTGGTTGAGTGGCTCCAGCCTCCGTGGGTGGCGCCAGGGTGGCAGGTTTGCAACTCGCCAGGGCACTGGCCGCGGCAAATGCGGAAGCTGCCTTTAGGAAATCTCGTCTGGTCATATTTCTATACTTTTTCATTTTCTTCCTCCATCGTATGTAGATTGTGGGTTGAACTGAACGGTTTAACTTGCCTCACATGAACCACCTCGAAAGGGAAAAACTCGAACCCGCCAGCGCCAGCTTGGATGAAATGCCCATGCCTCCCACCCGTTGGCACTACACGCAGGAACCTGATTTTCCCCTTACGACAATCTTTCACAACTATAAATTTATGGGCTCGAAAACGAATGCTTAAATTGTATCGATAAGAGAGAGAAAACTTAGGACTCTTAAACTTTAGCATAAACTGATGCGATTGTCAATATAAAACATTAGGTTTTTTGTTCATGTATTTTAGAACATTTTCAATGTTGTTTATGCTAGTCCGTTTTTAGCCTGCGAGGAAAGAATATGTTGCCTTAAAACGAGGATTACAAGCCCTTTTTCCACCAAATCCTGCCGATTACTGGATATTTTCGGGCTAGCGACTGGTGCCGACCTTCCAGTTCATCCCCACTCGTCATCTGCTCCATTCCAATTCAGGATGCCTTCAGAATGCCTATTGCATTTGGTCGAACAAAGTATTAAAATATTAACGTCTTTGTTCATAATCTGTTTTATTAAAATGTGGTATTCTACCTATACAAATATGAACTGATCATTGCGGATCGATTTCCATTCGGGGAGGAGTGAAAACATCTTGATTGATGATGCTAAGGTTAGATCAAATAAAGCGCCGACGATGCGTGATGTCGCTGCAACGGCAGGTGTCTCCCTGTCAACTGTTTCACTGGTGGTTAATGGAAAGCCGGGAGTGAGTCAAGACAGGCGTAAGAGGGTTCTACAGGTTATTAATGACCTCAATTATGTAACTGGGAGGCGCCCAAATGGTATCGGGGGAATGAAAGTCATTGGGCTTCTGATGGAATCGCTTTCCGAAGCCTCACGGAGCGAGGGATTTTACCTTCGGATTGTCTCAGGAATAGAGGAAACCGCATATGATTTGGGTTACCAGGTGTTACTGCATGTCTTTCGCCCGGGAATTGATCCCCTTAGCAGTATTCGCGATCTGATGGGGCGAGATGTGGATGGATTGATCGTTGCAAACGATGGGGACATCACACCCGATGTGATCCAGCACATCGCTGAAGCCGGTGTTCCGATTGTTCTGGTAGAGAACTTGCTGGGTCTCCCGATCCATGCTGTAACCGCCGATAATTTTACGGCTGGGCGCATTATGACGGAATATCTGATCCGGTTAGGGCATCAGCGTATCGGCGCACTCAGTGGGCCGGATAAATACAGCAGCCTGCGCGATCGAATGCGCGGTTACCGCATCGCCATGCTGGAAAATTGTTTGCCGCTGCACCCCAGCCTCCAACCGAGCCCCGTCTCTGGTAACCCCAGAAAAGGGTACGTGCAGATGCAAAAACTCATCGCCCTTCCCGAGCCACCGACGGCTGTTTTTGCCGTGAGCGACCGGGCGGCTTTTGGGGCGATGGAGGCGGTCAAGGATGCCGGGTTAGTTTGTCCTGATGACATTTCTGTGGTCGGAATTGACGATGTGAGGGATAGCGCGTATAGCACCCCTCCTTTAACCACCTTTAGTGTTCCCAAGTACGATTTAGGTAAGACTGCGGTTTTAATGCTTCAAAACCTGACTCTAGATAAGGGGATTCCGCCTGCCAAAACAGTTCTGCTTGGAAACATCCTGGTGCGGCAATCCGCTGCTCCGCCCCGGGAAAAACCTCTACAGGGTAGGCTTTAGGCGCTTGCCGCTACCATCCCGGTTGATCCGCGCCATGAATAGACTCCTATAGTTCGTTGGTTTACAGTCATTTTCTAACCGTACGAACCAAAACCAAACCGAGCATAGAAGAATGTTCGGATCATAACGCGGAAAGTGACAATAGTTGTAATGAAAGACCTATCCCCTTTGGTCCTGGGTCTCGATTCAAGTACAACCGCTTGTAAGGCGATCGTATGGGATTGTCGAGGCACATCTGTTGCCAAAGGCTACAGCTCTCTTGCCCTGTTAGCTCCTCAGCCTGCCTGGCATGAGCAACCTGCTGAATCCTGGTGGGTATCCACGACTCATGCAATTCGAAAGGCGGTGAGTCAAGTAGATAATAGACGGCTGAAAGCTCTTTGCATCGCGCACCAGCGTGAGACATTTGTCGCGCTTGACGAGCATGATCGCCCATTGATCAATGGCATCCTTTGGATGGATGAAAGGGCGCGCGAACTCCTGCCATTTCTGGAACAAACTCTGGGGAGGGACAAATTCCACCGCCTGACCGGTAAAAAACTCTCAGTCAATTTAACCATTGCGAAAATCGCTTGGCTTAAGGCGCACAGAGCTGACGTATTTGCCCAAACGCGCAAATACCTGGATGTGCATGGATTTCTCGTTCACCGATTAACGGGTTCATACCGGA
Organism: Anaerolineales bacterium; assembly: GCA_049287485.1. Taxonomy (GTDB): domain Bacteria; phylum Chloroflexota; class Anaerolineae; order Anaerolineales; family UBA4823; genus FEB-25. Next base: position 9,309 of record JBAQFX010000161.1, read on the forward strand.
CTGGCTGGGGTTCTGCTGACCCAACCGGGTTGTTCGATATCCAGAACAACTGTTGGGCCGAGTCGTTATTAGATCAAGTCGATATCCGGCTCGACCAACTTCCTGAAGTACACCCACCGGGAACCATCCTTGGCTCTCTTATCCCAGCTGCTGCGGAAGCTTGTGGCCTGCCCGTAGGATTGCCAGTGGTAGCGGGCATTGGTGATGGGCAGGCAAGTGGGTTGGGGGTCAATATTACTTCTCCTGGTGATGCATATTTGTCAATGGGAACATCGGTTATTTCGGGAACATTCAGCGATCAATATATCTTCGATCCCGCTTTTCGAACAATGACCGGTGGGGTTCCCGGATCATATTTACTGG